>DATBDB010000001.1:0-5035 GCA_036270155.1 Gaiellaceae bacterium
TCCATGAACGTCTCGCGCGTCGCGGCGGTCACCGTCTCGCGCGTGCCGAGCGTTTCCCAGCCGAGCGGGTTCGACCCGAACACGAGCTCCTCGTACATCGAGCCGACGTAGTCGCGCGGCGTGTCGAAGTACATGTTCATCTCCTCGATGATCACGCCCTTCTCGCGCCCGAGCTCTTCGCTGTCGAATTTGGAGTTGCGCACCATGTCCACGAGCACGTCGAGCGCAGTGTCCCGCTGCTGGCCCGCGCACCGGATGTAGTAGCCCGTGTACTCCTTGGATGTGAAGGCGTTGAACTCGCCGCCCATCTTGTCGACTTCCATCGAGAGGTCGCGCGCCGTCGGCCGCTTCTCGGTCCCCTTGAAGAACATGTGCTCGGCGAAGTGCGCGATGCCGCGGTTCGACGCGTCCTCGTACCTGGACCCGGCCGCGAGCATGATGTAGCAGGCAACCGATTGTGCGTGGTCGAGCGGCGCGGTCAGCACGCGCAGGCCGTTCGACAGGGTGTGGCGCTCATAGACGCTCATGCGGCGAGTCTCCTCTTCTGGTTCTCCAGTCACGAGCGATGGTATAGAGGGGCTATGGCCGGAGAGACACGTCGTGCGGTGTTCGCGCAGCCCGAGTGGCTACGGCAGGTGCCGGCGTCCAAGCAGCTCCCGCCCGACGTGCGCGTCGTCTTCACCGGCTGCGGCACGTCGTTCCACGCCGCGCAGACCGGCGGGTGGGCCGTAGAGGCCCTCGAGGCCGTACTGCGGCCGCCGATCGCGGACATCATGGTCTGCGTCTCGCACGAGGGAGGGACGGCGCTGACGATGGAGGCCGAGCAGGCATTCGGCGGGGATGTGTGGCTCGTGACGGGGAACCCGGAGTCGGAGCTCGCCGAACGCGCCGACGAGGTGATCGTGTGCGCGCCGCAGATCGAGCGCTCGTGGTGCCACACCGCGAGCTACACCAGCGCCGTCGCCGCGATCGACGCTCTGAACGGCGAGGAGATCGACTGGCTGCCCGCGGCGGTCGAGGAGGCGCTGCTCCAGGACGTGCAGCCATTCGGGCAGGAGCGCGTGATCATCACCGGCGCGGGCCGTGACTGGCCGACCGCGCAGGAAGCCGCCCTCAAGCTGCGCGAGGGGGCATGGGTCGACGCATCGGCGTACCTGACCGAGGAACTGATGCACGGCCACCTCGCCGCGGTCGACGAGCACGTCCGGGCCTACGTCCTCGAGGGCCAAGGGCGCGCGGAGGAACGGGCGCACGACGCGGCGGCGCAACTCGAGCAGCTCGGTTGCGAGGTGACCCTCGTCCCGACGCGCCATCCCGTGGTCGACATCGTGCACTTTCACCTCCTGACGCTGGCCGTCGCAGAGGCGCGGGGAATCGATCCCGACCCGATCAGGCGGACCCCTGGCTCGAAGTGGGCGGAATCCGCCGGCGAGCCGTATCCGTACGCCTGACGCGCGTCGGTTACGCTTCGCAATCGCGACTGGGGGTCAGAGATGAAATACGTACTTGCTGCGGCGGTGGCCGTGTCGGCGATCGTCTTCGCGGCGCCTGCGAGCGCCGCGAAGCTCGTCCCGCGGCCGACGTACAAGACCGCGGAAGCAACCGTCGCGTCGCCCTGGATCGTCGTCCACTACACGCGGACCGGCCCGGATCATCCGCGCTTCATGAAGGACGACAACCACAACGGCGTTCCGAACTACATCGAGAAGCTGGCCGCGGCGGCCAACAAAGCGTGGCTCTGGTACGCCCACAACGGCTTCAAGGGACCGCTGCCCGACTCGGCCGGCCCTGACGCCAAGCTCGACATCTACGTGAAGGCGCTGCCGCCCGGCGTCTACGGGATCACGTTGCCGACAACGGTCTCGCAGGGTGGCTCGTTCATGGTGATCGACAACCAGCTCGACATGGCGCATCTCGCCGTGCACGGCAGCCTGCAGCAGACGGTTGCGCACGAGCTCTTCCACGAGTTTCAGCTGTCGTACGTGCCGGACGGCCGCATCCCGCACTGGGCCGCGGAGGGCAGCGCCATCGCGATGCAGACCTACGTGTACCCGCAGGTCGTCGATGCCGCGACGTTCTCGTATCTCGATACCTGGTTGAACCAGCCGTGGCGCTCGCTCTACGACGAGTCGAACGGGTGCGTGCACTGCTACGGAGGCGCGCTCTTCTGGCGGTTCCTCTTCGGGCTCGGCAACCACGTTGTCTCGGAGTACTTCGGTCGCCTGTACGGCTACGAGCTCGTGCACAAGCCGATCCAGCTCGGCCTACGGCCGCTCGACGAGATCCTGCGCAAGCGCGTGCATGGGAGCCTCTACAGCGCGTTCGGGAGGTTCTCGTACGACATCTACCGCGCGGGCTACAAGCCGGCGAATCGCTACACGCTGACGGCGTCGCCGTCGATCGCGACGACGCCAACGCGTGTCGTGCGCGGCCTGTCCACGCACTACATCCCGATCACCATGCCCGCAGATGCGAAGGGGATCGGCGTCGGGGTCGCCGCTGCGCGCGGGCCGAGCCCGGAAGTGAAGCTCGTCGTCGGCGGGCCGAAGGGGCGCGTGATCGAGGGCGTTCTGCGCGACAAGGGCCACCTGCAGTACTTCGTGCCGACGTTCCGGAACCCGAAGGAACGCGCGCACGTGATGCTGATCGTCACGTCGGGCCGCCAGATCGGCACCGCGTACAAGGTCGCCTACCAGGCGCTCTGACCATCAGCCGCGGCCGCGAGTTTGCTGGCCGTTGTCCCGAGCATCAGGAGACATGGCCCCGTCCACGCGCTGCATCGCCATGGGTCGTTCCCGGTGAGGCGCGTACCTCGGTTCGTGCCTCCGCCTACGCTGTACCTGGGCCTCGGTCAGGTGTTCTTCGCCGCAACGGTGGCGTGCTGCTGGCTGATCAAGCCGTCCCACAAGGCGTTGAAGGTCGGCGTCAGCTACTACGGGACTCAGCTGGAGACTGCGGGCGCACTGGTTCTCGGTTGTGCGGGCTGTGTGGTGCTGACCGCGGTTGCGTTGACGGCCGTCCGCTCCCGCGCGCCGTGGTTCCGGCTTCTGCGACGCGGCCTCGGCGTTGTCCTCGTGCTGATGATGGCGATTCCGCTGACTCCATACAGCCTCGACGTCGCGCTCGACTGGGTGCATATCGGGGTTGCCGCGACCCTGTTCGGGGTGGCCTACGCGCTCGGAGTCTGGATCGCGTTCAGGGTGCGTTGCACCCCGCTCACGCTGCTGCTTCTCCTCGGCCAGACGACCGCCGCCTTCTGGGCTGCGGGCGCAGAGCTCGGCGTGGTCGGCTGGATGCTCCCAAGTCAGATGATGTTCGAGCTGACCTTCGCCGGGCTCGTCGCCGTTGCGCTCGCTGCGACGGTGGACGGCGAAGCGGCTGCCGCTTGGTAAGTCCGCTCGAGCACGTGGGCCTCCGGCCGCTGTCGAGGATTGGCGCGCGCCGCACCTGGGCATCGAAGCTCATGTTCCTTATCCGCTCGCTCATGTTCCGCCGTCTGGGTCCCCTCGGCATCGCGCTGACGGCCTACGACCTTTGGCGCCGCCTGCCGGTCGAGCGGCGCCGGCATGTTCGAGCAGCCGCCCGCATTCACGGAGCGAGTGCGCTCCGGTATGGCAGGCGTGCTCTCGCCACGGGCGGGCGACGGTAGCCGCGTCTCGCAGGCCCGATCCGCTGGGCACCTTCAAGCGCGTTCTCTTCCCGGCCGAGTGTTGGGTGGGCGAGCAGATCACCCAACAGATCTGCAGCCATCACCGGCGCCGTCTGACGAAGATCGGCTGGGAGGGCGCACTCGACCCTCCAGCGGGCGGTTGGGCCGACGGTGAACCTCCGATGCGTTCGGCCAACGCTCTCGACATCCTGATCGACGGCTCCCAGGCACTGCCGGCGATCGCCGATGAGCTCAGCCGAGCGCGCTCACACGTGCATCTGACGGGCTGGCACTTCTCTCCCGACTTCGCGCTCACGCGAGACGACGAGCCGCGCATCCTGCGGAACCTGCTCGCCGAGCTCGCGGAGCGCATCGACGTGCGTGTGCTCGTCTGGGCAGGTGCTCCTCTGCCGCTCTTCCGGCCGTCGCGGCGAGACGTTCGAAAGATGCGAGATCAGCTGATCAAGCAGACGCGGATCCAGTGCGCGCTCGATGCGAAAGAGCGTCCGATGCACTGCCACCACGAGAAGACGATCACGATCGATGACCGCGTGGCCTTCGTGGGCGGGATCGATCTGACGTCCGAATCCGGCGACCGCTATGACACGAGCAGGCACATACCGCGCGCGAGCGTTGGCTGGCACGACGCCACCGCGCGAATCGAAGGGCCCGCCGTCGGCGATGTCGCCGAGCACTTCCGTCTGCGCTGGCACGAGGTGACCGGCGAACGACTCGCTCCGGTCCAGCCCGCGCCGCCGGCGGGAACCGTCGAGCTGCAGATCGTGCGAACGGTGCCGGAACACGTCTACACCGCGATGCCGCGAGGGGCCTTCAGCGTTCTCGAGAGCTACGTTCGGGCCCTCTCGGCCGCCGAACGGTTCATCTACATCGAGAACCAGTTTCTGTGGTCGCCGGAAATCGAAGCGGTGCTCTACGACAAGATCGTGAACCCGCCTCACCCCGATTTCCGGCTCGTGTTGCTGCTGCCCGCGAAGCCGAACAGCGGCGCAGACGACACACGGGGGATGCTCGGCCACTTGATCGACGGAGACGCAGGCGCCGGCCGTCTGCTCGCAACCACGCTCTACGCACGTTTGGGCAACCTCGCCGACCCGGTCTACATCCACGCGAAGATCGGGATCGTCGACGACGCGTGGCTCACGATCGGTTCGGCAAACCTCAACGAGCACTCCCTGTTCAACGACACCGAGATGAACGTCGTGACTCACAACCCTGAGCTCGCCACGCAGACCCGGTTGCGTCTCTGGTCGGAGCACCTGGAGCTGCCGATCGACCAGATCCCCGTGGACCCGATCCAGGCGATTGACGAGCTCTGGAAACCGATCAGTCAGGACCAGCTCGATCGGCGTGACAACGGCCAAGCGC
>DATBDB010000002.1:0-22445 GCA_036270155.1 Gaiellaceae bacterium
AGCACGACGGCGAGGGCGAGCAGGCCGAGCGTCTGTCCCGAGGTCCAACCCTTCTGATTGCCGTTGACGATTGCGTAGACGGCGAGCATCAGCGAGAGGGTGACCGTGATCGCGCCGGCGAAATCGATGCGACCGGGCTGCGTCACGGTGTGCTCCGCCGGGAGCAGCTTCAGCGAGAACAGCACGACGGCGATGCCGATCGGGAGGTTGATCAGGAAGATCCAGTGCCAGTTGATCGTGCCGGTGAGCACGCCGCCGAGGAGCACGCCGATGCTGCCGCCGCCGGAGGCGACGAAGCCGAAGACGCCCATCGCCTTCGCGCGGTCGGCCGGCGAGGTGAAGAGGTTCATCATCAGCGACAGCGACACAGCCGACGCGATCGCCCCGCCGAGGCCCTGCACCGCGCGCGCCGCGATCAGGAAGTTCTGCGAGCCGGCAAGACCGCACGCCGCCGAAGCAAGGGTGAAGAGCGCGATGCCGATGAGGAACAACCGCCGATGCCCGAAGAGGTCGCCGAGCCTGCCGCCGAGCAGCAGAAACCCGCCGAAGGTGAGCAGGTAGGCGTTCACGACCCACGCGAGCGACGTCTCCGAGAAGCCGAGATCGGTCCTGATCGACGGCAGTGCGACGTTCACGATCGTCATGTCGAGGACGATCATCAGACTGCCGGCGCAGAGGACGTAGAGGGCAAGCCAGCGTGTGCGGTCGTGCTCACTCATCGTTCGAATCTCCTTGTCGCTGGGTGTCGAGGGCACCATACCCTCTATAGTGGACAGCGTCCACATTGGCTCGATGTCCGATCTCTCTCCGCCGAAACGCACCACCTATCGCCACGGCGATCTCCGCCACGCGCTGATCGCGGCCGGCACCGAGCTTGCGCGAGGCGGCGGCCCGAACGCCGTCGTCTTGCGGGAGGCGACGCGCCGCGTCGGCGTCGCTCCGAACGCTGCGTACCGGCACTTCGCCGACCGCCGGGCGCTCCTCGACGCCGTGTGCGCGGCCGCTCAGTCGCTGCTCGCCGTCGCGATCGAGCGCGAGCTCGCGTCCGTCCCGGCGACGGGCGATCCGGCCGACGTCGCCCGAGCGCGCCTGCGGGCCGTCGGTACCGGTTACGTGCGCTTCGCCCTGAAGGAGCCAGGGCTCTTCCGCGCCGCGTTTGTCTCAACCGACCTCGAAGGGGCGTACGATCCGGCTCGCGCAGGAGCAAGCGGCCAGACGCCGTTCCAGCTGCTCGGCTCCGTGCTGGACGAGCTTGTCGACGCCGGCGCGCTGCCCAAGGAGCGCCGGCCGCGGGCGGAGTTCCTCGCGTGGTCGTCCGTGCACGGCGTCTCGATGCTGTTGATCGACGGACCGCTGCGCGCGCTCGACCGGAAGAAGACGCACGCACTCGTCGAGCGATTGCTCGACATGGTCGTGCAGGGCCTCTAGTGCACCGAGCTTAGTGCTGGGTCGAGCAGAACTTGTCGCCCGCAATCACGTTCGTGAAGAGCACGTCCTGCTGCCTTTCGACCTGCGGGTCATACGTGCCGAGGTCGAGCGTCTCGGCGGAAACGTCCGGCGTCACGCCGGGGCCGACGACGCTGATGCGGTACGTCGTCCCGTGACCGTCCGGCCGTGCGGGCTTGCCGGGAAGCGACACGTCGTGCGTCGGCCAGAACGAGTAACAGAACGCGCCGCTCGGCTTGCGGAACACGATCGACGTCTCGCGCTTCCAGCCGGCGCCGTACGCCGAGTCGAACGTGTCGATGTAGAGGCTGCGCCCGTAGGCGTCCGTCGGCTCACCATTCAACGTCGTGTGGAAGCCGTGCACCGGCACGCCGCCATACGTCATTCGCCCGAAGATGTCGTGGGCGTCCCCGTGGAACGCCCAGTCGGCGTAGAGCTCGAGGTGGGCCATCTCGCCGTTCCAGTGCGAGAGGCGAAGCTCCCACTGGCGCTGCCCGCTGGTCCACGTATCCCACCCACGATGCGGCAGGTTGCGCTGCCAGCTCTGAAGAGCCCAGTACGAGCCGTCCGGGGCCTTGCAAGCCGTGACGAGGTAGACGAGCGGAGGCCCGTCGTAGGGGCGGCACTCGTTCTTGAACGACACCCACATCGCGCGGTGCTCGAGCTTGAGACCACCCGAGTAGTCGTGCTTGAAGCGAACCTGCGGGAGGCCCGACTCCGGCGTTCGGGCATTGATGGCGCCCCAGGCGAGAACGTGGCGCGCCTTTCCGTTGGCGCGATATTCGATGAGAGCGAGGCCGCCGTGAACCTTCAGGCTGGTTCCTTGCGCGTTGACGTCGAGCAGATCCGACGCCTGGGCCGTCGGCGTCACTAGCATCGCCGCGGTGCCCAGGACAATCGCAGCCGCGCTGACGCCTCTCCGCGCGAGCGGGGCCGAGGTCGATGACGACGCTCTCCAGCCGTACCTCGTGTTCCTGAGAGACGCCGGCGTCGACGGAGTGTTGCTCCACGGAACGACGGGCGAAGGCATTCTCTTGTCCTTCTCTGAGCGCAAAAGATCGATTTCAAACGCCGTAACCGGCCCGCTGTCCGTGCTCGCCCACTGCGGAGCGCAGTCGACGGCGGACACCGCTGCTCTCGCCGCGCATGCGGCGGAGGCCGGCGCCGAGGCGGTCGCGGTGATCGCGCCGCCCTACTTCCCGCTCGACGACGACGCGCTGCTCGCGCACTTCGTCGAGGCCGCACGGGCCTGCGCGCCGCTGCCGTTCTATGTCTACGAGCTCGAGAAGGCCTCCGGCTACGCGATCCCCGTCTCGGTGGTCGAGCGGTTGCGCGAGGTAGTCGACAACGTCGCGGGGATGAAGGTGAGCGACGCGCCGTTCGCGAAGGTCGCCCCCTATCTGCTCGATGGGCTCGACGTCTTCATCGGCGCCGAGGCGCTGATCGGCGAAGGGCTCGCCGCGGGGGCGGCCGGCGCCGTGTCGGGGCTGGCCGCGGCGTTCCCCGAGGTGGTCGTCGAGGCGGTCCGGAGCGGCGACTCGACCGCCGCGGGCAAGCTCCGCGCCGTCGTCGAGCGCTGGCCGCGTCACGCGGCGCTGAAGGCAGTCGTCGCGGCGAAGGGCGTTCCGATGCGCGAGGACGTTCGTGCGCCACTACGGCAGTTGACAGCCGTCGAGCGCGCCGAGCTGCTCGCGAGCGTCTAGCGCTTGCCGAGGTCGTCGATCGCCTGCCGCGCCTTCGCGTGGACGTCGGCGCGGCGCCCCTCGACGGTCTCCGGCTGAGCCGGCTCCGGCTCGGGGTGCTGCTCCGGCTCCGGCTCCGGCTCGGGCTCTGGCAGTTGCTCCGGCTCCGGCTGCCGGGCCTCCGGCTGCGTCTTCGATTGTGCGAGCTTGGCACGCAGATCGTCCGCCGGTGACGGCGAGAACGCAGGGCGGTAAAGCCTCCTGAGCAGCGCTCTCAGCCCCAGGCCACCGGCCACAAGAGCGAGCAGGCGCTTCATTGGGCCGATGCTACACTGCCGCCGCTTCTCGTCCCGCTCGTCGCGCCGTCTCCCCGAAGCGGCGTTCAGGAAGCGGGGCCGATTCAGTCCATGGGAAGGAGAATTCGGGTTTGAACGATTACGAAATCATGCTGCTGCTGGACCCTGAACTCGCTGAAGAGCGGGCGAACGAGATCATCCAGCGCATCCGCGATTCTGTCGACGGAGCACAGGGATCCTGGGACGGCCACGAGCCGTGGGGTCGCCGCCGTCTCGCATACGAGATCGATCACAAGGGCGAGGCCGTCTACCACCTCCTCCTCTTCACCGCGCCGGCCGAGACACTGGCCGAGATCACGCGCGTTCTGAAGATCACGGACGGTGTGATGCGCCACGGCGCCTTCCGCCGCGTCAAGGGCTCGACGAACACGAAGGCCCCATCGCAGATCCCGGTTGGCGCGCCTGCCTCCCACTCGGCCCCGGCCGACGACGACACCGCTCGCCTGGCCGATGACACCGACGGGGCTGCGGAGTAGCCTGGATCGACCCGTAGGAGAGGAGCGAGAAATGGCAGCAAACATCAACCGCGTCGTGCTCGTCGGCAACCTGACCCGCGATCCCGAACTGCGCCACACGCCTTCCGGCATGGCGGTCTGCAGCCTGCGCATCGCGGTCAACACGCGCCGCAAGGACGGTTCCACCGGCGAGTGGACCGAGAAGCCGAATTACTTCGACATCACTGTTTGGGGCAATCAGGGCGAAAGCTGCGCGCAGTACCTCGCGAATGGCCGGCCGGTCGCGATCGACGGTCGTCTCGAGTGGCGCGAGTGGGATGCCCAGGACGGCACCAAGCGCCAGGCCGTGGAGGTCATTGCCGACTCCGTGCAGTTCCTCGGCGGCCGCGGCGACGGCGAGACCGCCGGTGGCGGCGGCGGCAACCAGTTCGTGCCCGCGGGCGCGTCGGCAGGCTCCGACGCGGACTTCCAGGGCTCCGACGACGACATTCCGTTCTAAGGAGAAGGATTTGGCAGCACCGAAATCGGATCGTGATCGCAAGGAAGGCGGCAGCCGGAAGCGCAACGCGCCCAGTGGGCCGGGCCGCCGCAAGTCGTGCTTCTTCTGCAAGAGCAAGATCGACGAGGTCGACTACAAGAACGTCAACGAGCTGCGGCGCTACGTGTCGGAGAAGGGGAAGATTCGCTCCCGGCGCATCAGCGGCGCGTGCCGGCGTCACCAGCGCCAGGTCGCCGTCGCCGTGAAGCGCGCCCGCGAGCTCGCCCTGCTCCCGTACATCGGCGAGAAGTAGGCGGCGTGGCAATGGAAGTGATCCTCAAGTCAGACGTCGACCACCTCGGCCTGCGCGGCGAGGTCGTGAACGTCGCCCGCGGGTACGCGCGCAACTTCCTCCTCCCGCGCGGGTTGGCGGAAGTCGCCACGCCGGCGCTCGTCAAGGAGCTGGAGAAGCGCGACCTCCAGCGGGCCCGGCACAACGCGCAGTCGGTGGACGAGGCGCGCGCGATCGCGGCGCGGCTCGAGGCGGTCGAGCTTCGCTTCGACGTGAACGCCGGGCCGACAGGGGCCCTGTTCGGCTCGGTCACGGCGACGAACGTCGCCGACCGGCTGTGGGAGCAGGAGAAGATCCGCGTCGATCGCCGCAAGCTCGACATGGAGACGATCAAGCGCATCGGCCGCTACCGGGTCGCCTTCGAGATCTTCACCGACGTCGTGGTCGAGCTGAAGGTCGCCGTGGCGCCCGAGGGCCAGGAGCTTCCTCCGGAGGAGGAACTGCTCGCACTCGCCGAGGCCGAGCGCGCCGAGACCGAGGCAGTGGAAGCTGCTGCGGCCGCCGAGCACAAGGCTGCCGAGGCCGAGATCGAGGCCGAGATCGTTGCCGAGGAAGACGCTGCAGCAGAGGAGCCCGACTCCGAGGCCGCAGACGACGACGCCGGGTACGCGTCCGTCGAAGAACCTTCCTAAGCACTCTTTGGTGAACTTTCGTCCACAGGCTCTCCACGGGCCTGTGGACGGCTGTCCCCGTTTCTGTCCACAGGCCGGTCACACCTGTGGAACTTGCGCCAAAGTTGCCGCAAAGAGCGTCCGTTTCGTCCACTATCGCGAGACGAACAGGTGTTCTATACTGCCTGCATAGAGGGCATCTTTGCTAGCCGAAAGCAGGCTATCCACACCCTTTCAGGCATGACCAAAGCCGGGTTGACTACCGACCACATGGCCACACCAGTCCAGACACTCTCGACCGCGCCCGTCCCGCCGCAGAACCTCGACGCCGAGGAATCCGTGCTCGGCGCGATGATGCTCTCGCCGCTCGCGATCGGAGCGGTCACGGAGTCCGCCAACCTGAGCGCCGCGGACTTCTACCGGGAGAGCCACGGCCACATCTTCAAGGCGATTCTGGCGCTCTATGCCAAGGGCGAGCCGGTCGATGCGATCACGGTCGTCGACGAGCTCGACCGCACCTCGACCCTGGACGGCGCGGGCGGCGCCGAGCGCGTGCACGAGCTCGCGGCGCTCGTTCCCGCGGCCTCCAACGCCGCGCACTACGCGCGCATCGTCAGCGACATGTCGACGCTGCGCGGGCTGATCCGCGCCGGGAACGACATCGCGCGTCTCGGCTTCGACCGCCCCGGCGAGACCGTCGAGCTCGTCGACCGCGCCGAGTCGATCGTGTTCGACCTGTCGCAGCAGCGCGTCTCCACGGAGTTCGCGCACATCGACGAGCTGCTCAAGGAGTCGTTCGAGACGATCACCAAGCTCTATGAGGCCGGCAGCGACATCACCGGCACCGCGTCCGGCTTCCGCGAGCTCGACCGGCTGACCGCAGGGTTCCAGCCGGGCAACCTGATCATCGTCGCGGCGCGCCCCTCGATGGGCAAGTCGGCGCTCGCGCTCGGCATGGCGGCGAACGTCGCGGTGCGGCATGAGCGGCCGGTCGCGCTGTTCACCCTCGAGATGTCGAAGTCGGAGGTGACGCAGCGGCTGATGTGCTCCGAGGGCAAGGTCGAGTCGCAGCGGCTGCGCACCGGCAAGCTCGCAGTCGACGACTGGCCGCGCCTCACGGCTGCGTGCGACAAGCTCGCGAAGGCGCCGATCTACGTCGACGACACGGCCTCGATCACGATGATGGAGATCCGGTCGAAGCTGCGGCGGCTGAAGCTGCGCCAGCCGGATCTCGGGCTTGTGATCATCGACTACCTGCAGCTGATGACGAGCGGCACATCCGCCGAGAACCGCGTGCAGGAGGTGTCGCAGATCTCGCGGGCGCTCAAGGTGCTCGCCCGCGACCTGGACGTGCCGATCATCGCGCTCTCGCAGCTCTCGCGCGCCGTCGAGCAGCGGCACGACAAGCGGCCGATCCTCTCCGACCTGCGCGAATCGGGCTCGATCGAGCAGGACGCCGACCTCGTGATGTTCGTCTACCGCGACGAGTACTACAACCCGGAGGAGACCGACTCGGCCGGCATCGCCGAGGTCATCCTCGCCAAGCACCGCAACGGCGCGACCGACGGCATCAAGCTCGCATTCCAGAAGCGGTACGCGAAGTTCGCCGACCTGGCGGCTGTCGCATGAACACCGGCGCAGGCTCGACAGAGCCGACAGACAACACCGTCGTCTGGCTCTCGCCATCGGCTGTGGCGTTCTCGTGCCTGTGCGAGCCCTGCCTCGAGGCCGCGCGCCGGTCGGGAGCGCTCTTCGCGGACGCGCTCTCGAGTGCGAGCGTCCGCGGCTCGGTCGCGCCGGATGCGGCCGTGACGGTCGTGCGGTGCGACGCCGGGCACGAGATCGTCCTGCGGCGGGTCGAGCGCCCGCGCGCGTTGGAACGCCCCGACGACCGGCAGCTCCAGATCGCTTGATCGAGCGGCAGCATGTCTGGCTCGGTGCGGAGGCAACGTCCTTCGATGAACCGTGCGAGGCGTGTCTGCTGATCCGGGAATCGCTTGCGGCGGACACGTGCGTCGTGCACGGAACGCTGCGCCCGGAGGCGGATGTCGGCTTCACGACGTGCCAGCGCGGCCACCGCATCGTCGTGCGTCGCATCGTGCGACCGCTCGCCCGCGCGGTCTAGTCAGACAAGTCAGACACCATTGCGCAGATGATCACTGTTGTTCTTGTCGCGCTCGCGTTCGCCTTCGCCTGGTCGATCGGGTCGCACTACACGGGCGCGTGCATGGGGATGCCGTACGCGCTCGGTGCGATCTCCGCGCGCCGGGCGCTCGTGCTGATGGCGCCGCTCGCGCTGCTCGGGGCATGGCTCGCGAGCGGCAAGGTCGCGACGACCGTCGGGCGCAAGCTGATCGACGCGACGCCGACACGACTCGGCGAGGTGGTCGTGATCGCCGTGGCATTCGGCGTGACGGCGATCTACAACCGCATCCGGATTCCCACCTCGACGATCCAGATCCTCGTGGGCGCCGTCGTCGGCGCGGCGGTCGCCTCGTCGGTCGGCGTGCACTGGCACACGATCGGGACGCTTGCGCTGATCTGGGTTGCCGCCCCGCCTGTCGCAGCAGCGATCGGGGTCCTCGGCGCCAGGACGCTCGGGTCGGTTCAGCGTGTCGGCGCCGGGCTCGTGATCGTCGGCTGCCTCGCGTCCTTCGCGATGGGCGCGAACGACGTCGCTCTCGCGAGTGGCGCGCTCGTCGGCCCCAACGTGCTGAGCGCACGCGACGCCGGGCTGCTGTGCGGCGTCGGGCTCGCGCTCGGCGTACTGATCACCGGCCGCGGCCTGCTCGACCGTGTCGCCTTCGACATCGTCGAGGTCGACCGCGTCACCGCAACGACGGCGCAGCTCGTACAGGCGCTCGTGATCCTCATCGCCGTCTCGTTCGGCTACTTCACCTCGATGAACCAGGCGCTCGTCGGCGCGATGGCCGGTGCGGGCAGCGCGCGTGGCCGCCACGCCGTCAAGACTTGGAACCTGCTCGGGATCGTGCGCGGCTGGGTGACCGGGCCGCCCACGGCGTTCCTCCTGGCGCTCCTGGCGGCACTTGCCGTCCGCGCAGTGGCGGGGGCCGACGCCCTCGCACGGTAGAGCACGGTAGAGCACGGTAGAGTAGGTCAAGTGCCTTCGACCGTAGTGGTCGGCGCGCAGTGGGGCGACGAGGGTAAGGGCAAGATCGTCGACCTGCTCGCCCAGCAATCAGACGTCGTGTGCCGCTACCAAGGCGGCCCCAATGCCGGGCACACAATTGTCGTCGACGGCGAGACGTGGAAGCTGCGTCAGATGCCGAGCGGTGTCGTTTCGGGCACGCAGTCGGTGATCGGAGCCGGGTGCGTCGTCGATGCCCAGGTGTTCCTCGACGAGGTCGACCTGCTGAAAGCGCGAGGCATCGATCCCTCGATCGTCGTGCTCTCCGGGAACGCGCACCTGATCATGCCGTGGCACCTGACGATCGACCAGGCCTCGGAGCGGCGGCTCGGCAACCTGCAGATCGGCACCACGCGCCGCGGGATCGGCCCCGCGTATGCCGACAAGGCGTCCCGCATCGGGATCCGCGTGCAGGACGTGCTCGACCCGAAGATCCTGCGACAGAAGATCGAGGTCGCGCTCGCCGAGAAGAATCTCTGGCTCGAGCGCATCTACGAATCGGAGCCGTTCGACCTCGAGGAGGTCTGGTCGGAGTATTCGGGCTTCGCCGAGCGGCTCGCGCCGTTCGTCGGCGACGCATCGTTGCTCGTCAGCCGGGCGCTCGACGCCGGCAAGGACGTGCTGTTCGAGGGCGCGCAGGCGACGATGCTCGACCTCGACCACGGCACGTATCCGTTCGTCACCTCGTCGAACCCGATCGCCTCGGGCGCGCCGACCGGGATCGGGATCGGCCCGACGCGTATCGATCGCGTGCTCGGGATCTCGAAGGCGTACGTGACGCGCGTCGGCGAGGGGCCGTTCCCGTCGGAGATCGTCGGCCCGGACCAGGAGAAGCTGCGCGACCTCGGCGGCGAGTTCGGCACCGTGACGGGCCGCGTCCGGCGCTGCGGGTGGCTCGACCTCGTCGCGCTCAGGTACGCGGTGCGCGTGAACGGGATGACGTCGCTCGCGTTGACGAAGCTCGACGTGCTCTCCGAGTTCACCGAGCTGCCGGTGTGCATCCGCTACAAGCAGCGCGACGGGTCGGAGACCGAGCACTTCCCCGCACACCAGTCGGACTTCCACCACGCCGAGCCGGTGTGGGAAGTGCTGCCCGGCTGGCAGCAACCACTCGACGCCGCAACCTCGGTCAATGACCTGCCGACGGCCGCGCGCGAGTACGTCGAGTTCGTGTCGCGTGCCCTCGGGGTGCCGATCGAACTGGTCGGCGTCGGCGCAGCGCGCGAACGCGTGCTCGCGTAAATGGGGATGCTCCTCGCCTACACGGCGAGCGGCTGGACGCAGGTGATCGTCGGGCTCTCGATCTTCGTCCCGGTCGTCGCCGCGCTTGCGATCACGATCACCGTCCTCCGCGGCTCGAAAAACGACCCCGACGAACAACGCTGGCGCCAAGACGCCGCCGAGCGCAAGCAACGGGAACGAGAGCCTGCAGACCACGGCGAGTGAGCCGCCGGGACAGGTCTCCGACAGCCAAGTCCCATCGCCAAACGACGTTACGGAACTGCAACAAACGATCCACAGGTCAGAGGTTTTCGAGCTCGCGCGGGGTGTCGACGTCGGCGAGGAACTGCGGGTCGAGCTCGAGCTTTGCGACGTCCAGGTCTTCGTAGGCGCGGTAGAGCGCGAGCGGGCCTTCGGCCAGGCGACGCTCCAGCACCGGTAGCGCGCTCTTCGCCCACGCGCCCGGGAGCGGGCCCGTCTGCGGCACGGCGGCGTCGCGGCACGCGTCGCCGAGGGCGCGCACGACGTCGGCGGTGACGCGTGGGCAGTCGACCGGCAAAAACACGACGACGTCGTTGGTCGCGGCCCGCAGCCCGGCGACCACGCCGGCGATCGGCGCGCGCACCTCCGATTCGTCGTCGATCACATCGAACGGCAGCTCTCCGGCTTTGCCGACGACGAGCACCTCGTCACACGCCTCGCCGAGGACGCGCCGAGCGCGTTCGATGAACGTCTCGCCGTCGAGCCTTGCGAGCGGCTTCGGCGAGCCGAACCTGCTGCTGGCGCCGCCGACGAGGACGACGCCGCTCAGCGCTCGACGCGCCACGGTTCCGAATAGACGTTCAAGCGGCCACCACGCACAAACCCACAAAGCGTGACGCCGCGATCCCGGGCCAGCTCGATCGCGAGCGAGGACGGCGCGCCAACGGCGACCAGGAGCGGACAGCCGGCGACCGCCGCCTTCTGTACGAGCTCGAACGACAGACGGCCGCTGACGCAGAGCACGGAACGTTCCAGCGGTAGGTGCCCGGCGCCGAAGGCCCAACCGATCACCTTGTCCATTGCGTTGTGGCGCCCGACGTCCTCGCGCAGGCAGAGCAGCTCGCCCCGCTCGTCGAACAGGCCGGTCGCATGGAGCCCTCCGGTCGCCTCGAACGCGGGCTGCGCCGACCGCAAGCGGTCGGGCAGCACCGAGATCAGCTCTGCGGGGACGGTGAGCTTGCTCTCGACGCGCGGCGCCTCGATCGCGACCGCCTCGAGCGCACCCTTGCCGCACACGCCGCACGACGACGACGTGTAGAAGCTCCGCGCGAGCCGCGCGGGATCGAACCCCGGCGCGTCGAGCTCGACGGCATTCGCGGCGAGATCTGCGGGCAGCCGTGCTCCCTCCGGCCGCAGGCCTTCCGAGAGGGCGAAGCCGAGTGCCAGCTCCTCGTCGTGTCCCGGCGTGCGCATCGTGATCGCCACCGGCGCGCCGTTGATGCGGATCTCGAGCGGTTCCTCGACCGCGACGACATCGCGCGTCTCCCCCTCCGGGACGCGCACGACGTCGACCTTCGCGGTCGAATAAGGCGGCGCCTTCACCGCTCAAGTATCCGTCAGGCGGGCGTGCCTGCAGTGGGGCCGTAGTCGAGCAGCTCCTGGTAGAGCTCGCGATAGGCCTCGACGGCGACCGGCACGTCTCCGAGATCGAATGAGTCTTCCGACTCGATCTCGTCCTTGATCTCCCGCACCGCGATGTAGGCACGCGTGATCTCCGGCTCCTTCAGCTCCTCGCCTTCCGGCTCGTCGAGCTCGAAGCCGCGCGCCTCCATCATCTCCGTGATCAGCCTGTGAACCTCGGGGATCGCCTCGACCGGCGATTCCTCGAGCAAGGGCGAGAGCTGCTCCCACTCGCTGATCCAGATGTGTTCGTCGATTCCTGGCTCCTGCATGTACTGCCTGTTCCGGCTTGGGCCACCGTCAAACCCCGGAAGTACACTCGCCCCGTGCAAGTTGTCGTCGTCGGCTCTGGTGCGCGTGAGCACGCGCTCGCTTGGCGTCTCGCGCAGAGCCCCGGCTTGACCGAGCTCCACGCGGCGCCGGGCAACCCCGGAATCGCCGCGTTCGGTCGCTGCCACCCTGTTCGTCCGGACGACGCCGAGGGGCTGCTGAGCCTGGCGGTGACGATCGGCGCCGACCTCGTGGTCGTCGGGCCCGAGGGGCCGCTCGTGGCGGGCGTTGCGGACGAGCTCCGCAAGAACGGCATCCCCGTCTTCGGCCCGAGCGCAGACGCGGCCCGGATCGAAGGGTCGAAATCGTTCGCGAAGGACGTGATGCGCACTGCGGGCATACCGATCGCGGAGACGCTTTCCGTCGCGCGCGCTCCGTGTGTCGTCAAGGCAGACGGTCTCGCGTCGGGCAAGGGCGTATTCGTCTGCCAGACCGAGGAGCAACTCGACGAGGCGCTACGCGATGTCACCGCGTTCGGCGGCGACTTCGTGATCGAGGAGCTGCTCGAAGGCGAAGAGGTGTCGCTGTTCGCGGTCACGGACGGTCGGCGGGTGCTGCCGTTCGGCGCAGCGCAGGACTTCAAGCGCATCGGCGACGGGGACACGGGCCCGAATACCGGCGGCATGGGCGCTTACTCCCCCGTGCCGTGGTTCGAGGGAACCGAGGAGCTCGTTGCCACGATCCACCAGCCGGTCGTCGACGAGCTTGCGCGACGCGGTTCGCCGTTCATCGGCGTCCTGTTCGCGGGGCTGATGATCACGCCCGACGGCCCAAAGGTGCTCGAGTTCAACGCGCGCTTCGGCGACCCGGAGACGCAGGTGCTGATGCCGCGGCTCGAAGGCGACTTGCTGCAGCTGCTGTTCGCGTGCGCCGTCGGCGACCTCTCGGGCTCGTCGGCGCGCCTGGGCGATGACGCGGCGGTGACGGTCGTCCTCGCCGCTCCCGACTACCCCGCGCGGAGCGACTTTGCCGGGGCCGAGATCGACGGGATCGCCGCCGCCGAAGCAACCGGCGCACTCGTCTTCCACGGGGGCACGGCGGTTCGAAACGGCACAGTGGTGACGAATGGAGGCAGAATCCTCTCCGTGACCGCAACCGCACCCACCGTCAACGACGCGCGCGACCGCGCGTACGCGGCGGTTGACCTCATTTCCTTCGACGGCGTGCAGTACCGGCGCGACATCGCCTGTGTCTGACACCGTCGTCGGGATCCTCGTCGGCTCCGAGTCCGACCGCGCGCGGATGCAGGCCGCGATGGACGAGCTCGACGCACGCTCGATCGGCTGGGAATTCGATGTCCGCTCGGCTCACCGGATGCCCGACGCGGTTGCCGAGTATGCGAAGACCGCCGCAGAGCGCGGCCTGAAGGTGCTGATCTGCGGCGCGGGCCTCGCGGCAGCGCTGCCCGGCGTCGTCGCCGCGCATACCGAGCTCCCGGTGATCGGCGTGCCCCTGCGGTCGTCGATGTCGGTGCTCGACGGCATGGATGCACTGCTCTCGATCGTGCAGATGCCGCCGGGCGTACCGGTGGCGACGGTCGGCGTCGACAACGCGAAGAACGCCGCGGTGCTCGCGGCACGCATCCTCGCGCTGCTGTGAGTCGCTCCGCGTGAGCGAGGTCGCCGACCTGGCGGCGGCGCTCGTCCGGATCGACTCGATCAACCCCGCGCTGATCCCAGGCGCCGCCGGAGAAACGGCGATTGCCGACTACGTCGCCGGCTGGCTCGCACGCGCGGGACTGGACGTGGAGTTGGTCGAGCCCACGCGCGGTCGGCCATCGGTGATCGCCGTTGCGCGCGGGTCGGGCGGCGGTCGTTCCTTGCTCCTGAATGGGCATCTCGACACGGTCGGGACCGAGGCGATGGACTCGCCGTTCGAGGCGCGCGTCGCGCGCGGGCGGTTGTATGGCCGCGGGTCGTACGACATGAAGGGCGCGCTCGCGGCGGCGATGCTCGCGGTCAAGGACGCGGCGTCCATGCGCCTCGCCGGTGACGTGATCCTCACGGCCGTCGCCGACGAGGAGGTCGCATCGCTCGGCACCGAGGCGGTGTTGGAACGCGTCACTGCAGATGCAGCGATCGTTTGCGAGCCGACAGAGCTTCAGGTGGCGGTCGCCCATCGCGGGTTTGCCGGGTTCGAGATCGAGACGCACGGCGTTGCCGCGCACGGTTCCCGGCCCGATCTGGGCGTCGATGCGATCGCGAAGATGGGGCACGTCCTCGTCGCGCTCGAAGAGCTCGACGGGCGACTGCAGGCAGGGCGGCGGCACCCGCTCGTCGGCGCGGGCTCGCTGCACGCCTCCCTGATCGAGGGCGGCCAGGAATTCTCGAGCTATCCCGCGCGCTGTCTGCTGACGGGTGAGCGGCGCACGCTTCCGGGTGAGACCGCGGCAGAGATCGAGGCGGACTTGCGCGCCGCCGCAGGCGATGCCGAGGTTCGTCTGCTCGTCTCACGTGAGCCGTTCGAAATCGACGAAGGCCACGCGCTCGTGCGCGCAGTGGGCGCAGCGGCCGGCACGAGCGGCGTGATCGGCGTCCCGTTCTGGACCGACGCGGCCCTCGTGGCGGACGCCGGCATTCCCACGGTGCTCTTCGGCCCCGCCGGTGAGGGCGCCCATGCCGCGGTCGAATGGGTGGAGGTGGGCTCGCTCGAACGCTGCCGCCAGGTGTACGCCGCGGCCGCGGCGGCGCTGTGCGTCTAATCCCTGCGGTTCCCTGCCAGTGACGGCCTGAGGCGCCTCTACACTGTCCGGAGTGATCGCCCGCTACTCCCGCCCAGAGATGAGCAGGATCTGGTCGGAGGAGGGCAAGCTCGCACGCTGGCTCGATGTAGAGCTGGCGGCGCTCGACGGCTGGGCGGAGATCGGATCGGTCCCCGCCGAGGACGTCGCAGCAATCCGCGCGCATGCCGTGACTCCGACGCCCGAGCGTGTGGCCGAGATCGAGCAGACGACCGACCACGACCTGGCGGCGTTCGTCGATGCCGTCGCCGAGCAACTCGGGCCGGAAGGGCGCTGGGTGCACTACGGACTGACATCCTCGGACGTCGTCGACACCGCCCTCGCGCTGCAGCTGCGCGACGCGGGCGAGCTCGTACTGCGCGGCATCGACCGCGCGCTCGCCGCCGTCGTTCGGCGCGCGGAGGAGCACCGGCGGACGGTGTGCATCGGCCGTTCGCACGGCATCCATGCGGAGCCGACGACGTTCGGCTGGAAGCTCGCCGGCTGGGCGTTCGAGCTCGATCGCGCCCGCTCGCGGCTCGAGCGTGCGCTCGAGCAGTGCCGCGTCGGCCAGCTGTCTGGGACAGTCGGGACGTACGCCGCGATCGATCCCGAGGTCGAGCGCATTGCGTGCGAGCGCCTCGGCCTCGAGCCCGACCCGGTGTCAACGCAGGTGATCGCCCGCGACCGTCATGCAGAGTTGCTCTCGGCGCTCGCGCTGTGCGCGACCTCGCTCGACCGCTTCGCGACGGAGATCCGCCACCTCGCGCGGACGGAGGTGCGCGAGGTCGAAGAGCCGTTCGCCGCCGGCATGAAGGGCTCGTCGGCCATGCCGCACAAGCGCAATCCGAAGGTCGCCGAGCGAATCTCGGGCCTCGCACGCGTCGTGCGTGCTGCCGCGATCGTCGGGCTCGAGAACGTGCCGCTCTGGCACGAGCGCGACATCTCGCACTCGTCGGCGGAGCGCGTCGTGATTCCGGACGCGTTCCTCGCCGTCGACTACGTGCTCGACCGGTTCACATGGATCATGGACGGCCTCGTCGTCTATCCGGAGCGCATGGAACGCAACCTCTGGGCCTCGCACGGACTGTTCTTCTCGCACCGTCTGCTGCTCGCGCTGATCGAGAGCGGCCAGGAGCGCGCCGACGCGTACCGCCTCGTGCAGCGCAACGCGATGCGCGCCTGGGACGAGGAGCGCGACTTCGCCGAGCTCGTCCGCGCCGACGAGGAGATCACGGCACACCTCGACGAGGCTGCGCTCGCTGACGTGTTCGATCTGAACGCGACCATCGCCCATCTCGACACCACCTTTGACCGTGTCCGACGCCTCGTTCCGAAGGAGGAACCCGTCCATGTCTGAAGCGACGCACGTCGGCAGCGGAAAAGTCCGCGAGCTGTACGCGCTCGACGAGGAGCGCCTGCTGCTCGTCGCAAGTGACCGAATCTCCACATTCGACGTCATCCTCCCCACCGAGATCCCCGACAAGGGCCGCGTGCTCACCGGCGTGTCAGGATTCTGGTTCGCGCGCACGAGCGATCTCGTGCCGAACCACCTGCTCACGCTGCGTGAGGACGGGCGCTCGACCGAGTGCCGCAAGCTCAAGATGCTGCCGATCGAGTGCGTCGTGCGTGGCTACCTGGCCGGGTCGGGGTGGAAGGACTACCTCGCCACGGGCGAGGTCTGCGGTCACAAGCTGCCCGAAGGGCTGACCGAATCGCAACAGCTGCCGCGGCCGATCTTCACGCCCGCCACGAAGGCGGAGACCGGGCACGACGAGAACATCGACCGTGCCGCCGCCATCGAGCTCGTCGGCGAGAAACGGTTCGACGAGGTCGAAGCGGTCGCGCTCGCCCTCTACTCCTTCGTCTCGGACTACGCGCGTGAACGCGGGATCATCCTCGCCGACACGAAGCTCGAGTTCGGGCTCGACGACCAGGGCCAGCTCGTGCTCGGCGACGAGGCGTTCACCCCCGACTCCTCACGCTTCTGGCCGGCGGACGAGTACCGGCCCGGCGGCACCCCGCCGTCGTATGACAAGCAGTTCGTGCGCGACTACTGCGAGTCGCTCGGCTGGGACAAGACGGCCCCAGGCCCCGAACTCCCCAACGCGGTCGTGACCGGGACGCGTGCCCGCTACGTCGAGGCGTTCGAGCGCCTGACGGGGATCGGCTTCGACGACTACCTCGCAGATCCGAGCGTGGTGCTCCGATGAGAGCGACCGTGCTCGTCCGGCCGAAGCCGGGGATCCTCGACCCGCAGGGCCAGGCCGTCGAGAGCTCGCTTCGCCATCTCGGCTTCAAGGTCAGCGACGCGCGCGTCGGCCGCCTCGTCGACGTCGACGTCGCCACCGACGACGAGGCAGAAGCACTCGCCCAGATCCAGCGGATGTGCGAGCAGCTGCTCGCAAACCCCCTGATCGAGAGCTACACCGTGGTGCTTGACGGCGCAGAGTTGGAGCGCGCGTGAGCGAACCGCGCCCGGTGATCCCGGTTGTCGTCTGGCCGGGCTCGAACGACGACCGTGACGCGCAGCTCGCGCTCGAGCGGCTCGGCGCCGAGGCCCCGCGCATCTGGCATACGGACGAGGAGCTTCCCCGGGAGACGGCAGCGGTCGTCCTCCCCGGCGGGTTCTCGTACGGCGACTACCTGCGCTGCGGCGCGATCGCGCGGTTCTCACCGGTGCTCCGCGCCGTCGAGGCATTCGCGGCCGACGGCGGCCTCGTGCTCGGGATCTGCAACGGCTTCCAGATCCTCACCGAGGCCGGTCTGCTCCCGGGCGTGCTGCGTCCCAACGCGTCGCTGTCGTTCGTCTGCCGCGACGTCCCGCTCCGCGTCGAGCGGACGGACACGCCCTTCACATCGCGCTGTGGCGAAGGGCAGGAGTTGACGATCCCCGTCAAGCACGGCGACGGCTGCTGGTTCGCCGACGAAGCGCTGCTCGGGGAGCTCGAGGCGAACGGGCAGCTCGTGCTCCGCTACGCACCCGGCGCAAACCCGAACGGAGCTGTCGCCGACGTGGCCGGCGTCCTAAGCGCCGACGGCAACGTCTTCGGGTTGATGCCGCACCCGGAGCACGCGGTCGACTCACTGCTCGGCTCCGACGACGGAGCGCTGATCCTCGGGTCGCTGGTCG
This sequence comes from Gaiellaceae bacterium, assembly GCA_036270155.1. GTDB lineage: Bacteria > Actinomycetota > Thermoleophilia > Gaiellales > Gaiellaceae > PALSA-600. The sequence goes on from DATBDB010000002.1 coordinate 17,594, forward strand.
ACGCCGCTCGGTTGTCGATTGCCGCCGCCGTCTAGGCGCCACCGCTCTTCAACGCATCGGAGTCGAAGGCCTCGCCGAGCGCATCCGCGAGCGCCGGCTTCTTCGTGAGCTCCTTGCGCAAGCGCGCAACGTCACGCTCACGCAGGGTGACGGGGCCGCGCCGGGTCGTCCCGTCGGTGGAGTAGGCGAAGCGCACGAGGCGTTCGCCACGATCGTTCTCGAGCAGTTCGACGACGGAGGCGAAGCGCTTGTCGCCTGCCTGTTGGGGGAGCCGAAGCTGTTCGACGACCGTCGCCGGGCCCCACGGTGTTGCGGTTCTGGTCATGCACCGAATGTGCGCCCTGCAACCGTGCGGTGCAATTGACCAAAAGGACGATTTCGCGTTTGACCGACCTGCAAGCGTTCCCGACTCCTCGCCAATCGCCGCGTCTGCTGTTGAGTCAGTCGTCTGAAAAAAGGTAGTGCAAGAACCGCTCTCGGTCATCGAGGAACGAGCGGGTCAGCTCGTATTGCTCAGTCTCTTCGTATTGTGCTTCGGTGATTCCGTCGTCGGTCAGCACGTAAATTCTTGCGCCGGGGTATCCGAGGAGGATCGGGGAGTGGGTCGCGACGATGAACTGGGAGCCCTCGCCGACGAGATCGTGCATCCTGCGCATCAGCGCGAGGTTGCCCCTCAGAGAGAGCGCGGCCTCTGGCTCGTCGAGTATGTAGAGGCCGTTCGGGCCGAAGCGGTTGAGGATCAGAGCAAGGAATGACTCGCCGTGCGATTGCTCGTGCAGTGAGGTGCCGCCGTAGGCTTCGATGATCGGCACTCCCCCGGCTGGCTCCTGGTCGAGTTGTTCAATGTGCGTTGCGACGTTGAAGAAGCTCTCGGCGCGAAGAAAGAACCCGTTGCGAGCGCTCCGTGCGCCGCGAACGACGCGTAAGCACTCGTGAAGTGAAGAGTGCGAGTCTCTCGTCGAGACCGACATGTTGCGACTGCCGCCTTCTGCGTTGAAGCCGAGCGCAACAGCAATCGCCTCGACCAGGGTCGACTTTCCACTTCCGTTCTCGCCTGCGAGCAGCGTCACGTCGGAGCCAAGTCCGAGTTCGGTCAGATGACGGATCGCCGGGATCGCGAACGGGTAGGCATCGAAGCTCTCGACCTCCTCGCGCTTGAGCACAATCGAACGGACGAACGGATCACTCATGCGCCGAGTCTAAGGCCCTCGAGCGGGTGCAAGTCTCGCTCGCCTCGTCGTCTCCCTCGCTGTTCGGATGTGACCTGCGGATCCTCCGCCGACCAGCACCGCTGGTCACACTTTGGGGTCGCGTCTTAGAGTGTGACGACAGTTGAAGCTCGCGACGTAGGAAAGTTCAGATGAAGCGGATCGTCCTGAGAACCTTGGTGTTGCTCCTGCTCGCGGCACTGTCGGCGACGGCCCTGGCGACAACTGCGAGTCCTGGCCCGATCTCGCCGACGACGCGCGCAGCCGCGACCGTGAAGGCCTGGCGCGCCCACCTTCGAACAGGCGCGCTCGCGGATCCGAAACGCCACTTCCCAAACCCGTCGCACGCCACGCTCACCGCGAGGCTTCGGCTTGCGGCGAGCCGCTACCACTTCACGGTCGTCAAGGTGGAGATCGTTCGCCCACTGCAAGATGCTCCGCTCGTCGTGGTCACGACGAAGAACAAGCATGCGCTCGCAGCTTCAACAGCGGCGATCCTGCGTGTCATCGACCCGAAGGCGCAAACCAACGACGACCGTACTGGCTGGTCATACGAAGGCTTTCTCCTCGAAGCCCGAGACAACCATGGCGTCCCGTTTCTCGCCACCTTCAACTGGTGGCGCGGCCCGCACGCAGGCGGCGGACAGTGGGCGGCTGACCCCTCCCTTTATCCCTTCGCGCACGGCTAGCGCCATTGGTGCTGCCCAGATCGGGGCTCCAGACGCGTCTTCCGAACGGGCGCCATCGCGCATGATGGACGTGTCGTGGACGCGGACCCGGTCACTCTCGTCGATGTTCAGGAGCTCGTCGCTGCCGCGCGGGAGGTGATCGCCCAGTTCGAGCGCGACCTCGCATGATGTGCTCGCGGAGACACAGGTGCACCGCATCGGTGCTACCGCCTTACCGTTCGGCCACACGGAGGGAGACGTCGACGTAAACGTTCGTGTCGATGACGTTCAGTTCCCGATCACCGGCACCGCGCTCGGTGCGCGCCTCAACGTATGCGCGCCGACCCGTCACTTCTCCGCCGTTACGACGAGATCAAGGTTGAGGCGGCGTCAAACGGAGCCAAGGCGTACCGGAAGGCGAAGGACGACTCCTACGCGAGATCTTGGCGGACTAACCCTCGTTTTCGAAGGGCCCGCGCACTCGCCTTTGCGACCACCGCAACGAGGCAAATGTGCGGTTAACGGGTTTGACTTCGCCGCGACATGCGTAACCTCCATTGATGCAGCGCCGCATACCTCTGCTCCTGACCGCAATCGTGCTCACGCTCGCGGCGGCCCCGCACGCGTCGGCGTCAGCAGGGGTCAAGTACGGGTTGACCGACGACGCCTGGTTGATGAACGGGTCCGGCACGCTCGACCAGCGGCTCGCGAAGCTCGACACACTCGGCGTGCGCGTCGTGCGTTTCACCCTCCGCTGGGACAGATCGCGCGCACGCGTCCAACGGTGCCGGCCGATCCCTCCGACGCGGCCTACGACTGGAGCACGGCGAGCCCCGTCCTCAACGGCTTGAAGCAGCACGGCATCGAAGTCGTTCTGCAACTCGTCGGCACACCGACATGGGCGAACGGCGGCAAGGCATCCAACTACGTGCCCACGAGCAGCGCGATGTTCGGTGCGTTCGCGACGGCGGCCGCGCACCAGTATCCCTGGGTGCGCAGGTGGGTGATCTGGAACGAGCCGAACCAGGTGCGCTGGCTGCGGCCGACATCGCCGACGATCTACACCATTCGCCTGCTCAATCCCGCGTACGCGGCGATCCACAGTGTGATCCGAGGTGCGCAGGTCGCAGGTGGAGGCACCGCCCCGCGCGGCTCGACGGGGGGCGTCTCACCGGTCGCGTGGATCGCGGGCATGCACGGCGCACATGCGCGCCTCGACGCCTACGCGCACAACCCCTACCCCCTTGACCCGAAGCGCGAGACACCGCTGACCGGTGGCTGCGACCACTGCACGACGATCACGATGGCGACGATCGGGAAACTCGTCACCCTCGTTGGGCACGACTGGCCGAAGGCGCGGATCTGGTTGACCGAGTACGGCTACCAGAGCAATCCGCCCGACCGTCTGCTCGGCGTATCGCTCGCACTGCAAGCGCGCTACATCGGCGAAGGGGCCTACGCGGCGTATCGCACACCAAAAGTCGACATGCTGATCCACTTCCTCTATCGCGACGAGCCGAATATCTCGCGCTTCCAGAGCGGGCTCGTGACGGTGACGAATGCCCTCAAGCCTGCGTACGCGGCCTACGAGCTGCCGCTCGCCCAGGTCTCCGGCTCGACACTCTGGGGCCAGGTGCGGGCGCCGTCCGACGGGTCGACCGCGCGCCTAGAACGGCGCGTCGACTCAAGCTGGCAGACGCTCGCGACCGTGCACACCAGCCCGTCGGGCTACTTCAGCTGGAACGGCACGCTTGCGCGCGGGACGCAGGTGCGCGTGCGCGCCGGACCGCTCGTCAGCGCCGCGCTGACCGTTCACTAGAGCCGAACGCGATGTCGTGGTGGGTCCTAAGTGCTGAACTCGCGAAAGCATGCGCCGCGTCGTAGATTGTGCAGTCGATCGGCGCGCCGCGCTCAAAATCGGGCGCACGATTGCCCGCCGAGCTACTCGGAGCCGCTCTCGGCCTCGAGCTCAACGGCGATCTTTCCGGCTTCGCCGTGCTTCTCGATAACCACGTGTTCCGAAACCGTCTCGATGACACCTTCGATCTCTTGGATGACGTGGTTCTTCTTCACTACGAATCTTGCCGGTGCGGCGCGGATGTATTCATACTCGGGAAGAGTCAACAAGATGCGTTCCATGCACGCTGTATCTGAACATTCGCAGAAGAATTCGTATCGGTGGGAGTCAAGCCCGTGTGACTCCGCCTTCTCGTTGACCCTTTCGTTGACGCTCCGGAAGAAGTCTTCGTTCTGGGCAAGGCGTCCTTTTTGGAGGTCGTCCATGTATGGATTCCTCTTACCCGCACCCAAGCGAATCCAACCTGGCTAGGCGTCTATCGGAACGTGACCCGGCATCGAGGCCACGCGCTCCAACCATGCGTTGATCGCCGGGTATCGCTCCATCTCGAACCCGCCCTCGTGCGCGACATGCGTATATGCGTAGAGGGCGATATCGGCCAGCGTCGGCGTCGCGCCGACGAGCCACGACCGTCCGTCGAGGTGACGCTCCATCGCGTCAAGAGCCTTGTACCCTCCAGCGTACTTCGCTTCGAGTTGATCCTCGAATTGCTCGCGGGGCCAGCCTGAATAGTTGAGCCAGAAGCGCACGACCGCAATCCCCGGCTCGTGGTCGTACTGCTCGAAGAACATCCACTGCAGCACCTGTGCGCGCTCATAGGGATCGTCGGGGACGAAGCGCGTGCCCTCGCCGAAGAACCAGATGATCGCGCCGGACTCACCGAGCGAGCGCCCGTCGTCGAGCACGAGCGTCGGGACGCGGAGCGCAGGGTTGAGACCGCCGAGGACCTCCGGCCGGTTCGAACGGTCTGCGACGGAAAGTTCCTGCCGCTCGTACTCGATGCCGAGGTGCGCGAGCAGCAGTCGTACCTTGTAACAGTTGCCGGAGACCTGGCTGTTGTATAGGAGCATGCCAGGCACGCTAACGATTCGAAGTAGAGTCGCGCGAGGTGAGGCACG
>DATBDB010000003.1:0-5965 GCA_036270155.1 Gaiellaceae bacterium
CGAACAGGGCCTGCCGGTCGACCTCGAGCGCGTGCAGACGAACTTCGTTCACCTGGAGGTGAGCGCACTGTCGCTCGGCGAGTGGGAGGCGGTCGGCCTGGTGGGCGACGCCGGCGTTGCGATCTCGCGAACGATGCGGCCCGGATTCCTCCGCGCGGTGACGCATCTCGACCTCACCGACGACGACATCGATCGTGCGTCCGAGCTCGTGCCGCAGGCACTCGGAGCGTATGTCAACGCCTGACACGGGCGCGCTCGACCGATTGCTCGAGGAACGGCAGGCGGATCGCCTGCCGTCGGTCGCCGCGGCCGTCGTGCACAAGGGCGACCAGGTGTGGGCGAACGCAGTGGGCGGCGCGAACTACGACGAGGCCCGCGACGCGACCCCGGACACGCAGTACCGCATCGGCTCGATCACGAAGACATTCACTGCGACCGCGATCATGCAGCTGCGCGACGCAGGACAACTCGAGCTCGACGACCGCCTCGAACAGCACGTCGACGGGATCGCGAACGGCACGCCGACGATTCGCCGCATGCTCTGTCACCTCTCGGGCCTGCAGCGCGAGGCGGGGGAGATGTTCGTGACGGGCGAGTCGCCGACAGAGGACGAGCTGGTCGCGTCGATGAGCGATGTCGAGTTCGTGCTCGGCCCGGCGCAGGCGCACCACTACTCGAACCTCGCGTTCGCGCTGCTCGGGCAGGTCGTGGCGCGGAAGAGCGGGCTGCCGTATATGGAGTACGTCGACGAGCGCATCATCCGGCCGCTGGGCTTGACGCGCACGACGTGGACACCGCGATCGCCGCAGGCTCAGGGCTACCTCGTGGACGAGTACGCGCGCACTGTGTGGAAGGAGCCCGAGACCGACCTCGCGGGCGCGGCGGCCGCCGGACAGCTGTGGTCGACCGTCGAGGATCTCGGCCGCTGGGCGACGTTCCTCGCGCGTGGCGCCGACGGGGTACTCGACGCGAGGACGAACGAGGAGATGTGGTTCCCGCAGGTCATGTACTACCCGCACGACTGGGTGCTCGGCTGGGGGCTCGGGCTGATGCTCTACAACCAGGGTGGCGTGATCTACGGCGGGCACGGCGGCGCGATGGCAGGCCACCTCGCTGGCGTCTACATCGACCGAAAGACGCAGACCGGCGCCGCGGCGCTCACCAACTCCGGCACGCGGGGCGACATGGACCTGTTCGCGATCAGCCTTGCCGCGAAGGCGAAGGAGCTGTGGCCGGAGCCGATCGCCGTGTGGCGCCCGGAGGAGGAGCCGCCCGCCGAGGTGCGCGCGATTCTCGGACGCTGGTGGTCGGAAGGGAACGAATTCGTCTTCTGGTGGGAGGGCGGCGCGCTCAAGGCGAAGGTCGTCGGGACCGCGCCCGGTCGCGCCGAGACGACGTTCGAGCGCGACGGCGACGCGTGGCGTGCGGCCGCCGGGCGGGAGCGCGGCGAGCGCCTGCGCATCGACGGCGGGCAGCTGATCTGGTCGGGCTACGCGTTCACGCGCGCGCAGGAGCCGTTTACGGCCTGAGCGGCGCTCGATCTCAACCAGGTTCGGTTCTAGGCCTGAACCTGATTCGGTCTCGCCGAACCAGATTCATGAGTTTCGAGCTTGCACCCCGAGTACGGAAACTCGTGAACCTGGTTCGCAAACCCCGCGAATCAGGTTCATCTACGTATGGAACGTCGCCTGCGTGCAGCCCGCGGCTAGGCCAGCGCGTACGCGACGACCATCAGGCCGTAGACGCCGACCAGCGTCAAGCCTTCCCAGCGGCGCGAGCGGCCGTCCCAGATCACCCACGTGGCGAAGAGCGCGGCCGCGGCCATCGTGACGATCTCGATCGCGCGGAACGACAGCGGCAGCCCGCGGCCGGCGATCCAGGACAGCAGGCAGACGGCGGGCGTCACGAGCAGCGCGACCTGCATCGAGGAGGTGATCGCGATCTCCGTTGCGAGTGTCGTGTTGCCGCGCCTCGCGATCACGACTGCGCCTCCATGCTCAGCCGCGTTGCCGACGATCGCCACGATCACGACCGAGATGAAGAACTCGTTCAGCCCGACCACCTTGCCGAAGTGCTGGAGCGAATGCACAAGGACCTCGGAGACGAGTGCGGTCGCAACGCACGCAGCGGCAAGGACGATGATCGAGTTCCGGAAACTCCACGAGCCTTCTGCAGGGACGCCGTGCTCTGTGGCACGGTGGATGCGCAGGTTGCGCACCGTGATCACGACATAGGCGGCGAGCAGCACGACCGAGATCGGGATCGAGACGAGGAAGAGCGAGTGGCGCTCGTGCGAGCCGCCGTCCCAGGAGAGCGCCGACGGGATCGCGAGCAGCGCGACCGCGCCGAGCACCGCGAAGAGCTGCCAGCGCAAGGAGCGCGTGTCGACCTTGCCGTCGCCGCCGGCGATCATCGCGGCGCCGAGCACGAGCAGGATGTTCGAGACGATGGATCCGGTCAGCGAGCCGCGCACGACTCCCGGCAGGTTGTTCGCGACCGCGAACAGCGCGATGATCAACTCGGGTGCGTTGCCGAAGCTCGCGTTGAGGAAGCCGCCGACGCCGGGCCCCGTGTGCTCGGCGGCGTGCTCGGTCGCCTCGCCGATCATCCACGCGAGGGGGAGAAGGGCGAGCGCCGCGATGACGAAGAGCGTGGTCTCGTCGAGATGGAAGACGAAGCGGCCGAGGATCGCGACGGGTGTCAGGGCAAGCATTGCCCAGAGGATCCGCGTCGCCACATCGCTAGCCTAGCCACGCTGTGATCGAGGCAGTCCTCTTCGACTGGAACAACACGCTCGTCCAGTTCACCTGGGACGACGACCTGCTCGATGAAGGTCACCGGGCTGGGCTCGCGGCCGCCGGGAGCGATCAGGACGCCGCGGCATTCACGGCGCGCTATCGCGACCTCGTGCTGAAAGAGGCAACGCCGAACGACGACTACGGCGACCTGCTCCGCGAGCTCGGCGTCGAGGACGCCGACAGGTTCATCGACGCCGAGCACGAGGTGTGGGCCCCGGCGCACGAGGCGCTCAGCTCGGCGCAGGCGCTGCTCGATTCTTTGCGCAGCCGTGGGATCAAGACCGGGCTCGTCGCGAACTCCTGGCCGGATCCTGCACGCCTGCTGCGTGCCGACGTCGAGGCGTTCGGGCTCGCCGGGCAGCTCGACGTGATCGTGTTCTCCGAGGAGGTCGGATTCCGCAAACCGCAGCCGGAGATCTTTCTGCATGCGCTGGGGCAGCTCGGCGTCGAGCCGGAAAATGCGATGTTTGTCGGCGATCGTCTCGATACCGATGTGCAAGGCGCAGCCCAGGTGGGCATGGCTACCGTTCAAGCACTGTGGTTTCGCGCAGACGACACACCTGGGATCGAACCGGACTTCATGGCGTTCACGCCGATGGACGTGCTGAACGCCGTCCGGCGATTAGCGCTCTAAGGACCGAAAGTCAAGTCTTGCGGTTGTCCGCCGCCGCTCCGACAATGCGCCCATGACCCAAGAGCGGATTGTCTCGCCGGCGCTGCCCCTTCGTCCTCAGGACGAGATGGAATGTCGTCGCTGCGACGTCCATTGCGACAAGGTCGTCTACCCCGGTGCGTGCCTCTCCCGCGGGTGCCCGTTCGTCTACTCGTACGAGGCGTGGGGACACAGCTACGTCGGCTGCATGCAGAAAGTGTACGAGGTGGAGATCGACGTCGACATGCTGCGCGCGGCCGAGCGGCACAAGCCCGGCTTCGGCGCGATCCGCGCGATGCGCCGGCCGCTCCCGATGTGCAAGGCCGAGATCGAGCCGACCTATCAGTCGCGCTCCGAAGATCTCGGCTGCGTCAACCCGGAGTTCCACGAGCTACCCGTCGGCGAGCCGACGTTCCGGGTCTTCGCGCAGATCAAGAACGACTGAGCAACACGTCCTCGCGGCGGCGGCGGACGACGCGCGCGGCGAGCCAGACGAGGAGCGTCAGCGCTGCGAGCGGTATGCCGATCGCGAGTGCGTAGACCGCGCCGATCCCGAGCCAGGTCAGCGCGACGACGACACCGTGCAGCGGGCCGTGGCCCTGCTTGTGCGCGACGATCGCCTGGGCGCTTGTCAGGTGCAGCTGAACGGTGGCGTAGTGCGCGCTGCGACGGGTCGCTGCAGCCGCGCGCTGGAGGCGCGCGATCTGCGACTCGAGGGCGGCGATGCGGGTGGTCGTCGTCGCCGACGGCGGCTGCCTGCGGAGCCCGGCGAGCTGCGTCTGCAAGCGCGCGATTCTCCGGTCGGTTGCGTTCAGGCCCGCCTGCTTGTCCTGGATGTCGACCCGCTCGCTCGTGATCGTGCCGAGCGCCGACAGGCGGGCGATCGCCTCCTGGACGTGGGTGCGGGGGATCTTCAGCGTCAGGTCGGCGTTCGCCACCTTCGCCTGTGACGTGGCGTGCACCGACGTGGGATAGCCGCCGAGTGACGATGCGATACGGAGCGCGCTCTTGACACCGTCCGAGACAGCCGTCGCGCTCTTGAGACGCAGTGCGAGCGATGCGCCGTAGACCTGCACGCGTCCGAGCGTGCTCGGGACGGCGAGCTTCGTCGCGGCGCCCCCTCCGGCGGCGGAGTCGGTTGTCGCGGGTGTCGCGGAGAACGTCTTCGCCGCGCCCTGCTGCGGCACCACTTCGCCGTGGGCCGCCGCCGGGGTATGAGCCGCGCGGTGATCGCTCGGCCGCGTGAAGACGACGGTCGCTGCGACGGCGGCGACCGGTAGGGCGACGACGAGCGCGCGGCGCCAGGTGACGCGGCGGGTGGGGGTGGTGTCGGCCGCCGCGATCAGGCGCACGCGTTCGCGCAGCTCGGATGGTGCCGTGATGCGCGCTTCGCGCAGTTCGGCGGCGAGGTCACGCTGCGACATGGAGGGCCTCCTCGAGTTTCTTGAGCGCCCGGTTCAGGCGTGTCGTGCAGTTGGTGGGCGAGATGCCCAGGACGTTGGCGGCGGTGACCGCGTCGAGGTCGAGCACGACGCGGAGCGCGACGACCTCGCGCTCGCCGGCGCTGAGGACGCCGAGCGCGGCCTGGAGGTCGTGGGACAGACCTTCCGCGAACTGCTCCTCGAAGCGCTCCGGCACCGCGGCGAGCTGCTCGCGGCGGGTGCGCCTGCGTTCGGAGCGGAAATGGTCGAGAGCGACCGTGCGGGCAACCTGGCAGAGCCACGTCCGCGCCGAACCGCGGCGCGGGTCGAAGCGGTGCCACAACCGCAGCGCGCGCTCGAACGTCTCACCCGCGAGATCCTCCGCAGCAGCCCGGTCCCCGGTGAACCAGGCCAGGTAGCCGTAGACGTCGTCGAGGTGGGCCTCGGCTGCCTGCGCAAACGTCATCTCAACGGTCATACGCCGCCTGTGGACGAATTGTCACACCCCTGTGCGCGTGTCTGACACCAGCCGTGTCTGAACAAGACACGGCCGGTCGGACGGATCAGGTGCCGGCCCAGCGCGCGTGGAGCTCGCGGAGCTTCTGGATCTCGTTCGCGTTCGGGCCTGTTTTGTTCTCGCCCGGGACTTCGAGGTACGCGCTCAGGTGCTGGAAGGCGGGGTGGGCGAGGAAGGCGCCGAGGTTCTCGCCCATCACGCCCTCGCCGATATTCGCGTGGCGGTCGCGGTTCGAGCCGAGCTCGGTTGCGCTGTCGTTCACGTGCAGCGCGCGCAGGCGATCGAGGCCGATCCGCGCGTCGAGCTCCGCGACGAGCGAGTCGACGCCGGCGCGACCCGAGACGTCGTAGCCCGAGGCGTAGAGGTGGCAGGAGTCGAGGCACACGCCGAGTCGCGGGTGCTGGTCGAGCCGCTCGAGCAGGACAGCGAGCTCCTCGAGCGAGCGCCCGATCGTCCCGCCCGCGCCGGCCGAGTTCTCCATCAAGAGCCAGGTGTCGCCCACGCAGCGCTCGAGAACCCGCGTGAGCGCAGCGGTTGTCCGCTCGAGTCCCGCCTCGAAGCCGGAGCCGAGGTGCGA
>DATBDB010000004.1:0-14733 GCA_036270155.1 Gaiellaceae bacterium
CGAGCGGGAGCAGACGCTGAACCAGCTGCTCGTCGAGATGGACGGCTTCGAGATGAAGGACAACATCATCCTGATCGCCGCGACGAACCGGCCCGACATCCTCGACCCGGCGCTGCTGCGTCCCGGCCGCTTCGACCGGCAGATCGTCGTCGACCGGCCCGACCGGAACGGTCGCCGCAAGACCCTCGAGGTGCATTCGAAGGGCAAGCCGCTCGCACCGGCGATCGACCTCGACTCCCTCGCCGCCGGCACCCCCGGCTTCACGGGCGCCGACCTGCGCAACCTGATCAACGAGGCTGCGCTGCTGGCCGCTCGCCGAGGCAAGAAGGTGATCGAGCAGGAGGAGCTGGAGGAAGGGATCATGCGCGTGATCGCCGGCCCCGAGAAGAAGGCCCGCCTGCTCTCCGAGAAGGAACAGCGGATCACCGCGTATCACGAGATGGGCCACGCGATCGTCGGCCACTTCCTCGAGAACACTGACCCGATCCACAAGATCACGATCGTCTCGCGCGGCCAGGCGCTCGGCCTGACGATCTCGCTGCCGGGCGAGGATCGCTATCTGACGACGCGCAAGGCGCTGCTCGAGCAGATCGCGATGACGATGGGCGGCCGCGCGGCGGAGGAGATCGTCTTCAACGAAGTCACCACCGGCGCCGCGAATGACATCGAGAAGGTCACCGCGACCGCGAAGCAGATGGTGATGCGCTTCGGGATGAGCGAGAAGCTCGGTCCCCGCGTTCTCGGCCGCAACCACGACACGCCGTTCCTCGGCCTCTCGATGAGCAACGAGCCCGACTACTCGGAAGAGGTGGCGCGCGAGATCGACGACGAGATCCGCAGGATCATCGAAGACGGTCACGACATCGCCACACGCGTCCTGCGCGACCACCTCGACGACCTGCACCGGATCTCGCAGATCCTGATCGAGCACGAGACGATCGACAAGGACCAGTTCGTCGCGCTGCTCGCGGGCGAGTCCGAGGAGACGGTGTTCCCGCCTGCGCCGGAGTCCGATCCGGAGCCGGCGAAGGAGCCCGAGCGGCGTCCCGCTCCGGCGAAGCCGCGCCCGTTCCCGCTGCCGGGCGGCGCCGCGATGCAGCCGCCCGAGCCCGAAGCCAGCTAAACGGGCGCCCGGCCGTGAAGAAGCCTGAACATTGGCTTCTTCAAAAGCTCATCCTGGACGCATTACGGTCGGACCTCCCGGAGAGAGGTGGCCGCGATGCATGAGTTGGTGCAGTTCAACGTGTCGTCCTGGATGATCGGCCGGCAGGCGCTCGGACTACGGATCGACGGTGAGCTCGACGTGTACACCGCACCCGATGTGCACCAGGAGCTCGCGATCGTTCCGCCCGACGTGCGGTACGTGCTCGCCGACCTGACCGGGCTGACCTTCCTGGACTCCACCGGTATGGCCACCCTGCTCACAGCGGCGCGGCGCCTGGCAATGCGCCGGGGGACGATGGTCCTGATCGTCGACGCCGACTCGAGCGTGCTGCGCGTCCTCGAGGTGACGGGTCTCGACCGGTACTTCGAGATCCGCGAGGACTACGAGTCCGCAGCGAGCGAGTTCGTCGGGCTCGCGCTGCATTAGCTTCGAAGCTCCCTTGGCCGCAGCGAAGGCGGGGAGCACTATCGGTGCGACGAGCTGAAGCTAGGGTCGGTGCATGTTCAGGTCCCGGCGCCGGGCGATTGTCTTTTCGCAGGCCGATCATGCTCGGTTGGCCGGTGCGATCGCGCTCGCTTGGCGCGAGCGGCCGGCACTCGCGTTCGACTCGTTCGTGCGCGGGGTCGCTGATCACGACCGCGGCTACGGCGAGCACGACGCCGATGAGATCGGTGCCGTCGAGAGCGAGCGCTGGGTCGGGATCCAGCGCCGCGGTTTCACTGCGCGCAGCGGCGATGCGGTTGTCGACCTCGTGGCGTCGATGCACGTGCGCCGGTTGCTGTCCTCACAGGGTGACGAGCACGAACGCGCGGCCTACGCCGAGGTAGATGCGCTGCTTCCATCGCTGCTGGACGCCGCCGGCGTCACCGCCCCGGTGGCGGGCCAGGCCGACGCGATCACGAACATTTGCGACCGGATCGCGTTCCTTTTCTGCTTCGAGGCGGCGGCGGAGGGCGCAGCGCTTGGCAGCTCGTACTCCGTCGACGGTCACGGTTCGATCACGCTGGATCCGTGGCCGCTCGAGGTTCCGCGGCTCGTCGGTCTCGTGACGGCGTACGAAGCAGACGGCTATCCGGAGCGGCTGGTGCCCGTCGTGGTGCCGTTCGACCTACGCCCGAGCCGAGAAGCCTAGGCGACGAGCCCGGCCTGCCAGTTCGCCCAGAGGTGCGAGTAGCGGTCTCCGTTTGCGACCAGCTCTTCGTGCGAGGCGATCTCGATCAGCCTGCCGTGCTCCATCACCGCGACGCGGTCGGCGCGCTCTGCTGTCGAGAGCCTGTGCGCGATCGTGATCACCGTGCGCCCCTGCGAGATCGCCGCAAGCGCTTCCTCCACCGCGGCCTCCGTCTGCGGGTCGAGTGACGAGGTCGCCTCGTCGAGCACGACCACCGCGGGGTCGACGAGCGCGACGCGTGCGATCGACACCAGCTGTCGTTCACCCGACGACAGGCGAACGCCGCGCGAGCGCACGTCGGTATCGAGGCCGTCGGGCAGCGCTTCGAAGCGCTCGAGCGCTTCGATCGCCCGCAACGCCGCGCGCACCTCCTCATCGCTCGCGTCGGGCCGGGCGAGCCGCACGTTGTCGCTGATCGTCCCGGAGAAGAGGTGGCCCTCCTGCGGGACAAAGACAATCTGTTGGCGCAGATCGTCGAGCGGCGCGTCGCGCAGGTCGACGTCTCCGAACGCGATCCGGCCCTCGGTGGGGTCGTACGCACGCACGAGCAGCTTCGCGAGCGTCGACTTCCCGGCCCCGGTCGCGCCGACGAGCGCGAGGTGCTCTCCGGGCGCGATCGCAAGCGTCACGCCGATCACTGCGGGTGGACTGCCGCCATACGCGAACGTGACGTCATCGGCGCGGAGCTCGCCTGCGACCGGGAGCGGCGTCGAGCCGCCGACGACGGTGACGGGCGTCTCGAGCAGCGTCGCGATCTTGGACAGCGCTGCGCGACCGGACTGGAACTCGCTGAACCAGTCGCCGAGGCGTGCGATCGGGTCGAAGAGCGAGATCAGGTAGAGCGCGAACGCAACGATCGTCCCGATCGAGACGTGACCGTGCCGGTACAGATAACCGCCGACCACGAGCACGGCGGCGAGGGCGAACGACTGCGCGAAAGCGATCATCGGGAAGAAGCCCATGTTGACGAGGGAGATGCGCCGCCAGGCCGTGACCTGGGCGTTCGAGCGCACGCGATAGGAGTCGTACCGGTCGTTCTCGCGCCAGAACGACTGCACGACGCGCACGCCGGTCAGGCCTTCCTGCAGCGACGACATCGTGTCCGCCACGCGGTCGCGCAGCGCGAGGAATGCAGGACGGGACCGCTTGCCGTAGCGCAATGAGGACCACGCGAGCAGCGGCACCGATACGAGCATTACGAGCGAGAGCAGTGGTGAGAGCGTCACGAGGATCACGATCGAGACGACGAAGAGCAGGATCGAGCCGACGACCTCGACGAGCACGAGGCGCGTGAACGTCGTCAGCGTCTGCACGTCGTTCGTCAGCCGCGAGACGAGCACGCCAGCGCGTGTCTCCTCGAAGAACGGCATCGAGAGCGCCTGCAGCTTCTCGTAGGCAGCGACGCGCAGATCGCCGAGGAACCGCTCGCCGGCGCGGGCGCTGCAGAGCACGATCACGCGCTCGAGGATTGGTCGCACGAGTACCAGCACGACGTAGACGAGCGCCATCACATCGATCGCGTGGACGTCGTGCCCGCTGATGCCTCGGTCGATCGCGACCTTCACCAGGAGCGGCGCCGACAGCGTGACTGCGGTTGCGCCGATCATCGCCACGCCGGCCGCAACGATCAGCGGGCGGTGCGGCCGCAGGATCGGGCCGATCGTGTCGCGGATCATGCGGCGGCCTCCTGTTCGGCGAGCGCCAGCAGCGAGCGGTAGCGCTCGGAGCGCGCGAGCAGTTCGGCGTGTGTGCCTTGCTCGACCACGCGACCTTCGTCGACAACCGCAACGCGGTCCGCGAGCGCGATCGTTGCCGGCCGGTGGGCGATCACGAGCGTCGTTCTGCCGAGCATCACTTCGCCGAGCGCGGTGCGGATCTCGTGCTCCTTGGTCGCGTCCACGGCAGAGGTGGCGTCGTCGAGGATCAGCACCTGTGGGTCCGCGAGGATCGCTCGGGCGATCGCGATGCGCTGGCGCTGGCCCCCGGAGAGAGAGAACCCACGCTCGCCGAGGACCGTCTCGTACCCCTCGGGGAGCTCCTCGACGAAGTCGGCCGCGCCGGCCAGCTCCGCGGCGCGCTCGACCTGGCCCTCGGGCGCCTGCGGCGAGGCAAAGCTGACGTTGCCGCGCACCGTGTCGCCGAACAGGAACGTCTCCTCGAAGACGATGCCGACGCCGCGGCGGAGCTCCTCCAGCTTGAGCTCGCGCACGTCGATGCCCCCGATCGTGACGCGCCCGCCCTCCGGGTCATAGAAGCGCGCGAGCAGGGCGGCGGCGGTCGACTTGCCGGAGCCGGTCGCGCCGACGAGTGCGAGCGAGGTGCCCGCCGGGATCTCCAGCGAGAAGCCGTCGAGCACCAGGCGGTCGTCCTCCCCGTAGCCGAAGCGGACGTCGTCGAAGCGCACGTCGGTCTGCTCCGGGAAGGAACGCGGCGTGGGGGACTCGACGACCGTCGGCTGGGCGCTCAGCACGTCGACGACCCGCCGCGCGGCGGCCACGCCGCGCTGGACCGTGCTGACCCGCTGGCCGATCGTCCGCAGCGGGATCACGAGCAGCGCGAGGTAGAAGTTGAACAGTGCGAAGGTGCCCACGGTGATGTCGCCCGCGAGGACACGATGGCCGCCGTACCAGAGCACCACGAGGATGCCGACGAGCGGCAGCGCCTCGAGTGCCGGCAGGAACACCGCATCGACCGCTGCGACGTCGAGCGCCGTGCGGACGACGTCGTTCGAGCGTTGGCGGAACCGCGCAGCGAGCGGCGCGCCCGCGCCGAGCCCCTTGACGACGCGGATGCCCGAGATCGTCTCCTCGACGAGGGAGGTCAGCTCGCCGAGCTGTTCCTGATTGATCTTCGTCCGCGTTGCGTAGCGGGCGGAGTAGCGGCCGAACCCGATGCTCAGCAGCGGCAGCGGCGCGAGCACGGCAAGCCCGAGCCGCCAGTCGATCACGAGCAGCACCGCTGACGCACCGATGATCGTCAGCACGTAGCCGATCGTGTGCCCGATCGAGTCGAAGACCCGCGCGACCAGCTCCGCGTCATTCGACGCGCGCGAGATCAGGTCGCCGGCCCCGACGCGGTCGTGGTAGCGGGCGTCGAGCTCCAGGGCGCGCCGGAAGATCCCGTCGCGGACGGCGGCGTCGCCCTTCGCGCGGTTTCTGATCGCGAAGTAGTGGCGGAGGGCGCCCCCGACCGCCTCGACGGCGCCGAGCGCGACCACACCGGCGCAGGCCCACCAGAGGGCACCCCGGTCGCGCCCCACGATTCCTGCATCGACGGCATACCGGATCAGGAGTGGTGCGGCGATCGCAGCGCCCTGCCAGGCAAGCCCCGAGAGGATCGCGCCGACGATCGTCCAGCGCAGCCGCCGCGACAAACCACCGAGATAGCTCCAGCCTCCGTCCATTCAAGCCATTATTCGGACGTGTCAACGCGGCTGCCTATCGAACAGCGCTTCGGTGCGCCATCCGTGATGGGCGTGATCAACGTCACACCGGACTCGTTCTCGGACGCCGGCGTGCACCTGCGAACGGAAGCGGCGGTCACCGCGTCGTGGGGCATGCTCGACTGCGGCGCTGCGATCATCGACGTCGGCGGTGAGTCGACGCGCCCGGGGTCGGAGGGGATCAGCGCCGAGGAGGAGCTCGCGCGGATCGAGCCCGTGCTCGCGGATCTGAACGGCGCCGCCCTCTCCGTCGACACGTCGAAGGCGGTCGTCGCGAAGCGTGCCCTCGAGCTCGGAGTCGAGCTCGTGAACGACGTCACCGCTCTGCGCGGCGATGCAGAGATGGCCGGCGTCGTCGCCGATGCCGGCGCCTATCTGTGCCTGATGCACATGCAGGGGGAGCCGCGCACCATGCAGGACGACCCCACCTACGACGACGTCGTCTCCGACGTGAAGGCGTTTCTCGAGGAGCGGCTGGCATTCGCGGTCGCCGCGGGTGTGCGCGAAGAGCTCGTCTGTCTCGACCCGGGCATCGGGTTCGGGAAGACCGTCGAGCAGAACTTCGAGCTCGTACGCCGCCTCGACGAGCTCGTCGCGATCGGCCGGCCGATCCTGATCGGCTTCTCGCGCAAGAGCTCGCTCGCTCGGATCCTCAACGACTCTGACTCGAAAATCGGGACGACGGCCGCGTCGATCGGTGCCGCCGTTTCCGCCTTCGATCGTGGCGCAACGATCCTTCGTGCGCACGACGTGCGCGCCCACGTGGAGGCGCTCGCGGCCGCCAAGGCGGTGTGCGGTTGATCATCGAGCTGCACGGGCTCGAGGTGTTCGGCTACCACGGCGCCTACGAGGAAGAGCAGCAGAACGGGCAGCTCTTCCTGTGGGACGTCCAGCTCGAGGTCGGAGACCGCGGCGCGGACGACGATCTGGAGGGCGCACTCGACTACACCCACGTCGCCGCGAAGATCCGCGAGCTGAGTGATGCGCGGCGGTTCAACCTGCTCGAGGCGCTCGCGACGACCGTCGCGGACGCGCTGTACGCGGAGTTCGAGCCGCGGCAGCTGAAGCTGCGCGTGCGCAAGCAACCGGCCGGTCTCGGTGTCGAGCACTCCGCCGTGATCGTCCGGCGGCCATGACGGTCGCGTATATCGGCCTCGGCTCGAACCTCGGCGACCGCGAGGGCCTGATCAGGGAAGCCGCGGAGCTGATCGCCGCGGTGCGGCTGTCGACGGTGATCGAGACGGAGCCATGGGGTTATGGCGACCAGGGCTACGGGGACCAGCCGATGTTCCTGAACGCGGTGGCGGAGATCGAGACGCGGCTGACCGCCCGGCAGTTGCTCGACCGCTTGCTCGACGTCGAGCGCCGGCTCGGCCGGGAGCGGGTCGGCGCGCAATGGGGGCCGCGCACGATCGACCTCGACCTGCTGCTGTACGGCGACGAGACGATCGAGGAGCCGGGCCTCATCGTCCCGCATCCGCGGTTGACCGAACGCGATTTCGTGCTCAGACCGCTCGCCGAGCTTGCTCCGTTACTGAAAATCCCCGGATCCGGCACGGTCCAGGCGGCTCTCGCAGGGCTATCATCAGGGGCGTGAGCAACCTCGACGAGCTCGACGAGTTCGAGGCCGAGGCCGAGCTACGCCTGAAGAAGGAATACGCGGCGGTCTTCAACCTCTTCCGGTACTGCGTCCTCACTCAGGATGCGACGTACCTGTGCAACAAGCTCGACATGAAGTACGTCCCGCAGCCGAGCTACCCGTTCTTCCATCTGCAGATGGAAGACGTGTGGGTGTGGGACAAGAATCGCCCGACGAGGATGATCCCGCGCGCCGAGGTCTACACGTCCAGTGACGTGACGGTCGAGGAGCTGCGCGGCGAGGGCGACGAGCCGGCCCTGACGCCCGAAGCCCTCGCCAAGCGCATCGGCGAGGGCCGCAGCGAGATCGAAGACCTGTAGTCCGAACCTGATTCGGTGTCAGCCGAACCAGATTCGTGAGTTGCTGAGCTAGGCTCGCCCCCATGCTCCTCGCCATCGACGTCGGGAACACCCAGACCGTCTTCGGACTGTTCGAGGGGGAACATCTGAGGGAGCAGTTTCGGGTCGGAACGGATCGCTCGCACACGGGCGACGAGCTGGCGGTGCTGCTGCGCGCCTTCGTCGACCTCGACGCGCTCGACGGGATCGTGCTGTGCTCGTCCGTGCCTCCGCTCGTGCGCGAGTACGAGGCGTTCGCCGAGCGCTGGGCGGGCGCCGACCTGCTCGTTCTCGGGCCGGGCGTCCCGACCGGCGTTCCGATCCGCTACGACGACCCGCGCGAGGTGGGACCGGACCGGATCGCGAACGCGGTCGCCGCGCGCGAACGTCACGGCACGCCGGCAGTGGTCGTCGATTTCGGGACCTCGACGAACTTCGACGTCGTCAACGCGGCGGGCGAGTTCGCCGGCGGCGTGCTCGCGCCCGGGGTCGAGGTCTCGATGGATGCCCTCTTCGCCCGCGCCGCCCGCCTGCCGCGCGTGCCCTTCGTCGCGCCGGAGCGCGTGATTAGCCAGACGACCGTCGCTGCGCTCCAGTCCGGGCTCGTCTACGGCTTCGCGGGGCAGGTCGACGCGATCGTCGGGCGGATCAAGGACGAGCTGGACGTGGAGGGCGTGCCCGTCGTCGCCACCGGCGGCCTCGCGGATCTGATCGCGCCGCACTCCCGGAGCATCACCGCGGTCGACCAGGAGCTGACGCTCCACGGCCTGCAGCTCGTCTGGGCGCGCAACCGCCCCTAGTAGAGCAGTTAGCCGCCGCCGTAGATCGAGATCGGCAGCGAATCGAGCAGCACCTCGTCGGCGGGGTCCGGCAGCTCGCGCAGGAGCCGCTCGAGCACGAAGCGCGCCCCGGGCGCAGCCGCGAACAGGCGCGCCTCGACCTCCTCGATCGTCGGCAGCATCACGAGCTCCTGCTTGAACGGGCGCGGGAAGCGGCCGCGGCCGAGGTACCACCCGTAGAACTTCTTCAGGAAGCCGTTCGCGCGCTGTTCGCCGAGCTCGCGCACCGTCTCGCGGATGAACAAGATGAGCTCGGCGACGACTTCCTCACGTGACGGGTCGTCGGTGCCGCCCATGATCTCGCGGAGCACCCATGGGTTGCCCTGCGCGGCGCGCCCGACCATCACTGCTGCGGCGCCGGTCGTCGCGAGTACCGACTGTGCCTTGGCGCGCGAGGTCACATCGCCCGAGGCGATCACCGGGACGTCGACGAGCGAGACGAGCTCCGCGGTCAGCGAGTGGTCGGCCGTGCCGGTGTACATCTGCTTCGCGGAGCGCGGGTGCAACGTCAGCGACGCCGCGCCGGCGGCGACGAGCCTAGGGCCGACCTCGAGGCAGGTGCGGGACCCGTTGGCGACGCCGCGGCGCATCTTCACGCTCACGGGGAGCGAGACGGCCGTCGCGACGGCTTCCACGAGCCGGCAGGCATGGTCGGGCTCGTCGAGCAGGGAGGCGCCCGCGCCGGTCTTCGTGACCTTCTTCACCGGGCAGCCGAAGTTCATGTCCACGACGTCGGCGCCGGCCGCCTCGACCATCCGCGCCGCCTCGCCCATCGCCACCGGGTCGGAGCCGAAGATCTGGATCGCCAGGGGGTGCTCGTCCGCGCCGACCCGGAGGTAGCCCAGCGTCCGCTCATTACGGTGCTGGATCCCGGCGACGGAGACCATCTCCGAGCAGACAAGCCCCGCCCCGTACCGGCGGCCCTGGCGACGAAAGGCCTGCACGCTGACTCCTGCCATGGGCGCCAGCACGAGCCGCGTCGGGATCTCGACGTCGCCGAGATACCAGGTGTCGTGAAGATCGATGTTCATCACCCGTAAAGGTAGCCGCATGGGCTTGCGGCGCCCTTGACGGCGCCGCTACCATTCCCGCCCGTTTAGGCGGGTCTAGGAGGCGTTGATTGAAGGAAGTCATTCTCACAGCAGACGGGTACAAGAAGCTCCAGCAGGAGATCGATGTCCTGCGCAACGACAAGAGGCGTGAAGTCGCGGAGCGGATCCGCGTCGCGCGCGAATTCGGCGACATCGCCGAGAACGCCGAGTACGACGACGCGAAGAACGAGCAGGCAATGCTCGAGCACAAGATTGCGCAGCTCGAAGAGCGGCTCCTGTCCGCACGCGTGATCACGAAGAAGGAGATCTCGAAGGACGCCGTTTCGGTGGGCTCGCATGTGCGCCTCCGCGACATGCAGGCGAACAAGACCTTCGAGTACCACATCGTCGGCTCGGCCGAAGCGAACCCGACGGAGAACAAGCTGTCGAACGAGTCGCCGGTCGGCAAGGCGATCATCGGCCACAAGAAGGGCGACGTGGTCGAGGTAACCGCACCTCGTGGATCGCTGAAGTTCAAGATCCTCGAGATCAAGGCCGCCTAGGCGGGGGCAATAGGCTGCGCACCATGGAAGTGGTGCGTCTGGAGGATTCGCGGCTCGGTGAGGCGAGCGACGTGTTGGCGCGCGCTTTCCTCGACGACCCGGCATGGGTGTGGCTGATCCCGGACGCCAAGAAACGACGGGATCTCCTCCCGTGGCTCTTCCGCGTCGGCTTCGACGTCACGGCCGCCGATGTCTGGACGACAGCCGGTGTCGTCCGTGGCGCCGCCCGCTGGCTGCCGCCCGGCCGCCCGCCGATGCGTGTCGGGCCGACCCTGAAGGCGCTCGTCACGACGCCGTTCCGTCTCGGTTCGGCGATCGCGCCGTTCCTCGCCTACGGCCGCGCGGTCGAGTCGCTTCGCGTCGAGGCGATGCCCGAACAGCACTGGTATCTCGCCGGGATCGGGGTCGATCCGTCGGCGCAACGCCGTGGCATCGGCGCGGCCCTGCTCGAGCCGGGACTGGCTGCTGCGGCGCGCGGTGGGCTGCCGGCCGTCCTGCTCACGAACAACGAGGCGAACCTGCCGTTCTACGAGCGGCACGGCTTCGCGGTCGTGCGTCAGGACCAGACGCCGAAAGGTGGCCCGCAAGCCTGGGCTATGGTCAAGGCGCCGTGACCGACCTAGGCTCGACGTCCAACATCTCAGCCACGCCGAAGAGGTTCCCTGACCGGGACGAGATCGCGCGCGTGCGGGACGAAGCCGAGGCGCTCGAGACCGGGGTGGAAGGCGCGGAGACGCGCCGGCTCGCGGGGCGCGTGATGGCGCGGCGCGACATGGGGAAGCTCGTGTTCCTCGACCTCGTCGACCGCAGCGGCCGCATCCAGCTGCTCGCGCCCTAGGCGCGCACCGGTGAGATCGACGTGCACCTCGGCGACGTCGTCGGCGCGATCGGCAAGCCGACGAAGAGCAGGCGTGGCGAGCCGTCGCTGATCCTCGACGAACTCGTGTTGCTCTCGCGGAACCGCTCGCCGCTGCCGGACACCCACCACGGCCTGACCGACATCGAGCAGCGCTACCGCCGCCGCTACCTCGACCTGCTGATGAACGAGGACGTGCGCGCCGACTTCACGTTGCGCTCGCGGATGGTCGCTTCGATCAGGCGCCACCTCGACGCGGACGGCTTCATCGAGGTCGAAGTCCCGATCCTTCAGCCGCGCTACGGCGGTGCGTTCGCAGAGCCCTTCATCACGCACCACCATGCGCTTGACCAGGACCTGTACCTCCGCGTCGCGACCGAGCTCTACCTCAAGCGCCTGATCGTCGGTGGGCTCGAGAAGGTCTACGAAATCGGTCGTGTGTTCCGCAACGAGGGCGTGTCGTACAAGCACAACCCGGAGTTCACGATGCTGGAGTGGTACGAGGCATACGTCGATTACAACGACACGATGTCTCGCTTCGAAGGGCTCATCGAGGCGGTCGCGCTCGACGTCCTCGGCACGACGAGAGTCACCTATCGCGGGCACGAGATCGACCTGAAGGCGCCCTGGAAACGCGTGAAGCTCGTCGACCAGCTCGCTGAGTTCGATCTCTGGACGAAGGATTACGACGACCTGAAGCAGCGGCTGCAGTCGCGCGGCGTCGACGTCTCGCAGGACAAGACGTGGTCGCAGCTGATCGACAAAGCGGTCACCGCCTACATCGAGCCTCGCCTGATCGAGCCCACGTTCATGCACGACTACCCGATTGAGTTGTCGCCGTTCGCGCGTCTTGTCGAGGGAAGCGACGACATCGTCGAGCGATTCGAGGGCTTCATCGGCGGGACCGAGGTCTGCAACGCGTTCAGTGAGCTCAACGACAGCGAGGAACAGGCGCGGCGGTTTGTCATGCAGGCGGAGGAAGGCGCGGGTGGGAATATCGAGGCCGAGCCAGGCGATCCGGATTACGTCGAGGCGCTCAGCTACGGCATGCCGCCTACGGGCGGTATCGGCTTCGGAATCGACCGCCTCGCAATGGTGTTCCTCGGCAAGGACTCGGTTCGCGACGTGATCCTCTTCCCGGCCCAGCGCCCGAAGGACTGACCGCGGCGACGCCGCACGATCGATCGTTCCCGGTCGCAAGTTAAGGTGAGCCGGATGTCGTGGCGTTCGAATCGAGCTGAGGTCGTGCCGGAGGAACCTCCGGCGCGGACCGGGGACGACGACGTCCTCGCCCAGCGACTTGCCGAGCTGACGCATCGTGAAGTCGCCCTCCGCCGCATCACCGAGGTCGTGGAGAAGCAGCGCACGGTTCTCGAGGAGCGCGAGCGCGCGCTCGAGAGCTCGACGTCTGCCGCCGCGGCGGCAGGGGAGAAGCGGCTTGCCGAGGCGATTCTCCGTGCGGAGCGGGCCGAGGAGCGCGTCCGCGAGCTCGATCAGCGCGTGAGCGAGCTGGAAACGCGCCCCGAGCCGGAAGAGCGCCCGGTTGAGGTGGCGCCGGCAAATCCAGCCCCGGTTGCGGCGGCGGTGCCCGGGCCGACCGCGCGGCCGGTCGACCTGGACGGCACCGAGGTCAACTACACCAAGTTCAACTACACCGAGTTGAACTACACCGAGTCGACGTACACGCTGCAGCGCCTCGAGCGCCTCGTGCAGGACGCGCAGCTTCGGGATGATCCACAGGCGGAGGAGTGGGCCTACTACCTGCCGCTGCTCCGTGAGCACGCCGAGCCCGACGGCCGGCTGCCGGCGCAATTCGTTTCGCTCGTCGACAGCATCTTCGCGGACTAGCGATTGCACGCCCGCAACGCCTGGCCCCCGCTGCTCGTCGCCGCCGGCCTCGTCGCCGGCCTGATTCTCGCCGCCTCCGAGCCCACGCTCTACCGCTCGCAGGTGACGCTCGTGATCGAGCGGAACGGCAAGCCCGCCGCTGACGCGTCGCTCGCGCGGTCGTTCGCGGAGCTTGCGAAGAGCGACATCGTGCTGCGGAACGTGTCGCAGAAGCTCGGCGTTCCGGTCGGGCTGAATCGCCTGCACGTTCGCGCCGGAAACGGCGTCGTCAACCTCGCCTACGACGCGGGCAATCGCGTCCAGGCAGCGCGCGTCGCGCAGCAGGTGGCCGTCGATTTCTCCCAGGCCGTCGTGAACCGGTTCGGCGGAAGTGGGGTGCAGGCGAACGTCTTCGACCCGCCACACGACAGGGGCCGCGTCTCGCCGCACATCCTCCGCGACGCGCTGCTCGGGCTCCTCGTAGGCCTGATCGGCGCCCTGATCGCCTGGAAACGCCCGCGCAGCCGTGGTTTGCGCGAGCGCGGCCGGTGGCGCGTCTCGGCGCTCTCCGCGGCGGTCGAGGCGGCCGCCCCGGCGCACCCCGACCGGGCCGAGGACTGGCGCGCCTACATCGCCGTCCTCCGGGCTCAGGCGGACGATGACCTGCTTCCCTACGCGCTCGACGGCGTTGTGCGGGAGGTTTTCGCGCCGATTCTCCCGGCCTCGTAACCAACGGCACTACTCATCCGTTCTCCCTGGGTGAGACGGACGAATGCGCTTCTCCTGATGATCGTGGGCCAGTCGGCTCTGGCACTGCTCGCGCCCGGGGTTGCCGCCGTCCCGGCGTTCGCAAGTTTCCTGGTGGCAGGCCTCGTACTGACACGGTAGCCCCCATGCTTTAGGCGTTCGGGGGATGCGGCACACCCGCTGGGGGGAGTACCATTGCCTGCTCTTAGAGAAGGCAATCGTTTGCGCCGCCGGGTCAGGCGGAAGAGAGGTCTCGAATTGTTCGAAAGATTCACTGAAAGGGCTCGCCAGGTCGTAGTGCTCGCGCAGGATGAGGCGCGCGCGCTGAAGCACAACTACATCGGGACGGAGCACATCCTGCTCGGTCTGCTGCGCGAAGAGGAAGGTCTCGCCGCGCGCGTGCTCGAGTCGCTCGACATCACCGTCGAAGAGGTGCGTGCGCAGGTTGCCCGCATTGTCGGTCAGGGCGACGAGGTCACGACTGGTCAGATTCCCTTCACTCCACGCGCGAAGAAAGTGCTCGAGCTCGCGCTTCGCGAAGCGCTGTCGCTCGGCCACAACTACATCGGCACCGAGCACATCCTGCTCGGCCTCGTTCGCGAGAATGAAGGCGTCGCCGCGCGGATTCTGCTCGACTTCGACGCCGACGCAGAGAAGATTCGCAACGAGATCATCCGCATGCTCTCCGGCCCCGGCCGCAGGCAGGGCGGCGCAGCCGGCAGTTCGAGCGAGAAGGGCAAGAGCTCGAAGCTGCTCGACCAGTTCGGCCGCAACTTCACGAAGCTCGCGACCGAGGGCAAGCTCGACCCCGTCGTCGGACGCCAGACCGAGATCGAGCGGATCATGCAGATCCTCTCGCGCCGCACCAAGAACAACCCTGTTCTGATCGGCGAGCCCGGCGTCGGCAAGACCGCCGTCGTCGAAGGCCTCGCCCAGCGCATCTCGGCGGGCAACGTTCCCGACCTGCTGAAGGGCAAGCAGATCTACAGCCTCGACCTCGCAGCGCTCGTCGCGGGCTCGAAGTACCGCGGTGAGTTCGAGGAGCGCCTGAAGAAGGTGATGAAGGAGATCACCCAGCGCGGCGACATCATCCTGTTCATCGACGAGCTGCACAA
>DATBDB010000005.1:0-7888 GCA_036270155.1 Gaiellaceae bacterium
CGCCGAGGTGGAGCAGTTCGTCCCCGCGGGGATCGAGCTTGCCGTGGTCGGGGACGAGCACGAGCGTGGCATGTACCAAACGGCTCTCGAGGCAGAAGCGGACATCCCGTCCTCAGCGCCGATCGGTACCGGAACCTTCGAGCAGTGGCACGAGCGTCTCTTCTCGGGGCGCGTATTGCGCGATCTGTCGTTCGTTGCGCTCGACGGCGGGAAGGTCGTCGGCTATGCGATCCTCGGCCGGCACAACGACGACACGGCGGAGCACTGGATGACGGGCGTCGCCCGCAGCGCCCGCGGCCGGGGTATCGCGTTGGCGTTGAAGCAGGCGCAGATCGCCGCGGCCAAGGAGGCCGGCTGGAAGTCCCTGCGCACGCTGAATGACCTTGGCAACGCACCCATGCGTCGCGTGAACGAAAAGCTCGGCTACGAGCGGAAATCTGAGTGGGTGCATCTGGGCGGGCCGCTGCTGGAAGCGTGATGCGCGACCCGCGCATTTGAGACGATGGTCGTTCCCCGAAAAGGAGCGAGCCGGCATGGGAATGATCGAGAGCAAGGATCGGGCGACGTCCGATCCCGGTGCCCGCCAAGACGTCATGAAGCAGATGGAGAAGGAAGGGGTGCAGTACGTCCTCTTCTGGTTCACCGACATCGAGGGGCACCTGAAGAGCTTCGCGATCACGCCGTCGGAGATCGAAGGCGCATTGAACGACGGGATGGGCTTCGACGGGTCGTCGATCACCGGCTTCAACGCGATCGAGGAGTCCGACATGGTCGCGATCCCGGATCCGACCACGTACCGCCTGATGCCGACCCGCGAGGGCGAGGCGAAGGTCGGGCGGATGATCTGTGACGTCGTCAGGCCCGACGGGACGCCGTACGACGGCGATCCGCGCTACGCGCTGCGCCGTGCACTCGAGCGCATGCAGTCGATGGGCTTCGACACGTTCAACATCGGCCCCGAGCTCGAGTACTTCCTCTTCGAGAGCAACAAGGGAACCGTGACGCTCGACGAGGGCGGCTACTTCGCGATGACGGCGCTCGACGCCGCGACCGAGCTGCGCAACGAGACGATCCAGGCGCTCGAGGCGATGGGGATCGGGATCGAGTACCACCACCACGAGGTTGCGCCGTCGCAGCACGAAATCGACATGCGCTACTCGAATGCGCTCGACATGGCCGACCAGACGATCACCTACCGGCTGATCGTCAAGGAGGTTGCGGCGAAAAACGGTGTCTATGCGACGTTCATGCCAAAGCCGTTGTTCGGCGAGAACGGCTCGGGGATGCACACCCACATGTCGCTGTTCAAGGACGGGCGCAACATGTTCTTCGACGGGAGCGACCAGTACAACCTCTCCGCAACCGGCAAGGCGTTCATCGCCGGCCTGCTCCGGCACGCGCGCGAGCTGGCGCCGATCTTCGCCCAGTGGGTGAACTCCTACAAGCGGCTCGTGCCGGGTTACGAGGCGCCCGTGTACGTCGCGTGGTCACAGCGCAACCGGTCGGCGCTGATCCGAATCCCCCTGTACAAGCCGGGCTCCGAGCAGGCGACCCGCGCAGAGATCCGCTGCCCCGATCCGGCCTGCAACCCCTACCTCACCTTCGCGGCGCTCCTGCACGCGGGGCTCGAGGGGATCGAAAAGGGCTACGAGCTCGAGCCGCCGATGGACAGCAACCTCTACCACCTCACCTCGGAGGAGCGGAAGGAGCGGGGCATCGTGTCCCTGCCGGAGACGCTCGGCGAGGCGGTCGACGAGCTGGCCGCGTCGGAGCTGATGCGGCGCGCCCTCGGCGACCACATCTGGGATGCCTACGTGCGGCTGAAGCGCAAGGAGTGGGACGAGTACCGGATCCAGCTCACGCAGTGGGAGCTCGACCGCTACCTCGGCGTTCTGTAAATCGCGGCCAGACGGGCCACGGGGCGTCCTACGGGACGCCCCGCGTCTTGAAAATCTGTGGCCGCGATCTAGAGGAAGCGCGGGATCGAATCGCGCTCGACGCGCAGTCCGATCACCTTCGAGCCGTCGTCGATCTGCTCGATCGACTCGGCCGGAACGATCCGCCGGCGACGCGCCAGCCAGCCGGAGCGAACGGAGAGCGCATCGGGTGTCTCGGGGCTTGTGCCGTACATCGGGCACTCGACCGTCCCGACCACCCGGCCGCGCGCATCGGCGACAAGGAAGCCTGCGGTCTGGCGGAGATCGATAGCGAGTGCGCTCATGTCAGCGAACCTATTCCCCGCATGCGAAGAAAATCCCCCTTCTCCGTAAAGCTTCTGTTAGCCCCATTTCCCGGACATCGCGAGCCACGCGATGGCCAGCAGTACGAGGTAAACGGAGGAGAGGCCCGCGACGATACGACCGGCGGCCGGCTTGGCCCCGCGGCGCCACCAGAAGGCGACGCCGATCATCACGAGCAGGAGCAGCAGGCCAAGGTCGGCGACGCCGAATCCGATGCCCAGCCACGTGGGGTCGTTCTTCCCGGAGAAGCCTTCCTTCGAGTAGATCCACTGGGCTGCGAGCCGCATCACGAGGTAAGACGGAAGCGCGACGGCGACGAGCGTCGTCCAGGCGGTACGGCGCAGGACGGCGAGATCGGGGCGGCGCCACGCGACCCAGGAGACGAGCGCGACGGCGAGGATCGCGCCGACGAGCGCCATCGCGCCGAGCACGTGGAGGAAGAGCGGCCAGAAGGGGCGGCTGTACGCGATCACGCCGGTCTCCAGATCATCAGGACGAGGATCGCGATCGTTGCGGCGCCGGCCAGCCACGACAAGGCGTTGCCGCGCCGGTCGCGCAGGAGCGCGCGGAGCTCGTCGGTCATCGTGTCGCCCGCGGCGGCGAGCTGCTCGGCCAGCTTGCGAGTGCGTTCCTGGTGCTTGCCGCCGATGCCGCCGAGTGCGTTCGTGATCACCCAGAGCACGAGCGACGCCCAGATCCACCACGTCCCGATGCCGAAGCCCAGCTCGTGCCAGAGCCACAGCCCGAAGATCAGCGTCGTGGCGGTGCCGATCAGGATCACGACCACGGCGGTCTTGATCAGGCGGAGCAGCAAGGCGGACTCGCTGGGGCGCTCGGTGCGTTGCGCCAGTACGTTGAGCACGCCCGCCGTGACGGAGCCGCTGACCAGGAAGAACGCGCCGGTGACATGAAGCATCAGGAGCCACTGAGCCGTTGACACGGGCCCAGCGTACGCTTAAAGCCGGATGGATACGCGCGAACGCCACCTGCGCCTCCTGATCGAGACGATCGAGGCGGTCAACTCGAGCCTCGACCTGCAGGAGGTCCTGTCGCTCGTCGCGACCAAGGTGGCGGACGCGCTGCGGGCGGACGCGTGCTTCGTCTACCTCTACGACCAGCGTGCCGATGAGCTCGTGCTGCGCGCCACGCATGGCACGCCGATCGACGAGATGTCGCGCCGGCCGCGGATGCGTCCCGGCGAAGGCATCACCGGCTCCGCCGCTGCTGCGCGCGCACCGGTGATGCTCGCGACGCAGGCTCACCTCGATCCGCGCTTCAAGAACTTCCCGAACCTGCCTGAGGACGAGTACCAGTCGATCCTCGCCGTCCCGATCCTGACCCGCGACGGGACGCTCGAAGGCGCGCTCAACGCGCGCACCCGCGAGCCGCGCGAGTTCTCCGCCGACGAGGTCGATCTGCTGCTCGCGATCGCCGCCCAGGTGGCGCAGTCGATCGAGCACGCGAAGCTCTACTCCGAGGCTCAGCGGCGCGTGCACGAGCTGGAAGCGCTGGCGCGCATCTCCGAGGCGGTATCGGAAGCCCTCTATCTCGAAGAGTCGCTCGAGGCGATCGTCAAGACGACGATGGACTCCCTGCATGCAACGGGGGCGGCCCTGGTGCTCGAAGACGGCAATATCGCGTGGCCCGAGGGCGTCGCGGACGAATACGCGATCCGGCAGCCGCTGCGCTGGCGCGGCCGGACGATCGGCGAGCTCGTTGCGGACCGCGCAACGCCGTTCAAGGACGCCGACCGCGAGCTGCTCGCGTCGATCGCGACGCACGCGGCCGTTGCGCTCGAGCACGGGCGTGCCGTGATGCGCGGCGTGCTCGCGCAAGAGATCCACCATCGCGTCAAGAACAACCTGCAGACCGTCGCGTCGCTGTTGCGGTTGCAGGCGCGGTCGTCCGACACCATCGATCCGCGCGAGGCACTCGAGCACTCCGTCAACCGGATCCTCGCGATCGCGGCCGTGCACGAGCTGCTGACCGAGCGCCGCGACGAGGACGTCGAGCTCGCTGATCTGATCGACCGGCTGCGCGCGATGCTCGTGCAGGGCGTCGGCGGCGGCAAGGACGTGACGGCGGAGCTCGAGCCGGTGTCGCTGCAAGGCGCTCGCGCGACAGCACTCGCGCTCGTCTTCGCCGAGCTGCTGCAGAACGCGCTCGAGCACGGCGGCGACCGCGTGCAGGTGGAGCTCGGCCGGCGAAACGGCGACGTCGTGCTCGCGATCGCCGACAACGGCAACGGTCTCGGTGACAAGCAGCCGACCGGGACCGGGCTCTCGATCGTGCACGCGCTGGTGCGCGACGAGCTGCGCGGGACGCTCGACATGCAGTCAGGCCCAGGCACGCGCGCGGAAGTCGTTTTTCCGGCCTAGCTCCGAGCGGCACGCTGGCTGCATCTCATACATAGATGAACCTGGTTCGCTTTTTGAAGGTTCACGAGTTTCCGCATTCGGGCGCGTCAGTTCGAACGAAACTCACGATCCTGGTTAGAGAGCGAACCAGGATCGATTACCGCGCCTGGCACCCGGGTTCGGAGACGCGTGAACCTGGTTAGAGAGCGAACCAGGTTCTTCTATGTATGGACTGCAGCTTGCGTGCAGCCCGTGGCTAGGCCGGTTCTTGGTCGTCGAAGCTGAAGTGGAAGTGGTCGTCGTGCCCGTGGATGCCCAGAACCTGGTCGTCCAGCGCGCTTGCGGCCACCGGGTCGAGGTAGACCTTCACCCCGTCGCGCTCGACCAGTTGGTCGTCCGCGACCGGTTCGGTGGCCTCCTCGATTTCCAGCTCGACCTCGTTGTCGGACTCGATTCCGCGGATGCGGAGATCGCCGATCTGGCGGAGTGCTTCGACTGCTTCGTCATTGATTTGCAACATCGTGCGATTCTAAGGACCGTGCGTATCCTCATCGCGGAAGACGAAACGATCATCCGGCTCGATCTCCGAGACCTCCTCGAGCGCTCGGGGCACGAGATCGTCGCGGAAGCGCGCGACGGGGAAGAAGCCGTCGCGTTCGCGCGCGAGCACGAGCCTGAGCTCGCGATCATGGACGTGAAGATGCCGAAGCTCGACGGAATCGAGGCCGCGAAGCGGATCCTCGAGGAGCGCCCGATCCCGATCGTGATGCTCACCGCGTACGGCCAGGAGGAGCTCGTGAACCGCGCAGTCGAGGCCGGCGTCTTCGGCTACCTCGTCAAGCCGTTCCGCGAGCAGGATCTCGTCCCGGCGATCGCGACGGCGCGCGCGCGGCACGAAGAGCTGTCCGCTGTGCGGGAGCAGGCCGAGTCGCTCGCCGATGCGCTTGCCGCGCGCAAGGCGATCGAGCGCGCGAAAGGCCTCCTGATGGACAAAGAGGGGCTGACGGAGGCCGCTGCGTTCGACCGCTTGCGGAAGGCGAGCCAGGTCTCGGGACGCCCGCTGAAGGTGATCGCCGAGGCGGTCGTCGCTACCCTCGATCCCTGATGACACACACGCTCACACCGCCGAAGCTCAGGCCGCGCCGCACGGGTGGCTCGGGCACCGGCGACGCGTGGCGCGTGATCGTCCTCAACGACGACCACAACACGTTCGAAGGCGTCGCGTTCGCGCTCGCGCAGACGATCCCGGGCGTCGACTACGACAAGGGCATGGCGCTCGCGAACAAGATCCACACGACCGGTCAGGCGCTCGTCTGGTCGGGCCACCGCGAGCTCGCCGAGCTCTACCACTCGCAGCTCGAGGCGTACGGCCTGACGCTCGCGCCGTTAGAGGCTTGAGCCACCCGAACGCAGAGTTGCTCGAGCGGGCGTTCGGCGCCTTCGGCCGCGACGCGCTCGTCGTCGCGCGCTCGCTGGCGGACGACATCGTGTGGCGCGTGCCGGGGACGAACGCGATGAGCGGCGAGTACGTGGGGCGTGACGCGACGTTGCAGTTCCTCCGCCAGACACTCGTCCTCTCCGGCGGCACCTATCGCACCGAGCTCCAGTACGTCCTCGCCGACGACGAGCGCGCAGTCGCTCTCTACCGCGCGCGCGGCGAGCGCGAAGGACGCACCCTCGACATCGACCAGGCGCTCTTCTGCAAGATCCATGAGGGCCGGATCGCCGACGTGACCGCGGTGCCGCTCGACTTTCCGGCGTTCGAGGCGTTCTGGGCATGAAGCTGGGCGTCCAGCTCCCCGAGGTGGAGCGCGTCGTCCGTCGCGAGGAGCTCATGGCGATGGCACGCGCAGCAGAGGAGAGCGGCTTCGACTCGCTCTGGGTGGGCGACCACCTGCTCTACCGCGGCGACGGTCGTCCTGAGCGCGGGCCGTGGGACTGCTGGACGACGCTTGCTTGGCTCGCCGAGAGCACGTCACGCGTCGAGCTGGGGCCGCTCGTCGCCTGCACGGCCTTCCACCCGCCGGGAATCCTCGCGCGGCAGGCGGCAGCCGTGCACGAGCTGAGCGGCGGGCGTCTCGTCGCTGCGCTCGGGGCGGGCTGGAACAAAGAAGAGTTCAGCGCGTTCGGCCTGCCGTTCGATCACCACGTCTCGCGCTTCGAGGAGGCGTTCACGATCATCCGCCGCCTGCTCGCGGGCGAGCGCGTGACGTTCGAAGGCCGCTTCCACGCGACGAACGACGCGGTGCTGCTGCCGCCGCTCGAGCGTGCGCCGAGGCTGATGGTCGGCGCGAACGCGCCGCGGATGCTCTCGATCACGCTCCCGCATGTCGACGCCTGGAACACGTGGTTCACGCCGTACGGCAACACCGTCGAGGGGTTCGCGCGTCACAACGCCGAGATCTCGGAGGCCGCGGAGCGCGCCGGCCGCGATCCGGCGGCGATCGAGCGGAGCGCGTGCGTGCTCGTCGAGATCGACGGCGGTTCGGGCGAACGGCCGCGCGACGTGCCGGCGGTGCCCGCCGCCGACCTGCCCGGTCACCTGCGCGCGTTGCAGGAGGCGGGCGCCGACGAGGCGATCCTCGTTCTCGATCCGATCACAGAGGACGCGATCCGGTCGGTCGCGCGTACCATCTAGTCGTGGCGATCGAGAAGATCCCGTTCGGCTCCACCGGGCACGAGAGCACGCGCACGATCTTCGGCGCGGCTGCACTCGGCTCCGTAACGCAGGGCGAGGCAGACGACGCGCTCGCGCTGCTGCTCGAGCACGGCGTCAACCACATCGACACGGCCGCGAGCTACGGCGATGCGGAGCTGCGCATCGCGCCTTGGCTCGTCGACCACCGTGAGGACTTCTTCCTGGCGACGAAGACCGGCGAGCGCGAGCGTGGCGCCGCGCACGACGAGATCCGGCGTTCTCTGGAGCGCCTGGGCGTCGACTCGGTCGACCTGATCCAACTCCACAACCTCGTCGACCGCGCCGAGTGGGAGACCGCGATGGGCCCCGGCGGGGCGCTTGAAGCTGCGGTGGCCGCGCGCGACGAAGGGCTGGTTCGCTTCATCGGCGTCACCGGGCACGGAGTCGACGTTGCGGAACGTCATCTGCAGAGCCTCGCCGAGTTTCCGTTCGACTCGGTGCTCTTCCCGTACACCTACATCCAGCTCCAGGATCACCGCTACGCCGCCGCCGTCGAAGAGCTGCTCGACCTCTGCGCCGACCGGGGGATCGCCGTGCAGACGATCAAGAGCCTGTCGAAGGGACGCTGGCGCACCGACGAGCACACGGCGGCC
>DATBDB010000006.1:0-5290 GCA_036270155.1 Gaiellaceae bacterium
CTCGGCGCGTGCGCGCGCGGTCTCGCTGATCGGCCCCACGACGGTCGCCTGCGGCCTGATCTGGGGCATCCTTCAGCCGCACCGGCTGACGATCCTGCACCCGCGTGGTCAGGGTTTCTGGTGGCTCGTCCTCGAGCCGCCGCTGCTCGTCGCCGCGGCGGGCGT
This sequence comes from Gaiellaceae bacterium, assembly GCA_036270155.1. Classification (GTDB taxonomy): domain Bacteria; phylum Actinomycetota; class Thermoleophilia; order Gaiellales; family Gaiellaceae; genus PALSA-600. Next base: position 166 of record DATBDB010000006.1, read on the forward strand.
GATCTTCGCGCTCGTCGTCGCGAAGCCGCTGCTGGCGGACATGGAGACGCACGATGCTGCCTCACGCTGAGATGGTCCACTGGGCCTTCGCGGCGGGGATCCTGCTCGTCGGGCTCTGCCTGCTCTGCGAGGCGATCGTCGGCCAGGAGGTCTGGCGGATGCGACCGTGGCGCAAGTACCTCTGGCCCGGGATCGCGTTCGGCATGGGTGTCCTGCTCTGGCCGGTGATGGCGTTCTTCACGAACTCGTCGATCCATATGTACGCGCACGGTTCGTGGGCCGAGGTGCTGATGCTCGCCGGCGGCGCCGAGCTCGGGCTCGTGCGCGGACGGCTGAGGTCGCCGCTGTGGCGGTTGACGTGGCCGCTGGCGTTCGCGGTCACGGGGCTCGCGTTCATCGTCCACGAGCAGAACCCGTGGTTCTTCGCGCGGTCGGCGTTCTTGCACCACCTGCTTGGCTGGACGTTCCTGCTCGGCGCCATGATCCCGCTCGCGCTCGCGTGGAAACCGCGGTCGGCGGCACTGCAGACGTGCTTCGCGCTCACGATCGTTGCGGTCTCGGTGATGCTCTTCACCGACCGCGATGTCGCACCGATCTTCGGGCACCTGTCGCCCCTCGCCGGACCGCAGCACCGATGAGACGCCTGTTGCTCAGCTCACTCGTTGCGCTTGCGTTTCCCGCGGCTGCGTCGGCCCACGCGACACTGCGTTACACGACGCCCGCGTTCGGTCACGAGCTGCAGCGCGGCCCCGCGCAGGTCGTCCTGCATTTCGACCAGACGGTGAAGGTGCTGACCGGTTCGATCAACGTGCTGAACGGCGTCGGCAAGCAGTTCGCCTTTAACTCGCGCGCAGACGGGCGAGACGTCGTCGCAGACGTGCTGCCGCTGAAGCTCGGCGGCTACACGGTGCGGTGGCGGGCGATCTCCGCCGACTCGCACGTGGTTTCCGGTGTCTGGACGTTCGGCGTGCGTGTGCCCGCGCCCGCCGTCGCGAATGCATACGGCGCCGGTGGGCCGACCAAGGTCGAGCATGTGGTGCGCTGGTTGTGGTTCCTCGGGCTCGCACTCTCGATCGGTGCGCTCGGGCTACGCGTCATCTGCCTGCGCGGGCTCGTCGTGCCGCGTGCCTTGGAGCGGAAGATCGTCGTCGCCTCGGGCCTCGGCGTCGTGCTCGCCATGCACGCGGGCATCGCGGCGTTCTCGCTGCGCGCGGAGGACGCGTTGCAGCTGCCGTTCGGCAACTTCCTCTACGGCGATCTCTCGCCGATGGCGGCCACCCGCTTCGGTCAGGCGTTCGTCGTGATGACGCTCGGCTTCGCGCTCGTGCTCGCGCTGCTCTACCTCTCGTGGCTGCTCGACCGCACCGACCTGCTCGTGCCGGCGTTTGTGCTGTCGCTCTTCTTCGCCGGCGGGCTCTCGTGGTCCGGTCACGACGCGCTCGATCCCGGGTCGACCTGGAAGACGGCGATCGCGGATTGGGTGCACATCGGTGCCGCGTCGGTCTGGATCGGCGGGCTCGCGACGATGGTCGGTCTGGTCTGGTACGGCGCGCCCGAGCTCCGGCGTGCCGCGTTCATGAACTTCTCGCGCATGGCGACCGTGTTGATCGCCCTCGTGCTTGCCGCGGGGACGTACCTGAGCATCGTGCGACTGCCGCACCTGCACGACCTCTGGACGGAGCACTACGGGCAGGTGCTGCTGATCAAGATCGGACTCGTCTGCTTCGCCCTGCTCTGGGGTGCGTTCCACCACTTCGTCATCGCGCCGGCGCTCCAGCGTGCTGACACCGGGTTTCTCACGCGCATCGGCCGTTCGCTCGCGGGTGAAAGTCTCGTGGGCATCGCGGTGCTCCTCGTTGCTGCGGTGCTCGTCGACTCCAAGCCGCCGCCGCGACCGTCGACCGCACCGACGACGCAAGCGGTGCGATGATCGGCGACATGGAGCTCACGAGCTACCGGGATCGCTTCCCGATTCTCGAGTCGACGACGTACCTGATCAACCACTCGCTCGGCGCGATGCCTGCGGAGGCCGAGCGTCGCCTGCAGCAGTTCGCGCACGAGTGGAAGACGCGCGGCGCGCGCGCCTGGAGCGAAGGGTGGTGGGACTCGGTGTTCACGACGGGCGACCTGATCGGCTCGATCATCGGCGCGCCCGCCGGCTCGACCGTCATGCACCAGAACGTGACGGTGGCGGAGGCGATCGTCCTCTCGTGCTTCGACCCGAAGCCGCCGCGCAATCGAATCGTGTTCGAGGAAGGGCTGTTCCCCTCGGTGCGCTACGTGCAGCAGGCGTGGTCGCGCTTCGGCGCCGACGTCGTCGTGTGCCCCGACGCGGATGCGGTGATCGACGCGATCGACGAGCGCACCCTGCTCGTGCCCATCTCGCACGTGCTCTACAAGACAGCCGAGATCCAGCCGATCGAGCGCATCGTCGAACGGGCGCACGCGATGGGCGCGTATGTCTGCCTCGACGCGTACCAGTCGGCGGGCACCGTCCCGCTCGACGTGACGGCGCTCGGCGTCGAGTTCTGCGTCGGCGGCTCGGTGAAGTGGCTGTGCGGCGGGCCCGGCGCGGGGTGGCTGTACGTGCGCCCCGACATCGCCGAGCAACTCGAGCCCGCCTTCGCCGGCTGGCAGGGGCATGCACGTCCGTTTGCGTTCGAGACGGAGATGGAGCCTGCGCCGGGCGCTGCGCGGTTCCTCACCGGCACGCCTGTCGTCGCCGCCAACTACGCGGCAAGCGCGGGCTACGAGATCATCCGCGAGATCGGTGTCGAGCGGATTCGCGAGAACTCGATGCGGCAGACGGCGCTGCTCGTCGAGCTCGTCGACGAAGCAGGTTTCGAGCTCACCTCGCCGCGTGAACCGGAGATCCGCGGCGGCTCGGTCGTCTTCCGCGTGCCGGACTTCCAAGCGGTGCACGCGGAGCTGGCCGCGCGCGAGATCATCTGCGACTACCGCCCGGATGCCGGGCTCCGCTTCGGGCCGCACTTCTTCACCACCGACGACGAGATTCGCTTCGCCGTCGATCAGGTGAGCGAGATCCTCGAATCGGGAGCGCACATCGCGCGCCTCGGCGCGACCGCCGGGTTCTAGCGAGCCTCCAGCAACTCGCGCAGGCGCGCAGCGACGGGCGGCGCGGTCGGCTCGTCCTCGTGGCGGATGTAGATGTACGCGGGTTCGCGCACCGTCGCAGCGAATGCGCGCAAATCGTCCTCCGTGTACGGGGGCTCACGCAGCCGGAGGTAGCGGAACGGCTCCGCACCCGCGTGGTTCACCTGGACGACGCTGTCGACATCGCGCCACGACTCGTCGCGGAAGTCCCACGCGAGCTTCACGTCGTCCGGCGTCGAGCCCTGCACGAAGGAGAGCGTCCCTGCGTCGTACGGCCCCTCGTAGACGACGCGTACCGGCCCGAGCCGGTCGCCGAGCGCGAGCACCCGCTCGAAGAACGTGGTCACGCGATCGAGCCGGGTCAACCCAAACTTGACAGCGAACTCGAAGCCGTCGGGCACGGCCTCGGCCCACTTGCGGAACTGGTCGGCGCTCGGCAGCCGGTAGCCGGTCGAGTTCAGCTCGACCGTGTCGAACCGCTCGGCGTAGAAGCGGAGAAAGTCCGCCGGCTGCATCCCGTCGGGGTAGAAGCCGGGCCGCCAGGTCGGGTACGACCACCCGGACGTGCCGATCCGAATCGCCATGTCCAAACGGTACGTGTCCCGGGGACAGTCCCCGGGGCATGTCGGTTTTGGACAGGCTCGGGGAGCGTCCGGATTGGGAGCTAAGGTCCGCGGGCGTTTTGACTGAGCTCGACGTCACCTCTGAGAACTCGATCCGCGTTCTCGACCACGGATTTGTCCGGCTGGACGACTCGATGGCGGACGATCTCTCGGTGGTGAACGGCGCCCGCGTCTCGTTCGCGCGGCACAAGAGCGTGATGGAGGAGTCCGACGAGGGCCTGATCCGCTTCCTGATGCGCGACCGGCACGGCTCCCCGTTCGAACACAACGCCTTCCGCTTCCACATCCGCTGCCCGATCTTCGTCGCGCGCGAATGGTTTCGACACCGTATAGGCAGTTTCAACGAGTTCAGCATGAGATATGCCAAGGCGACCGACGACTTCTACGTCCCCGCGGCCGAGGACGTCCGCAGCCAGGTCGGCAAGCCGGGCGCCTACAGTTTCGAGCCGGTCAGCGACGAGCTGGCCGAAGAGGCCCGGCAGGAGATCGAGGCCGTCTACAAGGATGCCTACGCCACCTACGCCCGCCTGGTCGAGAAGGGCGTGGCCCGGGAGCTCGCCCGGGCCGTGATCCCGGTCGGGGCCTATACACAGTTCTATTGGACGGTCAACGCCCGGGCCCTGATGAACTTCGTTTCCCTCCGGAATGCCGAGTTCGCCCAAAGGGAGATCCGGCGCTACGCCGAAGCTGTTGAGGCATTCTTCGCCCAGAAGATGCCGGTCACCCATGCCGCCTTCGTCCAAAATGACCGGATGGCCCCGTAAATCACCCTTAATAGGGCGGCAGGGGCTGTCCTAACAGGTTAGTAACAGTCTGTCACTAAGTTCTGGGTTACCAAAGCCCAGAATCGGAATAACCCTAGTGCCCAGGGCGTTTTCACAAGTGATGGATGACGCGCAAAGCACGACGCGCGCCTGTCACTCTCGAAGACCAGTAACCACGTTAGGAGTTCGTTGACCCAAATCAGCATGACCCCGGCTGTCCATGATGCCCTCGAGGCACTGCTTGCCCTGCGCGCGGAGCACAACGTGCTCACCGCCGCCGACGTAGCGGACGCAGTCCTCACGAACGACCTCGACGAAGCAGAGGCCGAGGAGCTCGCGCACGAGCTCGAGTCCCACGGCGCCGCACCCGAGGCCGAAGAGGAAGAGTTCGAGCTCGACTTGAGCGTCGGGACCAGCCTCTACACCACCGACTCGTTCCAGATGTTCCTCAACGAGGCCGGCCGCTATCCGCTGCTCACCGCTGCGGAAGAGGTCGAGCTGGCGAAGCGCATCGAGAAGGGCGACATGATCGCCAAGGAGCGGATGATCAACTGCAACCTGCGGCTGGTCGTCTCGATTGCGAAGCGCTACCAGACGCAGGGCATCACGCTCGGCGACCTCGTC
>DATBDB010000007.1:0-5782 GCA_036270155.1 Gaiellaceae bacterium
CTCGACACCGAGCTCGTCGTGCGCGGGAGCACATGAGCGCATGCACGACGACCTTCCAGTGATCATCGGAGATAGGAGCGCGTAATTCATGGCCGGAATCACACTCGACAAGCTGACCAAGGTGTACGGCGACGGAACGGAAGCCGTGCGCGCGCTCGACCTCGCAATCGCCGACGGCGAGTTCATGGTGTTCGTCGGCCCTTCAGGGTGCGGCAAGACCACCGCTCTGCGGATGATCGCGGGCCTCGAGGAGGTCACCGAAGGCGAGATCCGCATCGACGACGAGGTCGTGAACGACCTGCCGCCGAAACGGCGCGACATCGCAATGGTCTTCCAGAACTACTCCCTCTATCCACACATGTCGGTCTTCGACAACATCGCGTTCGGGCTCAAGATGCGGCGGACGGCGAAGTCCGAGATCGCTCAGAAGGTCAACGAAGCAGCGAAGATCCTCGGGCTCGTCGACGAGCTGAAGAAGAAGCCCGGCGCGCTCTCGGGCGGCCAGCGCCAGCGCGTTGCGATGGGCCGCGCGATCGTGCGCGAACCGCGCGTGTTCCTGATGGACGAGCCGCTGTCGAACCTCGACGCCAAGCTCCGCATCCAGATGCGCGCCGAGATCGCGCGCATCCAGCGGGCGCTCGACGTCACGACCGTCTACGTGACGCACGACCAGAGCGAGGCCATGACTCTCGGCGACCGCGTCTGCGTCATGCGTGGCGGCGTGCTGCAGCAAGCTGCGTCGCCGCAGGTGGTCTACGACCGGCCGGCGAATCTCTTCGTCGCCGGCTTCATCGGCTCGCCCGCGATGAACGTGATGCGCGCGACGCTCGAGGCACGCGACGGCGGCCTCGCTGTTCGCTTTGGCGATTCGACGCTCGAGGTCGATGGCCCGACCGTGGCTGCGCGCCCGGGTCTCGCGCGGTACGCGGGGCGCGAGGTGGCGCTCGGCCTCAGGCCGGAGGACGTCGAAGACGCATCGCTCGTCGGCGGTGCGCCGGAGGGCGCGCGGTTCTCGGCGACGGTTGACGTCCGCGAGGACATGGGCTCGGAGGTGTTCCTGCACCTCCCCGCACCTGCGCCGTCGGTCCTGAGCGAAGAGGTCAAGGAGGCACTCGAGGGCGCAGCCGAGGAAGAAGAGCGGCGCCACACCTTGGTCGCCCGTGTCGACCGCGCCACCAGAGCGCGCGAAGGCGAGCGGATCGAGCTCGTCGTCGATTCGAAGCACCTCCACTTCTTCGACCTCGAGACGGGCGCCGGGATCTACGACTGAGGTGCGAGCTGCGCGCACACCCACACCCCATACATAGAAGAACCTGGTTCGCTCTTTAACCAGGTTCACGAGCTTCGAACTCGGGGGCCAGGCTCGAAACGCCTGAATCTGGTTCTGTTCGGCCCGTCCTTGTCTAGCTGACCACCTCGAGCAGCACTGACCGCTCTTCGGGCGCGACATCCGAGAGCTCGTAGGCAGCGAGCACCTCGCCTGCGCCGAAGCGGGCCTCGTCCTCGGTGCGCGCGTGGATCTCCGCGAGCGGCTGTCCCGCCTCGACGCGGTCGCCACGCTTGGCGCGAAGGACGATGCCGACGGCGTGGTCGATCTGGTCGTTCTTGGTGCGGCGGCCCGCGCCGAGGTGGACCGCCGCGTTCCCGACGTCGATCGCGCTCAACCTCGACACGTAGCCGGCGATCGGCGCGGAGAGCTCGTGAACCACGGGTGCCACGGGCAGCGCGGACTCGTCGGCCGTTCCCCCCTGCGCCTCGAGCCAGCGGCGCCAGGTGGCCTCGGCGCTCCCGTCCGCGACGGCAGCCTCTGCGCGGCGGCGGCCCTCGGCTTCGTCGATCCCGAGGTCGGAAAGCGAGAGCAGCTTCGCGCAGGCATCGAGGACGAGCTCCGTGAAGTCGGCCGGCCCGTGGCCGCGCACCGTGTCGAGCGCCTCGCGCACCTCGAGCGCGTTCCCGACCGCGGCGCCGAGCGGCTGGTCCATGTCCGTGAGCAGGCACACGACCTCCCGGCCGGCGTTCTCGCCGATCTCGATCATCGTCTTGGCAAGCTCGCGCGCGTCCTCGATCGTGTGCATGAACGCGCCGTTCCCGACCTTCACGTCGAGCACCATCGCTTGCGCGCCGCCGGCGAGCTTCTTCGACATGATCGACGACGCGATCAACGAGCGCTGGTCGACGGTTGCCGTCACGTCGCGCAGACCGTAGAGCAGCTTGTCCGCGGGAACGAGGTCGCCGGTCTGGCCGATGATCGCCACACCGATCTCGCGTACCTGCGTCACGTACTCGTCAAGCGTCAGCTCGGTGCGGAAGCCGGGGATCGACTCGAGCTTGTCGAGCGTACCGCCCGTGTGGCCGAGGCCGCGTCCGCTCATCTTTCCGAGCGGCACACCGCAGGCTGCGACGATCGGCCCGACCGAGAGCGATGTCTTGTCGCCGACGCCGCCGGTCGAGTGCTTGTCGACGACCTTGCGCCCGAGCGCGGCGCCGAGGTCGATCGTCTCGCCGCTGCGGATCATCGCGTCGGTGAGCGCGAACGTCTCTGCCGGCGAGAGGCCGCGGAAGAACACCGCCATGCAGAACGCGGCCATCTGGTAGTCCGGCACGTCGCCGCGCGTATAGCCGAGGATCAGGTCCGAGATCTCTGCCGCCGACAGCTGTTCACCGTCACGCTTGCGGTGGATGAGCTCCGCGGGGCGGATCACGTCATCGCCACGAAGATCGTGGTGCGCCCGTGCACCGTGAACGGCAGCTCCACGTTCTCCGGCACGGGCTGCGTCGGGACAGAGACCGAGTTCCGGTACGCGACGAGTCTCTCCCGTTCGCGCACTGTCGCCGTGACCACCGTATCGAAGCGCTCGACGCTGGAGAAGTGGCGCTCCAGGTGCTCTTGGCCGTTCTCGCTGTTGAACGTCATCTCGAAGGCCCCGGGCGGATACGCGAGCAGCTCCCGGAGCTCTTCGATGTGCCGCACAGAGTTCGTGACGGCGACGAGCGCGCCACCCTTCGTCAGGACACGGGCGATCTCGCCGAGTCCCGCGTCAAGGTCCGGCACGTGGTACAGCATCCATGCCGCGACGACCGTGTCGAATGCGCCGTCGGCGAACGGCAGCTGCTGAACGTCACCCTCCTGCGCGTCGATACCCCGCGCTCGCGCCAGCTCGACCATGCGCGGCGAAAAGTCCACGAACGACACCTGCGCGCCGAGCTCGCGGTGCATGCGCTCGGCGAGCTCGCCCTCGCCCCCACCGACTTCCAGCACGCGCTGTGGTTGCCACGCCTCAAGAGTGCGCCAGAGGATCTCCTTCGGATCGTCTCCCTCCGCACCGTCCCAGAGCGCCTTGCGGGCCTGAAGGTTCGCTTCCGTGGCGTACTGCTCGCGCACGACTGCCTGATCGTTGAACGCCATCACGCCGCCTTGTCTGCAATGAAGACCGAGCTGGCGCCGGCCGCGAAGAACGGCTCGTCCACGTTCGCCGGCAGATTGGCGACGAAGGGCGACATGACGATCGACGCGCGGACATAGTCCTCGAGCTCCGTACGGTTTCCGAACTCGACGGTGCTGTCGATGTCCTGACGGGAAACGTGCGCGAAATGCGCCCCGAGCACGGCCTCCCCGTTCTCGCGCGCGAACGTCGAGGCGGATGGCCCGCTCCCCACGAGCTCCCGTAACTCGATCAGGTGGAAGCGAGAGTTCGTTGCGGCGACGAGACGGCCGCCCGGGCGCAGTACGCGCGCCAGCTCCGCCACACCGCGATCGAGCTCGGGAACGTGGTAGAGCATCCACGCGGCGATCGCGACGTCGAACTCACCGTCGACAAAAGGAAGATTTTGCACGTCCCCGACACGCGCGTCGACACCGCGTTCGCGCGCGAGCTCGACCATCCGCGGCGAGAGGTCGAGCGCAACGACCTCCGCGTCGGTCTCTCGCCCGACCCATTCGGCAAGTTCACCCCAACCGCAGCCGACCTCCAGAATGCGAGTCGGGTGCGGATCCACGACCGCGCGAACGAGCGGCAGCCGTGCATCCGCGTCTCTGGCCTCGCCTGTGTACGCCGCGGCACGCCGCCGAAGACGTGCCTCGTCTGCGTATTCGCCTGCGACGACTGACGGATCGTCGAGCCGCAACCGCTCTACTTCTTGCCCGCGACGAAGATCGTGTGGTGCGTCCGGACGTGAACGGGCTCGGTGAACTCCGGTACGGCCGCGGCGAGGTGCGCGCGCGTGATGTTCGCCGAGACGAACTGCGTCATGTCGTCCGGCGTCGCGAACACCACGACGCCGTTCGCCTCACGCGTTTCCACGTTCGCGAAGCACTGCCCGAGCTGTTCGGCGCCGTTCGAGGACGAGAACCCGAGGATGCGGTCGCGGGGCGAACCGAGGAAGTCCCAGAGATCGCTCATGTTCTCGTCGGCGAGCGTCGCGGTCGCAAAGCGGCCACCCGGCCGAAGCACGCGCGCGCACTCGCTGATCGCGCGCGCGCGGTCTAGCACGTGGTAGAGCACCCAGCCTGCGAACACGCAGTCGAACTCACCGTCGCCGAAGGGCAGTTCCTGCACGTCGGCGACGTACGACTCGATGCCGCGTTCACGCGTCAGCTCGACCATTCGTTCCGAATTGTCCACGGCGACGACGTGCGCACCCAGTTCGTCACGTACGCGTTCCGCCATGCTGCCGGCACCGCAGCCGACCTCCAGCACCCGCGTCGGGGCGAACTCCTTGACCGCCGCGAACAAGACTTCTTCGGCATTGTCGCCCTCGACCAGCCGCCGGTAGAGCGCATTGCGCTTCTCCAGCCGCTCCTCGCTCGCGAACTCCCAGCGCACGAGCATCGGATTGTCGAGGCGGAAATCCTCGTCGTTCATACGGACTCGACGATCAGTTTCCCCGGCACGCCGCGCGGCGCTGACTTCCCGCTGAGCCAGGCGTTGACGGTCGCGCCCACGTCGGCGAACTCACCGTCCTCGTGGATGCGTCCCGCCGCGTTTCGCCCTTCGACGTAGGCGAGCAGCAGTGCATACTCCCGCGAATGGTCGGTGGACGACGTGGTCGGATCACACCCGTGGTCCGAGGTGATGATGAGCAGGTCGTTCGGCCGCAATGCGTCCAGCAGATCCGGTAGTCGCCGGTCGAAGTCCTGGAGGCAGCGATGGAAGTTCACGGGGTCGTTGCGATGGCCCCACAGCGAGTCGGTCTCGACGAGGTTCGTGAAGATCAGCCCGTCCTCGACAGTCCGCAAGAGCTCCTCGGTCTTCTGGATCCCCTCCACATTCGACTTGGTCGAGAACTCCTCGTCGATGTCCTGGTGCGCAAAGATGTCGCCGATCTTCCCGACGCCGTAGACCTTGTGGCCGGCTTCGCGCACGAGCGAGAGATAGTTCGGGCGGCGCGGCTGGAGCGAGAAGTCGTGGCGGTTCGGCGTTCGCTCATACGAGCCCGGCTCTCCTTGAAAGGGACGCGCGATCACACGCCCAACGGCGTGCTTGCCGGTCAGGATCTCGCGCGCCGCGCGACACGCTTCGTAGAGCTCCTCGAGCGGGATCGTCTCCTCGTGCGCCGCGATCTGGAAGACGGAGTCGGCGGACGTGTAGACGATCCACTTGCCGGTGCGCTGGTGCTCGGCGCCGAGCCGCTCGATGATCTCCGTGCCCGAGGCCGCGACGTTGCCGATCACGCCGCGCCCGGTCGCCGCGGCGAAGCGATCGAGGACCTCCTGCGGAAAGCCGTCCGGATAGGTCGGGAACGGGCGCTCCGTGACGATCCCGGCGAGCTCCCAGTGACCGAC
>DATBDB010000008.1:0-2214 GCA_036270155.1 Gaiellaceae bacterium
CGCGGGAGCTGCGGCCCACTCGCGCACGTCGTATTCGGGCGCGTCGTCGGCGAGCGTTTTCGGCGGCAGCGACGCGACGAGCTCGCCGTCGCTGCGGATCTCGAGGCGCTCGTCGACGATGACCTCGCCGATCCGGACGCCGTGGAGCTCCCACCGCGCGAACACGCGCTCGATGTCGGCCTCCCGTCCCGGCCGCGCGATGACGAGCATCCGCTCCTGCGACTCGCTCAGCATCACCTCGTACGGGGTCATCCCGGTCGCGCGGCGCGGCACCGAATCGACCTCGATGCGCATCCCGACGCCGCTCTTCGCCGCCACCTCGCTCGACGCGCAGGTCAGCCCCGCCGCGCCGAGGTCCTGGATCGCTTCCACCGCATCGAGCGCGACGAGCTCGAGCGTCGCCTCGAGCAGCAGCTTTTCGAGGAACGGGTTGCCCACCTGGACCGATGGCCGTTTCGCGGCGTCGGCCGACCCGAGCTCGAAGCTCGCGAGCAGCGACGCGCCGGCGATCCCATCGCGCCCGGTGTCGGAGCCGACGAGATACACGGCGCTGCCCGGCTTCGCCGTGGCCGCCGATCGCAGCTCTCCCCGCTCGACCAGGCCGACGCACATCGCGTTCACGAGCGGGTTGTCGGCGTAGCCCGGCGCGAACGTGACGTGCCCGCCCACTTCGGGGATCCCGACGCAGTTGCCATAGAAGGAGATCCCTCCGACGACGCCGCGGACCGTCCGGCGGGTCGATTCGGCTTCGGGCGGGCCGAAGAACAGGCCATTCAGCACCGCGATGGGACGTGCGCCCATGGCGAAGATGTCGCGCAGGATCCCGCCGACGCCGGTGGCGGCGCCCTGGTACGGCTCGACCGCCGACGGATGGTTGTGGCTCTCGACCTTGAACACGCACAGGAGCCCGCCGCCGAGGTCGACCGCGCCCGCGTTCTCGCCCGGACCGAGCGCGACCCGCGCGCCGGTCACCGGCAGCGTGCGGAGCAGCGTCTTGCTGTGCTTGTACGCGCAGTGCTCGCTCCACATCGCGCCGAACATGCCCCACTCGAGCGCGTTCGGCTCGCGGTCGAGGAGGGCGCGGATCCGCTCGGCTTCGTGCTCGGTGAGTCCGGCCTCGCGCGGAAGCTGGAACTTAGGCTGCGCCGTCGTCGTCCCCGAGGTCATCGGGGTGACGCTCATGAGACCGTGCCGTCTCCCAGGAAGACGTCGATCTGATCGGCGAAGGCGGCGAGATCGTCGAGCCGCGTCTGCATGTGCCCGTACACCTCATCGATATCCGTCTGCTCCCGGTCGTACGCGAGCAGGTTCCGAAGGTTGGCGAGGTGCTCCAAACGATACGCCAGCTGCCGGTCGATGATCCCGTGCGCGGCGATGGCGTCGAGGATGTCGTGGTACGCCTCGGGCTGCGGCAGCGCGAGCGCCGCGATGAGATAGGCACCCGTCCCAAAGGTGAGCTCCACCGCCTGCTGCAGGTACCACTGCGCGAGTCCGTAGAGCTTGGGATCGCCCTTGAACTTCACCCGATCGACGCCCTTGAGATCCTGCAGCAGCCCGAGGTACTCGCGCAGGCGGACGAGCCGCGTGCGCACGTATTCCTCGTCGACCGCGAACCGTTCTCCGCGCACGCGTTCGGCCAGGGCCTTCGACTGGAGCTCGTCGTACTTCTTGAACTCGAGGTACTCCATCGTCGTGCGCGCCGCGAACTGCACCCGGCGACGTTGATCGCGCTGGAACAGGAGCGACCACGTGTTGATCACCTGCGCGCGCTGGAGGAGCGATGCGTTGTTCAGGATGACCACGTCGAGATCCGACGTCTCCAGGGCCTTCGAGAGCTCGCTCACGAAGTACACCTGGTAGTCGAAGTATTCGGTGGTCTTGATCTTGTCCAGCAGCAGCAGGCCGACGTCGAGATCGTTGAAGCTGCCGGCGAGCTTGCGCGCCGAGGCCGTGCCGCTCGCGTAGGCCACGTCGACCGGCGAGGTCTGGAACAGCTGCGTGAGCTGGGCCTGCTTCTCGAAGAGATCCATCCGGTTATTGAACCGACGCAGGGACCATGCCGGTGTGTCTGGAGGCGGTCAATGCCTCGAGCACGCGCCGGCCGTCGGTCCCGCCCAGCAATTCCTCGCTGCAGCGCTCGGGGTGCGGCATGAGTCCGACCACGTTCCCATTCTCGTTCGCCAGACCGCCGATGTTGGCGGTACTTCCGTTCGG
>DATBDB010000009.1:0-10519 GCA_036270155.1 Gaiellaceae bacterium
TGGCACCTCGATGTCGGCTCGTCGCATCCTGGGGCTGGAGTAGGTCCCAAGGGTTGGGCTGTTCGCCCATTAAAGCGGTACGCGAGCTGGGTTCAGAACGTCGTGAGACAGTTCGGTCCCTATCCACCATGGGCGTTGGAGCTTTGAGAGGAGTCGTCTCTAGTACGAGAGGACCGAGACGAACGGACCTCTGGTGTATCAGTCGTTCTGCCAAGAGCGCTGCTGATTAGCCACGTCTGGATGGGATAACCGCTGAAAGCATCTAAGCGGGAAGCCCACCTCAAGATGAGAGCTCCCATCTCCTAGAGAGAGTAAGAGCCGTGGAAGACCACCACGTTGATAGGCGGGACGTGCAAGCACAGCAATGTGTTCAGCGGACCCGTACTAATTGCTCGAGGTCTTGATTTAGAACTCATTGTCGTAGCTATGGAGTTTTGAGGGTGACGCGCCTGAATTGGCTGCGTCCACTCACAAGTTGGGCGGTCTTAGCGACAGGGAAACACCTCTTCCCATTCCGAACAGAGAAGTTAAGCCTGTTAGCGCCGATGGTACTCGGGGAGCAATCCCCCGGGAGAGTAGGACGCCGCCCATTTCATTGACGTAGAGCCCCTGACGGGGCTCTTCGTCGTTCTGGGGTCCGTTCTAGGTTCCGTCGCGCAGCTCGGCGAGCGGGCCGGCGCTCCACGCAACCTCGTCGAAGCGGCCCGCGAGGCCGTCACCCGTCGGTGACTGGACGAGGAAGCCCGCTGAGGCGCCGCCTGCGCCCGGGAACGTGAAGAAGCGAATCAGCGACCACCAGCGGCCGTCGACCGACGCGTGGAAGGCGAGCGTCTCTCCGCGGCGAGCGATGCGCAGCCACGCGGCGCGCTCCGGGACGGTGAACGCGTTGGCGTCATCGGAGGCGGCACGCGTCACGACCGAGACGATCGTCGACTCGCCCTGCGGCGAGTACTCGAGCGCGAGCTTTCCCCACGCGGCCGGCGAGGCCCACACGACGAGCGCGGCTGCGTCGAAGGTCGCGGCAAGTGGCGCCGAGACACGCGCCCTGAGCTGGAAGTCGCCGGTCGGCGTGCCGAGGAGGAGCGGCGCATCCGTTTTCGGTTCACCTCCGGCCGGATCCGTGAAGAGATCGGTCCGTGGGCCCGCTGCGAAGGCGATCGTGGAGTCACCGACCTCGCCGGCTCCATGCGGCGGGACGTGCCAGTCGAGCTCAGGCCGCACGGAGCTTCTCGCGCCAGTCCGGGTCGAGCTCGCGGAGCCGGCGCACGCGCTCGCCGACCGGCGGGTGCGACACGAAGAGGGCTGCAAGCCCCTCCTCGGCGAACGGGTTCGTCGTGTAGAGCGGTTCCGTGGCCGGGCTGGCCTCGAAACCGACGAGCTGCATCGCCTGCTCGAGCCGGACGAGGGCGTCGGCCAGGCCGTGCGGGGAGTCGCAGATCGCCGCCGCGAACCGGTCCGCCTCGAACTCCCGCTTCTGGGAGAGCAGCAGGTGGACGAACGCCGCGGCGATCGGCCCAAAGACGAAGAGCAGCTGGCGTTGCAGGAAGCCGCCAATGCGTGAAGACTCGATCATCGCGGAGGCGACAATGACCGCGATCGTCTGGATGAGCACGTCGCGGTGGCGGAGGTGGGCGAGCTCGTGCGCGACGATCCCTTCGAGCTCCGCCGGCGCGGCGACACCGATCAGCCCGACGGAGATGGCAAGCCCCGAGCCGCCGCCTGCGCCGCGCCCGGACGAGAGCGCGCGCGGATAACCGTCGGCGAGAACGTAGAGCTTCGGCTTGATCACGCCGGCCCGCGACGCGAGGCGCTCGACGGTCGAGTGGAGCGCGGGCGCCTCCCCCTCGACGAGCTCGCGCGCGCCGACCATCCCCATCACGATCCGGTCTGCGTACCAGTAGACCGCCGCCGCGAGCAGCACCGCCGAGGCGATGAAGAGGATGCCGAGGTTGTAGCCGCCGAGCTGCCACCCGAACGCGCCAAGCAGCAGCGCGAAGACGGCCAACACGAGCCAGGCCTTGAGGATGTTGCGGAGGATCAGGAAGCGGCGGCTCAAAGCCGTTCGGGCCTCTGCCTAGGCTTCGTCGTCGACGTCGCCCGGGTCTTCCTCGGCCAGTCCGCGGGGCGGCCAGTCGGGCTCCGGCGCGTCGCAGCGGCTCGAGCAATGGAGGGAGGCGACGTTCTGGAGGGGGATCAGGATGTGCCCGTTCAGCTCCACGTGCGCAACGTCTTCGAGGTAGCAGTACGCGGTCAGGACGCCGTCCTGGTACTCGCCGCCGAAGAGGGCGATCTCGACCTGCTCACCCTTGTACTTGTTGGTGTAGTCCTCCACTCGCCTTCGAGTCTATCCGGCGGCCACTGCCAGCCGACCGTCCGCCACATGAAGTTCGGCAACCTCGCAGTTGGCCATGCTTCCGATCGCCGAGACGCGTGAGGCGGCGTACCCGAGGCCCGCAGCGGTCGCTCGGCAGGCCCGGATCGAGCCGCCGTGCGTGACGAGCAGGAGTGTCTGGCCCGGGTGGCGCGCCGCGAGCCGGAGCACGGCGCCGACGACGCGCTCGCCCATCTCCTCGTAGCTCTCACCGCCGCTCCAGCCCTTCCCGCCTTCCTGCCAGCGACGGTAGCCCTCGGGGTCGAGGCCTTCGATCTCGGCGTGCACACGGCCGGACCAGTCTCCGACGTCGACCTCGCGTAAGCCGGCATCGATCTCGACCGGCAGCCCGAGCCGGCCGGCGACGATCAGCGCCGTCTCGTGAGCGCGGACGAGGTCGCTCGAATAGACGACGTCGATCGCGCGGTCCGCGAGCGTGTCCGCGAGCTCACGTGCCTGCGCACGGCCCACGTCGTTCAGCGGCCGATCCTCGTGTCCCTGCCAGCGGCGCTCGCTGTTCCAGTCGGTTTCGCCGTGTCGTGCGAGGAGGATCGTCGTCACGCCGCTACGGTAACGATGGAATGGAGCTTGGCCTTAAAGACAAGGTGTGCGTCGTCACCGGCTCGACCGGCGGGATCGGGCTCGCGGCCGCCCAGCAGTTGCGTGAGGAAGGCGCGACCGTCGTCACTTCCGGTCGTCGCCCTGAGGGCATCGGCGACCTGCACGTGGCGGCGGATCTGACGGAGCCGGGCGCAGCGGAGGAGCTGATCGGCGCCGCCGTGGCCGCGTTCGGCCGCGTCGACTGCCTCGTGAACAACGTCGGCGGCACGGACATCCGCAAGTTCGAAGAGCTGACCGACGACGACTGGCAAGCGTCGTTCGAGTTCAACCTGATGAGCGCCGTGCGCGCAACCCGGGCTGCGCTTCCCGGAATGAAGGAGCGGGGGAGTGGCTCGATCGTGAACGTCTCGTCGTCGGCCGGGAAGCGCCCGTCGCTCGGCATGCCCGACTACTCCGTGATGAAGGCGGCGATGCTCTCGTACTCGCGCCTCGTCGCCGACCTCTATGGCGGCAACGGGATCCGCTGCAACGCCGTGACGCCAGGCCCGACGGCGACCGAAGCGTGGCTAGACGCGGGCGGGCTCGCAGAGCAGCAAGGCAACCGGGACGAGGTCCTGGCGAAGGTGGGCGCCGGGCGTCCCCTGGGACGGCTTGCTCAGCCGGATGAGGTCGCAGCGGTGATCGTGTTCCTCCTCTCCGAACGAGCGGCGTACGTGACCGGCGCGGCCTGGTCTGCAGACGGCGGCACGGTCCAGATCATCATCTGACCCTGTCCGCTTTGGACACGTCGTTCGACTATCCCTAGGACATGTCCTGTGGATGGTTCGTGACGCTTTAGTGCCTGTGTCTGACACCGGCCGTGGCCCTTCGGGACGAGGCCCAATTGCGGCGGTGGGACGGCCGCTGCTGCGGCTACCGTGGCCGTATGCCCGAACTTGCCGGGAGAGTTGCCGACGCCTTTGCCGCGCGGATGCGTGAGCTGGAAGAGCGCTCGCTTTCGCCGCGCGCCGTTCGGTCGTACGAGACCCGTGGGCGCGCGCGCGAGGACGAGGAATGCCTCGTCCGGACGCCGTTCCAGCGCGACCGCGACCGGATCCTGCACTCGAAGCCGTTTCGCCGCCTGAAGGGCAAGACGCAGGTCTTCATCGACCCGGCCGGCGACCACTACCGCACGCGCATGACCCACACGCTCGAGACGACCGGCATTGCACGCGTCGTCGCCCGCGCGCTCGCGCTGAACGAGGACCTGACCGAGGCGATCGGGCTCGGCCACGACATGGGTCACCCGCCGTTCGGCCACGCCGGCGAAGCGGCCCTCGACCGCATGCTCGCAGACGGCTTCCGTCACAACGAGCAGTCCACGCGCATCGCCCAGCGGCTGAACCTGACGCACGAGGTCGTCGACGGCATCCTCACGCACACGGGCGATCGCGAGCCCGAGACGCAGGAGGGAAAGATCGTGCGCATCGTCGATCGCGTCGCCTACATCAACCACGACATCGACGATGCGATTCGCTACGGGATCCTTCAACAGGCCGACCTGCCGCACGACGATCTGGCGGTCCTCGGCGGTCGAGGGTCGCAGCGCATCGACACGCTCGTCCACGACCTGATCGAGAGCTCGGCAGCGGCCGGCGACATCGTCCAGAGCGACGAGGTCGGCGCCGCGATGCTGTCGCTGCGTGAGTTCATGTTCGAGCGGGTCTACCTCGCTCCGGTCACCCAGCCGGAGCACGACCGGGCGGATGAGACGATCAGGCGTATCTACGAGCACCTCGCGGCGAGAGGAGACTCGCAAGATGCGATCGTCGAGTTCATCGCGGGGATGACCGACCGCTTCGCGCTGTCATACGCTGATCACATCTGATGGCGCGCATCAAGGACACCTCCGTGGACGCCGTGAAGGCGGGAGCCGACTTCGTCGAGGTCGTCAACGGCCGCACCCAGCTTCGGAAGGTCGGCGGCCGCTACACCGGCCGCTGCCCGTTCCACGATGAGCGGACGCCGTCGTTCTCGGTCAACGCGGTCGACAAGCTCTACTACTGCTTCGGCTGCGGGGCGAAGGGGGACCTGATCACGTTCGTGCGCGAGACGGAGGGGCTCGACTTCGCCGGTTCGATCGAGTGGCTCGGCGAGCGCTTCCGCATCCCGATCGAGTACGAGGAGAGCTCGCCCGAGCAGGACGCGTTGCGCACGCGCCGCGCACGGTTGCTCGCACTGCTCGACCAGGCCGCAACGTTCTACGAGCGGACGCTCTGGGAGAGCGAAGCGGGCGGAATGGCGCGCGACTATCTCAAGGGGCGCGGCCTGAACGAAGAGGTCAGCCGCGAGTTCCGGCTCGGCCTCGCGCTCGGCGGCAACTCGCTCGCGCGCAAGGCGATCGCCAAGGGCTTCTCGCAGGACGAGTTGCGCGCCGCCGGCCTCATGCGGCAGCGTGGCGACGACTATTTCCAGCGGCGGCTGCTGTTCCCGCTCGCCGATCGTCAGGGCCGCATCCTCGGCTTCCAGGCGCGCAAGCTGCACGAGGACGATCCGTTGAAGGCGAAGTACGTCAACACGCCCGAGTCGGAGCTCTTCCACAAGGGCTGGGTCGTCTACGGCCTCGACAAGGCGCGCGCCGCGATCGCGCGCGAGGACCGCGCGTGCATCGTCGAGGGCAACACCGACGTGATCGCGCTGCGGCAGGCCGGGTTCCAGCCGGTCGTCGCGTCGATGGGAACGGCGCTGACTGAGCAACAGCTGAAGGAGCTCTCCCAGCTGACGAAGAGGCTCTGGCTCGCGTTCGACGGTGACGCGGCGGGCGAGACCGCAACCCTGCGCGGGATGGAGCTCGCAGCGAAGCTCGGCTTCGACGTGAAGGTGGTCGCGCTCGAACCGGGTGTCGATCCGGCCGACGATCCGACCGGCTTCGAGAGGCGGCTCGCGTCCGCCGAGCCGTATGTGGTCTATCGCGTGCGGATCGAGATCGAGCGCGCCGACGACCGGGAGGTCGCGTTCCGCACGGTGAAGGCGCTCCTCGACGAGGCATCCGACTCACCCGAACGGCAGGACGCGTGGCGCTACGCGAACGACAAGCTCGGCATGACGGTCCAGTTGCGCGGCGCGTCGACCGCGCGTGCATCTGCGCCCGCCACGCAACGGGGGTTGGATGCGAGCACGAAGCTCGAGCGCAATGCGCTCGCCGGCGTGCTCGCGCACGAGGAGCTCAAACCGCTGCTGCACGAGCTCACGCCCGAGCACTTCTACGACCCGCAGCACCGGATGCTGCGCGCGTACATCGTGGACGGCGCGCCGCTCGACGAGGCTGTCGTCGGACTGCTCGCCGAGCTCGACGCGCGGGCGGTCGCGGAAGGGATCGACCAGGCAACGGGCGAGGAGCTCATCTGGCGTCTCCGCGAACGGCAGCTGCGCCGCGAGTTGCAGCACGCGGACCCGTCGCGCACGAAAGAGTTGCAGGAAGCCCTCCAGCGGCTGCTCGAACGCGTCGCCGCGCTGAGCTCGATCTAAATCTCGTCGAGCTGGATTTAGAGCGCGGCGTACAGATCGACGGGCACGCCGTCGGGATCCTGCAGCTGTGCGTAGCGCTGGCCCCAGAAGGCATCCCATGGCTCCTTCTCGCTGTCGAAGCCGGCTTGGACCATGCGTGCGTAGGTCTCGTCGACCTCTGCGGGGCTCGTGCACTCGAACGCGAGTGAGAGTTGGTTCCCGGCTTGCCGCGTCCACTCGGGCCTGAAGCTCTTGACGACTTCCTCGGTGTCGAACATCAACCGGGTGCCGCTTGCGAGCGTCGTCTCGACGTGGCCCTCTCCCGGCGTCTCCGGGACATCGAGGCCGAGCAGCCGGTAGAAGCGGATCGACCGCTCCATGTCGGAGACGACGATCCCGATGGCATTCAGTTGCGCCATGAAAGAAGCTCCCCGGGCTGGACTCGAACCAGCAACATTTCGGTTAACAGCCGAACGCTCTGCCAATTGAGCTACCGGGGATCGCTCAGCAGCCGGGATTGTAGCGAGCGTTTCCCTCGCCGTCAGGGCTAGCAATCAAGGCAGGACGGTGACCGGAACGTCGACTTCATGCTGCGGCGTGCCGTCGGCCGCCGACGGTGAGAATGCCGCGACCGTCAGTGCGCCCGGCGTTGCGGTGAACGTCGTGTCGAACGTGCCGCGGCCAGGGGCACCTTCCGAGGCGGTGACAGACCGCTTCTCGATCACCTTGCCGTTACGCACGATGTGAACGACGAGTGTCGCCTCGAAGACGCTCGCGGTGCCCGAGACATGGAAGGTTCCCGGCACGCTCGCGCCGGCGGCGGGCACCTCGACCAAGATCGGCGGGACGTAGGTCGCGAAGTCGTCGCGCGTCAGACCCTTGCGGCCCCCGACATCGACCCGCTGGATGGTCGAGAACTGGGTCAGTGTGTAGACGATCTCCGCTGCCTGATCCTGCGTCGCGTGATCGAGGGCGACCGTTGCCGTGCCACTGGCGATGGTCGCGGTGGCCCCGAGGCCGAGGGCGCGGAGGGCGGATTCCGCGATGGCCGTCGTGTGGGGGACGTGCTCGACCTGGGGGCGTAGGAGGCCGCTGTCGACCTTGAACACCGTCACCGCGATCGGTTTCGGCGAGACCGGCGCCTGGGTCGTCGTCGTGCCGACCGGCTCGACCGCCGTGGGGGTCGAGCCGCAGCCGGCGGCCAGCACGGCCAGCGCGGCCAGGAAAAGCAGGCGTAACCTCATGGGTTCCCAGTTCTGGGGGACGGCTGTCTATCCTTGGAGTTGTGAGCCTGATCGGGGTTGCCCTCCTCGTCGCCGCCGTCGCCCTCCTCGTCGCGGCCGAGTGGCCGCGGCTCGGTAAGCGCACCGGTCTCGACGAGAGCGCGCGCCGCGAACGGAAGCGCCGGAAGTCGCATCTGCGCGTCGTCGAGAACGAGACGGACGACTTCGCCCGCGCCGTCGAGCGTGACCTGGCGAACCTGCCGACCATCGATCCCCGGGAGCGGAAGAAGAATTAGAGGCTTGATGTGGAATTGCGTGCTTGCGGGGATGGCTCAGACCAAGCAGGTCGTTCGGGTCGGGCGCAGGGCATAGCGGTGTCTACGTTCAAGCCCGACCCGGGCGAGATGCGCCGCGTCTGAGCCACCATCCGCGAGTGCGCGTGCATTTCACGTCAAGCCTCTACGGTACGACGACGGTGGTGCGGAGCGTCGACGTGTTCGGAAGGATCGGCGGCACGTTCTCCATGTTCTTCGCCTCCTGGTAGTCCGAGGCGGTGACGACGACCTTGTGCTTGCCCTTCGTCGCCTTGAGGGTGAGAACCACTGCCCCGTGTGTCGTCACCTTGCGGCCATCGACCGTCACGACGAGCGTCGAGGGATCGACGCCCGAGCCCGCGTCGGTCGCGGTGATGAGGATGGTGCGCCGCTTCGCGGTGACGCGCAGCTTCGGCGGCGTGACGTCGTTCACCCAGTAACGGAACGTGAATGGGCCGGCGAGACCGGCCGAGCGCGTGTCGAAGACAATGTCGTACGGCCCCGCGGCCGGAACATCGACGCCCGCGATCGGGACCACCGCTCCGTAGGTCTTTCGGTACGGGTTGAGATCGAGCGGCAGGCCGACGTAGCCGGCGAGCCGCTCTTCGCTGCTGTCGAACGTGACGTGCGGAACGGCGTGGCCGGAGAGGACGACGACTCCGAAGTTCGCCGGCTGTCCCGAGACGACGACGCGGTAGGCGCGCTCGGGCCCGGGGTATTCGACCTCGCCGCCGGTCGGGTAGCGGTACGACGTGACCAGCGAGGGCGCGCCGGCGGTCGTCCCCTTGTACGTGCCGGCCTTCGTCAGATTCGCCTTCGGTTCACTACCGAGCTTCGGTGCGCTCACGTCGAACCAGAACGGGATGCGTCGCGAGTCCGTCCCGTGCGTCAGCACGACGAACCCGGTGACGTCGCCCTGAGTTGCGCCTGCGGTCGCCGTGACGGCGAGGGTGCCCGGCACCGTGACGGTGGGCGCGACGCCGAGCCCGCCGCTTCCCTGTTGCACGATCGTCGTCACCGTCCAGGCCCCGGCGCCTCCGCCCGCGTCCGACAGGTTGACGCTCCGGACTGCGCTCGCCCCCGGCGCGAGGAGCCCGAACGAGAGGCCCGTCGGAGCGGCGAAGATCAGCGGCACGTCGGCGCGGGGGAGGTCGACCACCCCGCCGCCTTCGCGCGTCGTCGGCACCTCGGCGCCGC
The DNA here is from genome assembly GCA_036270155.1 of Gaiellaceae bacterium. Taxonomy (GTDB): domain Bacteria; phylum Actinomycetota; class Thermoleophilia; order Gaiellales; family Gaiellaceae; genus PALSA-600. The sequence continues at coordinate 9,153 of DATBDB010000009.1, forward strand.
TCGCGGAATGGACGGGATCGCCTGTCTGCTCCAGCGCCGACTTGAGCTGCGCGACCGTCCAGTCCGGGTGGCGCTCCTTGAGCAGCGCTGCCCCGCCCGCGACGTGCGGCGCCGCCATGCTTGTCCCGCTCAGGAGGCCGAACGTGCCCTCGCTCGCGGGCAGCGAGGAGAGGATCGAGACGCCGGGCGCACTGACGTCCGGCTTCATCTGCAGCGACATCGGCGTGGGACCGCCTGATGAGAAGCTTGCGACTTCGTTGTTTGCGTCGACCGCGGCGACGGTGATCGCGCTCGGCGCGTTGCCCGGCGACGACACGGAGCCGTACCCGAACTCCGTGAAGTCGTTGCCCGCAGCCACCACGGGTATGACGCCTGCCGCCGCTGCGCCCTCGACCGCCTTCACGAGGAGGTCGCGAGACGGCTCGACCTCCGGTTCGCCGAGCGACATGTTGATCACGTTCATGCCGTCCGAGACCGCCGCCTCGACTGCCGCAGCGAGCTCCGCGCTGTTGCCGTCGAGCCCGAAGCTCGGGGTGGGGATGGTCAATGCCTTGTAGTTGCCGAGGTACGCGTTCGGGGCGACGCCGGAGATCTGTGTGCCGCCTGCGGCCGTGCCATGGTCGCCCGCCGCGATGCCCGCGACGTGCGTCGCGTGGAAGGACCCGGTCGGGTCGAACGGGGTGTCCGCGTACTTCCAGGTTGGCGACGGCGGCGGGAACGCCCGCTGCACGATCACCTTCGCGGTCGCGTACCGGGTCTGACCTTTCGGGAAGCCCGCTGGGTACTGGAAGCCGCTGGGGTTGAAGTACGGGTTCGTCGCGTCGATGCCGTCGTCGATCACGGCGATCTTCATGCCGTTGCCGGCGGTCGCGAAGGTCGGGCCCCAGAGCTGGTCGGCGCCGATCTGCTCGGGCCCGCCGATGGTTTTGGACGAGTGGTAGCGCACGTTGGGCCAGACCGCGTCCACGCCCGGGATCCGTGCGAGCCCGCTGACTGCGCCCTGGGGGACAACAACCGCGAAGCCGTTCGCGACGAGCCGATAGCGCCACCGCACCTGGGCGCTCGGCACGGTCGCAACGATGCGACGGGCCAGCTCGTTCTGAGCGGCGTCGACCCGACGGAGGTAGTCCGCGTGCGAGGCGGACAGCAGCGAGCGGCCGAACGCCGAGAGGGCAGGCGCCTTCAGCGTCACGACGACCTCGACCGGCCGGCCGGCCCCAGGCGCACCGAGGCCGTCTCCGGAAAACGCGACGGCGGCTACCGCCGCCGCAAGGATCGGAATGACCAGTCTCAAGAGTGCGGATGAGAGGACTTGAACCTCCACGCCCTTACGGGCACACGGACCTGAACCGTGCGCGTCTACCAAT
>DATBDB010000010.1:0-9550 GCA_036270155.1 Gaiellaceae bacterium
TGCCCCAACAGGCGCATCGACGAGCCAGGGCGAGTAGTCGTCGCCGTAGCCGCGACCTGGGCGGTCGACGAGCACGACGTCCTCGACCTTGCGGCTCCAGCGGCGGAGGCAGAGCTCGTGGGAGAGCTCGCGGAGCCGCGCACCGCGCTCCTTCTTCAGCTGCGATGGGATCGGATCGTCCGCCGCCGTTACGGTCCCGGGGCGCGGCGAGTACGGGAAGACGTGCACCTTCGTGATCCCGGCGCGCTCGACGGTGCGGAGCGTCGTCTCGAACGCAGCGTCGTCCTCGGCGGGGAAGCCGACGATCACATCGCTCGTGATGTTGAACTCCTCTGCAAGCGGTGCGAGGCGACGGAGGTACGTTTCGGTCGTGTAGCGGCGGCGCATCGCGCGCAGGACGCCGTCGTCGCCTGACTGCAGCGGCACGTGCAGGTGCTTGCTCACGGTCGGCGTCTCGCGCAGCGCGCTGACGAGGGCGTCGTTCACATGGTTGATCTCGATCGAGCTGAGCCGCAGGCGCTCGAGCCCGGGTGTCTCCCCCGCCTCGCGCACCAGGCGCGGCAGGTCGTAGCCGGCGCCGCGGTCGCGGAAGCAGCCGAGGTTGATCCCGGTGAGCACGACCTCGCGGTGGCCCTGGTCGACGCGCCGGCGAATCTCGGCGAGCACAGCGTCGGCGCTGCGGCTGCGCGAGGCGCCGCGCACGAGCGGGATCACGCAGAAGTTGCACGAGAAGGAGCAGCCGTCCTGGATCTTCACGAAGGCGCGCACGCGGTCGATGCGCGCGTCGGCCTGGACGCAGCCGATCGCGCCGACGTCGCCCGCGACGAACGCCGCTGTTTCTTCACTCCGCTTCGAGACGACGGTGACGTTCGGCGGCAGGTTCGCGAAGGCGTCTCCCTGCAGGTTGGCGCCGCAGCCGGTGACGTAGACGCGCCGGTGTGTGCGCGCGGCGCGGGCTGCGGCCTTGCGGCTCTTCGCGACCGCTTCGTTCGTGACGCAGCACGTGCTGATCACGGCGACCTCGGCGTCGGCGCGTTCGGCGTGGCCGTCGCGCAGGAGCGCCTCGCGCACCTCGTGCACGTCGGCGTGCGAGACCTTGCAGCCGAGGAAATCGACGCGGAACGTCGTCATGCGCAGATGTTAAGCGCTACGGCCGGTGACGCGAACCGTTCCGCTATGAGCCGGTGTGCATCGGCAAGACCTGGTCAATGGAGATCACGCATCTATTCGCCGGAGTCTCGGTGACCGATTTCGCGCCCGGCACTCAGGCTGCCGTCAAGACGACGGGCGCCTGCCGCGTGATGACGATCGTGTGCTCGGCGTGCGCGGAGAGGCCGTGATCAGCGGTGGCGATCGTCCAGCCGTCACTGCCCGGGCCGACCGCGCGCGACGTCGTGGCGGAGATGATCGGCTCGATCGTGATCACGAGCCCCTCGGTGAGGACAGTCTCGTCGGAAGCGACGTAGTGGTTCGGAACGGACGGAGGCTCGTGGATCGTCCGCCCGATGCCATGACCGCCGAGCTGAGGCATGACGAAGAACCCGGCCTTTTGCACCTCGGACTGGACCGCGCGGCCGATCTCGTTGAGGCGGACGCCTGCTTGGGCGACGCCGATGGCGCGAGTCAGTGCGCGCTCGGCTACCTCGATCAACCTGGTGGCGTCATCGGTGACAGCGCCAACCGGGACGGTAATGGCAGCGTCCGCCATGTACCCGTCCAGCTCCGCCGTCACGTCGAGCTTGACGAGGTCGCCGTCGGCGAGTGGGCGGTCAGAGGGAACGCCGTGAACGGCCTCGTCATTGACGCTGATGCAGTTGACCCCTGGGAAGTCGTAGGCAAGCTGAGGAGCAGATCGCGCTCCGTGTTTCGCGAAGACACTCGCGCCCACCTCGTCGAGCTGACGTGTCGTCACGCCGGGTCGCACAGCCGCGCGCATCGCCGCCAACGCCTCGGCAACGACCTTCCCTGCGGCGCGCAAGCCGGCCAGATCCTTCTCGGATTCGATCGACATGCCTGAACGCTAGCCCAGAGCACCCACGTGCTGAAATCTCCGGACGCGCACCCGAACAGAGCAGCCGGCCCACGCGTGCGTGGGATTACGATCGGAGTCATGGCCTACGACGAAGACCTTGCCGAGCGCATCCGCCAGTTGACCGTCGGCGAGCACGGTCTGGCCGAGAAGAAGATGTTCGGCGGTCTCGCGTTCCTCGTCAACGGCAACATGGCCGTCGCGGCGAGCGGCCAGGGAGGAATCCTGGTTCGAGTCGACCCGGACGACTCGGAGAGGCTCGTCGACGAGACGGACGCCGACCTCATGGTGATGCGCGGGAAAGCGATGCGCGGATGGCTGCGAGTGAATGCGCAACACCTGGGCTCCAAGCGCGAGCTCGCGGCGTGGGTCGAACGCGGAACGGCGTATGCGCACTCGCTGCCGGCTAAGAGATAGGCGCCACACCGGAAGACCGGCGGCGGGCGCCGTCTGCCCCGCGTGCGGAGGCGAGGCGCTGACCTCGGGTGGTCCTAAGTTCTGCGGTACACGTCGGACGCCCACCCGTCGAGCGTGGTGCGCTTGACGTGCTCGAAGCCCGGGAGCTGTGGCTGCTCCGACGCGAAGTAGCCCGACGTGATCAGCGTGTCTGCGTCGGTGCGTGCGGGGAGCCCCTCGACGGACTCGAGCGAGATGTTCGCGACAAGGAGCGGCGAGCTCGGTAGCTGTTCGTCGCCGGCGACGAGATGGGCCTCGACCGTGACGTCGTTCGCAAGCGCGTTCGCGAGCGTGGCCCCGATCGACGGCTCCTCGATGTCGACGCCGATCACCGGGGCGAAGCCGAGCAGCGCGGCCGCGATCGTCAGCACGCCGGAGCCGCAGCCGACGTCGAGCAGCGGCCCCGGTTCCAGGTCCTGCAGCGTCTGCAGACAGAGCTGCGTCGTCTGGTGGGAGCCCGTGCCGAACGCGCGGCCCGGATCGATGACGACGACCAGCGCGTCCGTCGGTGGCGTCTCCCAGGGCGGGCCGACCCAGAGCCGACCGACGCGAATCGGACGATGGAACGCGCGCCAGCGGTCCTCCCAGCCGGTCTCGACGTCGGCGCTGCGCCCGCTGCCGAAAAACGCCCAGAGGCGCTCCTCGCCGGCGGCGTCGGTGTAGGCGGCGAGCTCAGTGCCCTGCCCCTTGTCGACCTCTTCGAAGCCTTGCGGGAACAGCTCGATCATGGTGGCGCGCGCCTCCTCGAGGCGATCGGGACCGATCTCGATCGAGACTCTGCGCATGCTGCTCGGGGTGGAAGAGGTCAGCGGAACGCGCTCTTCAGCTTGTCGAAGAAGCTCTCGTCGTTCGCGCGGTAGGTGTTCTCGTCGCTCGCGGCCTCGAAGTCCTCGAGCAGGCTGCGCTGCTCGTCGGTCACGTGGCGCGGGACGGAGACGTTGACGAGCACGCGGTGATCGCCACGGCCGAAGCCCTGCAGCACCGGCATGCCCTTCGATTTGAGCACACGCACTTCGCCGGGCTGCACCCCGGCGGGAAGCTCGAGCTCGACGGTGCCCTCGAGCGTCTCGACCGTCATCGTCGCGCCGAGCGCGGCCTGCACGATCGTCAGGTCGACCTGCGAGTAGATGTCGTTGCCCTCGCGCACGAAGCGCGGATCGGGCTTGACGTGCACGTGGACGTATACGTCGCCGGCGCGGCCGCCGAGTGTGCCCGCGTGGCCTTCGCCGGAGACTCTGATGCGCTGGCCGTCGTGGATCCCTGCGGGAACGTCGACGCTCAGCTTGCGCGACTCGACCGTGCGCCCGGCGCCTTCGCAATCGGGGCACGGGTGCTCGATGATCACACCGCGACCGCGGCACTCGGGGCATGCCTGCGCGCGGACGAACTCACCGAAGACGCTGCGCGAGACGTGGTGCAAGCGGCCGGTTCCCTCGCAGCGCGGGCAGCTGAGCGGCTCGGTGCCGGGCTCGACACCGTCGCCGCCGCACGTCTTGCACGTCACCGCGACGTCGAACGGCACCGACACGGTAGCGCCGCGGGAGGCCTCGACCAACCCGATCTCGATCTCGGCACCGAGATCCGCGCCGCGCTGCTGGGCGTTGCCGCCTCGCGCGCTGCCGAAGATGCCCTCACCGAAGAACGAGGCGAAGATGTCGCCGAGATTGCCCATGTCGAACTCGGTGGGCGCGAAGCCGCCGGAGCGCAGGCCCGCGTGGCCGTAGCGGTCGTAGAGCGCGCGCCGCTCCGTGCTCGACAGCACTTCGTATGCCTCCGTGATCTCGCGGAAGCGCAGTGCAGCCTCAGGATGGTCGGAGACGTCGGGATGAAGCTCGCGCGCGAGACGGCGGAACGACTTCTTGATCGTCGTCTCGTCGGCGTCACGAGCGACGCTCAGCACCTCGTAGTAGTCGCGGTCAGTGGTAGCCATCAGTCGTCGCTGTAGACGTCTTCGACGAAGCGGGAAAGCTCGTGCGCCGCCGAGCGGACGGAGTGCAGTGCCTTCTCGTAGTCCATCCGTAGCGGCCCGAGCAGGCTAACCGTGCCGAGCGCCTGGTGCGTGAGCCCGTAGGTCGCGCCGACGAGCGCCAGGTCGCGCAGGCCCGGCTGCTCGAGCTCTTCGCCGACGCGCGCGAACGGGCGCCGCGGGTCGGTGCGCTGCGCGAGCACGTCGAGCAGCGCAGCGCGCTTCTCGAGCGCCTCCATCAGGCTGCGGTAGGCGCCGATCTCCTCAACGCGCATCTCGTCGAGCAGTCCCGCGGCGCCGCCAACGAACAGCTGCCGGTCCTCGTCCGCCGCCTGCTCGAAGGCGCCGCGAATCACAATCAAGAACGAGCGCTCGCGCAGACTGAGGCCCGGCTCGTCGAACGCGAGCTTGACCGCGCGCGAGGCCAGCCGCGCGCCGGTGAGTCGCTCGTTCAGATACTCGGCCGCCCAGTTGACGAGACCCGGATCGACGCCGTCCGGGACGGAGTAACGGAGGTCGGTGACCCCACCGGTCGAAGTGATCACGACGACCATCACGACGTCGCGCTGCAGCGCGAGCACCTCGACGTGGCGCAGCGTGGCGGCCCGCAGCGGCGGCGCCGAGACGAGCGCGAGCAGCCGCGAGACCTGCGACAGCATCTCGGTCGTCGCTTGGAGCGCTTCCTCGACCTCGGCGTGCGCGGCAGGCAGCTCGATCCCCAGATCGGTCGGCTTCGACTCCGGGCGCGCGAGCAGCTCGTCGACATACAGCCGGTAGCCGGCCTCCGTCGGCAGCCGCCCCGCAGAGGTGTGCGGGTGCGTGAGCAGCCCGAATCGCTCGAGCTCGGCGAGCTCGTAGCGGACGGTCGACGGCGAGAAGCCGATGCCCGCCTTGTCCACGAGCGTCTTCGACCCCACCGGCTGCCCGGTCGCCACGTACTCCTCCACCACATGGCAGAGCAGGTCGCGTTGCCGGTCGGAGAGCGCGATTCTCATGCCCCCATGGTAGGCGGCAGCGGCGGCCAGACCGCTCTGGGTCGCACCGGCCTAGGCCAGCAGCCGTGCGGTGACGCCGCCGCCCAGGAAACGGCCCCGCTTTGTGAGCGTCAGGGATCCGTCGCCGCGGGCGACCAGCCCGCCACGCGTCAGGCGCTCGAGCTCGCGCTCGTCGAGGCTCGCCCCGAGCCCGGCCAGCGGGAGCGGTTCGTCGAGACGCAGCCCGAGCATCACGCGCTCGGTGTCGCGCACCTCTGCCGGCAGCTCCTCGACCTCACGCGGCGGCCGCACTGCATCGTCCTCAAGCGACTGCCCGAGGGCGGCGACGTAGCGCGCAAGCGACGGGGCATTGCGCCAGCGGCGGTTCTCGATTGTGCTGACCGCGCCCACGCCGAGCCCGAGGTAGTCCCGTCCGAGCCAGACGCCGAGGTTGTGACGCGCCCGCAGGTCCCGCCCCGCGGTGTCCTTTGACGGCGCCCGGCAGAAGTTCGCCGTCTCGTACCAGCGGTAGCCGGCGGCGCTCAGCGTCTCGACGACGCGCTCGAAATAGGTCTCCATCGATTCGGCCTGGCGCTCCAGCTCTGCTCCGTGGGCGTGCGTGAAGCGGGTTCCCGGCTTGGCTTCCAGCTCGTACGCGGAGATGTGCTCCGGTTCCAGCGCCAGGGCCTCGGCGAGGTCGCGTGCGAGATCGGCGGGCTCCTGGCCCGGGATGCCGTAGATGAGGTCGAGCGAGATGTTGTCAATTCCGGCATCGCGAACAACGTGCACCGCGCGCCGGACGTCGTCTGGTCGCGCACGGCGTTGCAACACGTCCAGAAGGTGCATGTGGAACGTTTGTGCGCCGATTGACACGCGGGTGACACCCTTTTGTGACAAAAGACGTGCCAACTCGGGCGTAGCCGTCTCGGGGTTCATCTCGATCGTCACCTCGTCCGCCTCCGGCAGGCCAGAGAGCAGCCGCTCGAGCGCGAGCGGACGGGTGAGGGTCGGCGTGCCGCCACCGAGGTACACCGAGTCGAGACGGGGCGCAAGCCGTCCGCGCTCCAGCTCCAGCTCGCGCAACAGCGCATCGACGTACCGGTCGTGCTCGCCGTCGCGGTCGACGACCGTCACGAAGTCGCAGTAGCCGCAACGCGACGAGCAGAACGGCAGGTGAACGTAGAGGTGGCGCGCCCCGGTCACGATGTAACGCGACGCGGGCGCGCGACAAGCTCGCCGCCGCAGTTCGGGCAGACGTGGTCCATCGAATCCGCGCACCCCACGCAGAAGGTGCACTCGAACGAGCAGATGCGAGCGTCGCCATCGGGAGCCAACGCGTTCCCGCAGCGTTCACAGACGGCACGCATCTCCAGCGCCATTGCTTCCTTATCTCTTTGCCGGCTCGTTGAGGTTGAGCACGGCGAGGAACGCCTCCTGCGGCACCTCGACACCGCCGACGTTCTTCATCCGCTTCTTGCCCTTCTTATGCTTCTCGAGCAGCTTGCGCTTGCGCGAGACGTCGCCGCCGTAGCACTTCGCGAGCACGTCCTTGCGGCGCGCCTTCACGGTTTCGCTGGCGATGATGCGCGCGCCGATCGCAGCCTGGATCGCGACGTCGAACATCTGGCGCGGGATCTCCTCGCGCAGCTTCTCGACGAGAGCCTTGCCGCGGTCGAACGCGAAATCGCGGTGCACGATCAGCGACAGGGCATCGACCGGCTCGCCGCCGACGAGGATGTCGACGCGCGCGAGGTTGCCCGGGCGGAAGCCGACGATGTCGTAGTCGAAGCTGGCATATCCCTTGGTGCGCGACTTCAGCGCGTCGTAGTAGTCGAGGACGATCTCGGCGAGCGGGAGCTCGTACGTCAGGTGCACGCGCTCGGGCGAGAGGTATTCCATGTGGTCGAACTTGCCGCGCCGGTCGTTGTTCAGCTCCATCACCGTGCCGACGAACTCCTTCGGCACGATGATCGACGCCTTGATGTACGGCTCTTCGACGTCGTCGAATGCGTCGGGCAGGTCGGCGGGTGTGTGCACTTCGACCCACTCGCCGTTCATCGGCTTGACGCGGTAGGCGACGTTCGGCGCCGTGACGAGCAGGTCGAGGTCGAACTCGCGCTCGAGGCGCTCGCGCACGATCTCCATGTGGAGCAGGCCGAGGAAGCCGCAGCGGAACCCGAAGCCGAGTGCCTGCGACGTCTCCGGTTCGTAGAAGAGCGCAGCGTCGTTGAGCTTCAGCCGCTCGAGCGCGTCGCGCAGCTCGGGGTACTGGTCGGACTCGGTCGGGAACAGCCCGGCGAAGACCATCGGTTTGACGTCCTTGTACCCGGGCAGCGGCTCGGTGGCGCCGTTCTTGTCGGTGGTGAGCGTGTCGCCGACGCGCAGTTCCGAGACGTCCTTCAGCCCGGTGATCACGTAGCCGACCTCGCCTGCGGTCAGTTCGTTGACCTTGCGGTTCCCCGGCGACATGAAGCCGATCTCCTGCGCCTCGAAGCGCGTGCCGAGCGCCATCGCGCGCAGCCATTCGCGCGGACGGAAGACCCCGTCGACGACGCGCACGAACGCGACGACGCCGCGGTACTGGTCGTACGACGAGTCGAAGATCAGTGCGCGGGCGGGCGCGTCGGCGTCGCCTTGCGGCGCCGGGATGCGCTCGACGATTGCGTCGAGCACCGCCTCCACCCCCTGCCCCGTCTTCGCGGAGATGCGGAGGACGTGGTCGGGGTCGTCGCCGATCAGGTCGGCGACCTCCGCGGAGGCGCGGTCGGGGTCGGCCTGCGGCAGGTCGATCTTGTTCACGACGGGGACGATCTCCAGGTTGTTCTCGATCGCGAGGTAGGCGTTCGCGAGCGTCTGCGCCTCGATCCCCTGCGCGGCATCGACGACGAGCAGCGCTCCCTCACATGCCTGCAGCGAGCGGGAGACCTCGTAGGTGAAGTCGACGTGGCCGGGCGTGTCGATCAGGTTGAGCTCGTGGCCCTTCCAGTGCACGCGGACGGCCTGCGCCTTGATCGTGATCCCGCGCTCGCGTTCGAGGTCCATCGAGTCGAGCAGCTGGTCGCGCATCTCGCGCACGGAGACGGTCTCCGTCAGCTGGAGGATGCGATCAGCGAGCGTCGACTTGCCATGGTCGATGTGCGCGATGATCGAGAAATTGCGGATGTGTTCTTGGTCCATAGCGGTCAGCCGCGGCGCAAGCGGCCCCGCAAGGAGAGTAGCGCCTGCATCTCGCGCACTCGGAGCGCGCGAGCGGCCAAGAGGTAGGCCGCAACGGCCGCCGCGAGCGCCGGGACGAGGGAGACGAGCTGCCCACCCAGCGAGCGCCCGGCGACCGCGTCGAGCGGCTTCCAGACAGCGAACGCGACGACGCCGGCGACCACAGCGGCGATGAAGACGCGCACGAACGACTTCCAGATCTCGGCGAACTGGATCCGGCCGAGCCGGCGCCGGAAGAGGATGAGGAGCGCAGCGGTACCCGCGATGTTGACGACCGACGTCGCGAGCGGGATGCCCCAGATCCCGAGCGGCGAGAACGCGAGGTCGAGCACGACGTTGAAGAAGAGGTTGCCGAGTGCGACCGACGTCGGGATCCAGTTCTCCTGGAGGCTGAAGAACGCGCGGTTCAGCATCAGCATCGTCCCGTTGAACGTGAGGCCGAGCGTCAGCGCCGCGAGGCACGCGGCGACGATCGGCGTCTGGTCGGGAGTGAACGCCCCGCGCTGGTAGATCAGCCGGGTCAGCGGCTCGGCCAGGACCGCGGTGACGATGCTCGCCGGGACGAGCAGGAACGCGATCTGGCGCACGCCGAGGGTCGTCGTGTCGCGGAACCCGGTCATGTCGCGCCGTGAGGCGAACCGCGCGAGCGACGGGAAGAGCACGGTCGCGACGGCGACCGAGAAGACGCCCTGCGGAAGCATGTAGATACGGAACGCCTTGTCGATCGTCGCCGGGGCGTTCTTACTCACGAGCCAGCCGCCGATGATCCCGTCGATCAGCGCGTTGATGTTGATCAGGCCGAGCCCGAGCGTGACGGGCAGCATCAGCTTGAAGACCTGCTTGACGGCCGGGTCGCGCCAGTCGATCACCATCTGCAAGCGGCCGTCCTTGCCGCGCAGCCACGGGATC
>DATBDB010000011.1:0-6934 GCA_036270155.1 Gaiellaceae bacterium
GCGCACCGTCTCGCCCATGTCCCATGAGTGCGGAGAAACCTTGGCGTAGAGCGCGTTTGCAGTCGTTTCACGACAGGCCGCGACGATCTCCGCAGCCGACTCCGGCGCCTCGTCGACGTTCGGGCAACTGAGGTTCAACTCGATCGTCACGCCATCGAGTTGCGCACACGTCTCCGCGTACTCGTGTGCCGCGAACCCACCCACCGACACCCACAACGGAACGTTCAACGCGCGCAATCGCGGCAACGTCTCCGCGAGGAAAACATCGCGTCCCGGATTCGCCAAACCGATCGCGTTCAACATTCCGAAGTCGGTCTCCGCGATCCGTACCGGCACGTTCCCCTTGCGGGGCTCGGGTGTCACCGTCTTCGTCACGAACGCGTCCAGCGACGACGCGACGTCGGGTGCGGTGAGTGCGTCAAGGCACCCGCTCGCGTTCAGGAGAAGCACAGCACCGGCCCCTCGACGCACAACCGTTTCAGCTCTCCGTCGACCTCGACGACGCACCCGTAACACGCTCCGTAGCCGCAGGCCATCGGCGCCTCCCACGCGAGCTGCGCGTCCGGAGCGAGCGTGCGGACCGCCTCGAGCATCGGTTCGGGACCGCATGCGAGCACGTCGCGACCGCTGGGCATGACCTCCGTAACGAAGGTCGGGTCAATCACAACTTCAGCATTCGGAAGCAGCGCGGCTGCCTCCGCGTGGTGCTCGGAGCGGAAGCCGAGTACCGCCGGCGGATGCTCGAGCGCCTCGGAGAGAAACGGCAGCGGTGCGATGCCGATGCCCCCGGCGACGAGCAACGGGCGGGCGACGTCGAGACGGAACCCGTTGCCGAGCGGCCCGAAGACGTGGATGTAATCGCCTGCAAGGAGCGACGCAAGCGCCTGCGTGCCCGGCCCGATCGGATCGAGGAGAAAGCCGAGCTCGCCACGCGGGGCGAGACAGAGCGACATGGGGCGCGGCAGCACGCGGCCGGGCGCTTCGAGCATGAAGAACTGCCCCGGCACGCCCGGCTCGAGGCCGCCACGGTCGACGCGGACGAGCGCGTACGGCCCGACGTCTTCGACGCCGGTGACCCTAAGACGCTCGCGCCGAGGTCTCGACATCGATCCGCTCCTGGAGCGAGAGGGCGGTCTCCGAGCGCGCGTTCGCAATGGCGTGCACCGCCGCCGCCGCGCCGGCGATCGTCGTGATGCAGGGGATGCGCGCCGCAAGCGCCGCCTCGCGGATCAGGTAACCGTCCGTGCGCGGACCTGACCCGCCCTCGGGGGTGTTGACGACGAGGTCGCAGCGGCCGCGCTTGATCAGGTCGACGACGCTCGCCCCTTCGCCGGGCGTGTTCAGCTTCCGCACTTCTTCGACCTCGAGCCCGGCGCCTCGGAGCGAACGAGCGGTGCCGCGCGTCGCAACGAGCTGGAACCCGAGCCCGGCAAGCGCCGCGGCGACGGGAATCGCCGCCGCCTTGTCATCGGCGCGCACCGACAGGAAGACAGAACCGTCAGACGGCAGCGAGCGGCCCGCGGCGCGCTCCGCCTTGGCGAACGCGGTCGGCAGGTCGCTTGCGCTGGCCATCACCTCGCCGGTGGCACGCATCTCAGGGCCGAGCACCGGATCGGCGCCTGGGAACCGCGCGAACGGCAGAACCGCCGCCTTGACGCTCACCTGGCGCGGCGGCCGCTCGGCGGGCAGGTTCAGATCTGCAATTGTCTCCCCCGCGGCAAGCCGGCAGGCCGCCGCGACGAGGTTGACGCCGGTCGCTTTGGACGCGAACGGGACGGTCCGCGAGGCACGCGGGTTGACCTCGAGCACGAAGACCTCCTCGTCGACGACCGCCAACTGCACGTTCAGCAGCCCGACGACTCCGAGCGCAGGCCCGAGCCGCTTGACGATCGACGCGATCTCGGCCGAGGCGGCGCCGCTCAGCGACTGAGCCGGGAGCACGCAGGCGGAGTCGCCGGAGTGCACGCCGGCCTCCTCGACGTGCTGCATGATCGCTCCGACGTACGTGTTTTCGCCGTCGCAGATCGCATCCACGTCGATCTCGATCGCGCGCTCCAGGAAGCGGTCGACGAGCGTCGGGCCGTCCACGCCGTGGAAGGCGTCGACGACCTCGTTCGCGCGATGGCAGACACGCATCGCACGGCCGCCGAGGACGTACGACGGACGCACGAGCACCGGGTAGCCGATGCGGTGCGCGATCGCGGCCGCCTCGGTACCGGACCGCGCGATTCCCCAGTCCGGGCAGCGGATGCCGAGGTCGGCGAGCAGCTTCCCAAAACGCTCGCGATCCTCCGCGAGGTCGACCGCGTCGAACGGCGTGCCGAGGATCGAGAAGCCGGCCGCTTCGATCGCGCGTGCAAGCTTAAGCGGCGTCTGGCCGCCGAACTGAATCACCACGCCGTCCGGCCGCTCGCGTTCGAGCACAGCGAGCACCGACGCCTCGTCGAGCGGTTCGAAGTAGAGGCGGTTCGACGTGTCGTAGTCGGTGGAGACCGTCTCCGGGTTGCAGTTGATCATCACGGCCTCGTAGCCGAGGTCGCGGTAGGTCTGCACCGCGTGCACGCAGCAGTAGTCGAACTCGACGCCCTGACCGATCCGGTTCGGTCCGGAGCCGAGAATGACGACCCGCTTCGTGTCACCCTCCGGCGCGCCTTCGTCCTGTTCGTTCCAGGTCGCGTAGTAGTAGTTCGACGGCGCTTCGACCTCGCCGGCGACGGAGTCGATGCGCCGGTAGACCGGGCGCTCGACCTGCTGGCGCGCCTCCTCGACTTCGAGCTGCTCAAGCTCGCGCACGAACCACGGGTGCATGTCTTCGGGCTCCCACTCGAAGTCGCCCTCGAGCCCGCGCTTTGCCTTCACGAAGGCCTCGATGAACGTGCGGCCGATGCCCATCGTCTCGCCGACCGCCTTCATCTGCGTGCCGAGTGTGCGGTCGGCGCCCGGGAACTTCTCGAACGCGAAGCGCGGGATCTTGACGACGACGTAGTCGAGCGTCGGCTCGAAGCTCGCCGGCGTCGTGCCCGTCAGGTCGTTCGGGATCTCATCCAGCGTGTAGCCGACAGCGAGCTTGGCCGCGACCTTCGCGATCGGATAGCCCGTCGCCTTCGACGCGAGCGCCGACGACCGGGACACGCGCGGGTTCATCTCGATCACACGGATGTCGCCCGTGTCGCGGTCGCGCGCGAACTGGATGTTCGAGCCGCCGGTGTCGACCCCCACGGCGCGGATGACGGCGATCGCCGCGTCGCGCAGCTCCTGGTAGGCCTCGTCGCTCAGTGTCATCTGCGGCGCGACCGTGACCGAGTCGCCCGTATGCACGCCCATCGGGTCGAGGTTCTCGATCGAGCAGACGATCACGACGTTGTCGGCCTGGTCGCGCACGACTTCGAGCTCGAACTCGTCCCACCCTCGCACGGACTCCTCGACGAGCACCTGGCCGATCGGCGATTCCTGGATCCCGCGCTCGACCTGCGCGCGCAGCTGCTCGACGTCGTAGGCAAAACCGCCGCCATGCCCGCCGAGCGTGAACGCGGGCCGCACGACAGCCGGCAGCGACACGCCGAGCAGGTCGTCGGGCGAGGTGACGATGCGCGACGTGGGCACCTTCAGCCCGCAGCCCTCGACGGTCGCCTTGAAGAGCTCGCGGTCCTCCGCACGCTGAATCGCGTCGAGCCGCGCGCCGATCAGCTCGATACCGAGCTCGTTGAGGATCCCGGACTCCTCCAGCTCGCGCGCGAGGTTCAGCGCGGTGCCGCCGCCCATCGTCGCGAGCAGCGCATCGGGACGCTCGCGGCGGAGCACGGCGCTCACGCCTTCGACGTCGAGGGGCTCGAGGTACGTGCGGTCGGCGAAGCCGGGGTCGGTCATGATCGTCGCCGGGTTCGAGTTGATGACGATCGTCCGGAACCCGTCCGCGCGCAGCACCTTCAGCGCCTGGCAGCCTGCGTAGTCGAATTCGGCCGCCTGCCCGATCACGATCGGGCCCGAGCCGATCAGGCAGATCGACTCGATGTCGTTCCGCCTCGGCATTACGCAGCCTTCAATTCGTCGATCCAGTTGCCGATGATCGAGGCCGCGTCGTGCGGCCCGGGGGCAGCCTCGGGGTGGAACTGCGCCGACCGCGCGCGGAGCTCCGGATACGCGAGCCCTTCGACGGTGCCGTCGTACAGTGAGCTGTGCGTGACGCCAGTCTCGTCCCCGGCGGAGACGGCGAAGCCGTGGTTCTGCGAGGTGACGATCACGCCCCGTGTGCGGTGGTCGATCACCGGGTGGTTGGCGCCGCGATGGCCGAAGGGGAGCTTGAACGTCTCCTTGCCGGTCGCGAGCGCGAGCAACTGGTGGCCGAGACAGACGCCGAGCACCGGCACGCGCCCGAGCAGCTCCTGCAGCCGTTGCACCTCATCCGTCAGCGGCGCAGGATCGCCGGGGCCCGGCGAGAGGAGAACGCCGTCGTACTCGGTGAGCGCGTCCGCATCCGCATCGTGCGGGAAGACGTCGACCGCGGCGCCGTTCGCCGCGACCCGCCTCAGGATCGAGCGCTTGCAGCCGTAGTCGACGACCGCGACCCGGACGGAGCCTTCGTCCGTGTACGTGTAGCGCTCCTTCGTCGAGACGTCTGCGACGAGTGCCGCCCCGGCCATCTCGGGCTGGGCGCGCACCGCCGTCAGCACCTCATCGATCGACGCGTCGCCGCTGACTGCCGCCGCGCGCATCGCGCCGGCGTCACGCAGATGCAGGACGAGGGAGCGCGTGTCGACTCCGGTGAGGGCGACGAGCCCGTTCTCGTGCAGCCAGTCCGTCCACTGCGGCCCGCGTGCCTCGCGCATCACGACCGCCTTCGCGTGTGCACGCTTCGACTCCGACCGCGCCTCTTCGACGCCGTAGTTGCCGACCATCGGCGCAGTGAAGGTGACGATCTGCCCCTCGAAGCTCGGATCGGTCGCCGTCTCCTGGTAGCCGCTCATCGACGTCGTGAAGACCGCCTCGCCGAACGCGTGCCCCTCCGCGCCGACCGATTGTCCCTCGAAGACGGTGCCGTCTTCGAGCACCAGATAACCGCCCTGTCCTTTCGATGACTCCATCGAGCCTACGTTCATAGCTCGTGCACCACTCTGCCTGCGGCGATCGTCAGCCGGATGCGGCTGTGTAGGCGCTTGCCGAGCAGCCACGAGTTCTGCGACCGGGAGTGGAACCGCTCCACCTTGACCCGCCAGCTGGCCTCGGTGTCGATCAGCGTCAGGTTGGCTTGCGCGCCGACCGCGATGCGCGGCCGGTCGAGCCCGAAGATCGCGGCCGGCCCGGCCGACATCCGCTCGAGCACCGTCTCGAGCGTCAGCACGCCCGGTTCGACGAGATACGTGTAGAGCGAGGCGAACGACGTCTCGAGGCCGGTCACGCCGAAGGGCGCCGCCTCGAACGGGACGTCCTTCTCCTCCGGCGAGTGCGGAGCGTGGTCGGTCGCGATCGCGGCGATCGTCCCGTCGCGGAGCGCATCGATCAGCGACGCACGGTCGTCCTCGGTGCGCAGTGGCGGATTCATCTTCATGTTCGCGTCCAGTGTGCGGATTGCCTCGTCGGTCAGGCAGAGGTGATGCGGCGTCGCCTCGGCGCTGCCACGCGTCCCTGCCTCGTGGGCGCGGCGGAGATGGTCGACCGACTCGCGGGCCGAGAGGTGCATCAGGTGCACCGCTTGCTCCGTCTCGGCGGCCAGGTCGAGGTCGCGCGCGACCATCAGGCTCTCGCCAAGCGACGGCCAGCCACCGAGCCCGAGCTCCGCTGCGACGACCCCGGCGTGTGCGTGACCGCCGCGCGTCAGCGACCCCTCCTCGCAATGCACGGCGATCATCCGGCCGGTGACGGCGTTGTACTGCAGCGCGCGCCGCATGACACCGGCGGAGGCAACGGGCCTACCGTCGTCGGTGAAGCCGGCGGCGCCCGCATCGGCGAGTGCGGCCATCTCGGTCAGCTCGGACCCGTCCTGGCCCTTGGTCACCGCGGCCAGGAAGCCGACCGGAATGCGCGCCTCTTCGTCCGCGCGCGCCCGCAGCCCGCGCAGGACGTCGGCGTCGTCGATCACCGGGTCGGTGTTCGGGATGGCGAGGATCGCGCAGTAGCCCCCGGCCGCGGCGGCTGCCGTCCCGCTGGCGATCGTCTCCTCGTCCTCGCGGCCGGGCGTGCGCAGGTGCACGTGCGGATCGATGAACGCCGGGGCAAGGGTCAGGCCCGATGCCTCGATCACGCGATGGTCGTTCGTGTCGAGGTTCTCGCCGATTTGGGCAATCACGCCGTTGTCGATGCGAACGTCGAGCGCCGTGTCGATCCCTTCGACGGGATCGAGCAGGCGCGCGCCGCGCACGACGATGTTGTCCGTTCCCGTGCGTCCCGCGAGCATCACGCCACCTCCACCGTGGTCTCGACCGCGACCGGGCCGGTCGTCAGGAGGTCGTAGAGCACCGCCATGCGCACGATCAGCCCTGACCGCACCTGATCGACGATCAACGCCGCGTCGCTGTCGGCGACGCGGGCGTCGATCTCGACGCCGCGGTTCATCGGGCCTGGGTGCATCACCAGCTGGCCGTCGCGCACACGCTCGGGGGTGATCCCCCATTGCGCGGTGTACTCGCGCAGCGACGGAACGAAGTTCGCGCCTTCGAGCATCCGCTCGCGCTGCATGCGCAGGACGTAGACGACGTCGGCATCCGCGATCGTGGAGATGTCGTGCGAGGTCGGCGCGAGCCCTTCGGGCAGGAGCGCCGGCGGGCCGACGAGGATCGCCTCCGCACCGACGAGCCGCAGCGCCTGCACGAGCGAGCGCGCGACGCGCGAGTGCATGGAGTCTCCGACGATCGCAACCTGGAGGCCGTCGAGCCGGCCGAACGCCTCGCGGATCGTGTAGAGGTCGAGCAGCGCCTGCGTCGGGTGCTGATGCTTGCCG
>DATBDB010000012.1:0-3866 GCA_036270155.1 Gaiellaceae bacterium
TCGGCGTCGAGGTGCTCCTGGTAGCGCTGCAGGCGCTCGACGAGCTGCTCGCGGTCCGGGAAGCCGCGCCGGCCGTGGCGGTGTCCGTGTGATCCACACATAGGTAGATTCACCCCCTCTCTTCACTCCCGATAATAGTTACCGGATGATAACCAACGACGAGCAGTTGAGCGAGCTGCGCCGCCTGCTGCGGAACGTGATGCGCGGGCTCTGGGCCCGCCGCCGCCCCACGCCGGAGCTGCTGGAGCTCGTGAGCGGCGATCCACCCCTCGGGCGACGCCACGTGGGCCTGCTCGCGCAGATCGGGACCGAGGGCGAGCGGAGCGTCGGCGAACTGGCGCGCGAGCTCGACCTCTCGCTGCCGGCGGCGAGCAAGCTGACGCGCGACCTCGAGGATCACGGCCTTGTCGAACGTCGGGAGGACCCGGAGGACCGGCGGCGCACGGTCGTCGCCCTCAGCCCGCGAACCTCGAAGAGCGTGCGCTCGTGGCTCGAACAGCGCAGCAAGCCGCTGGAACAGGCACTTGCGACGCTCGACACGAAGGAGCAGGAAGCCTTCCTGAAGGGACTCCGCGCGCTCGGTGACGCGCTGATGGAAGAATCAGCCTGTGGTACTGAGCGACGTCACCATCGAAAGGCTCATCGCCGAGGGGCGCATCGGGATCGACCCGTATGACGACTCGCTCCTGCAGCCGTCGAGCGTCGACGTGCGCGTCGACAAGTACTTCCGCGTCTTCCACAACGCGCGCTACCCGTACATCGACGTCAAGCAGCCGCAGGAGGAGCTGACGGAGGAGGTCGAGATCCAGGGCGACCAGCCGTTCATCCTCCACCCCGGCGAGTTCGTCCTCGGCTCGACGCTCGAGCGCGTGTCGCTCCCTGACGATCTCGTCGCGCGACTCGAGGGCAAGAGCTCGCTCGGCCGGCTCGGGCTCCTGATCCACTCCACCGCCGGGTTCATCGACCCGGGCTGGGACGGGCACGTGACGCTCGAGCTCTCGAACGTCGCGAACCTCCCGATCACGATCTATCACGAGATGAAGATCGGGCAGATCTCGTTCATGCAGCTCACAGAGGCGACGTCGACGCCGTACGGCACCGGCTCGCTCGGCTCGAAGTACCAGGGCCAGCGCGGCCCGACGCCGAGCCGCTACTGGAAGAACTTCGAACACCGGTCCGAGGGGCAATGAAAGTCCTCGTCACCGGCGGCACCGGCTTCATCGGGCCAAAGGTGGTGCACGCGCTCCGCGCGCAAGGACGCGAGGTGCGAGCGCTCGTGCGTCACCCCGCACGCGCACCACAGCTCGTGGCGTGGGGCGCCGAACTGGCGAGCGGGGACGTCACGGATCCTCCGAGCCTGCGCGCCGCCGTCGAGGGTTGCACGCACGTCGTCCACCTCGTCTCGATCCTCAAGGGCAGCCCGAGCGACTTCCACCGCGTCATGACGCAGGGCACGAAGAACCTCATCGCTGCGGCGAAGGACGCAGGCGTCGAGCGATTCGTTTTGATGAGCGCGCTCGGCACGAGCGAGACGACGAAGGACACCGTCCCCTACTTCGCCGCGAAGTGGGCGATGGAGCAGGAGGCAGCGCGGTCGGGCCTCGAGTACACGGTCTTCCGTCCGAGCTTCGTCTTCGGACGCGACGGCGGCGCGCTGCCGCTCTTCATCAAGCAAGTGCGCTACTCGCCGGTCGTGACGGTGATCGGCTCGGGATTGCAGCGCATCCAGCCGATCTGGGTCGAGGACGTGGCCGAGTACTTCTCGCGCGGTGTCGACCATCCGCAGGCTGCGAACCGTACGTTCGAGATCGGCGGCCCGGACATCGTGACCTGGAACGAGCTCTACCTGAGGATCGCCAAGGTGCTCGGGAAGCGACGCAAGCTCGTGCACATCCCGCCGGGGCTCGCGCGCACCGGCGCGAAGCTGACCCAGTGGGCGCCCGGCGCCCCGCTGACCACCGACCAGATCGCGATGATCGAAGCGGGCGACAACGCCGCTTCCCGCTCCGATGCCGTCGACACCTTCCAGCTCCCGCTCGTCGCGCTCGACGAGCAGATCCGCCGCGCGGGGTAACTACAGGTCGACGAAGGCGCCGGCGACGGCTTCGTCGATCGCGCTCGGCACCGGAACGACGCACGACTCGGGGCCGGCGGCGCCCGTTGCCACCGCCTCGAGGCAGCGAACCTGCAGCGCGAAGCCGAGATCCATCGACTCGATCGAGTTGCCGAGCGGGTGCGGTCCCGCGAGGTTCACCATGTGGCCGCCCGTGAGCACCGTGACGCGGCCGTCCGCGGCGGCTTCGATTCCCACGGCGTCGATCTCCCAGGGAAAGTGCCCGGCGTTCGCGAGGATCGCGCCGTCCTTCAGGAGTGGGAGGTCGGCGGCGGTCACGACACCTTCCGCGCCGGTGACGGTGATCACGACGTCTGCGGTGCGCAGCGCTTCGTCGCGGTCGGGAACGAGGAAGCCGTCGAGCATCGCCTCGAGCCGCAGGATTGGATCTCTTTCGACCACGGATACGATCGAGTAGGCGTTGCGGAAGTTCGCCGCGACACCCTTACCGCACGCGCCGTAGCCGAACACGCTCACGCGCTTGCCGCCCGTGGACTTGTTGGTGATGCGCATGAACGACTCGAGCACGCTCTGACCGACGGCGTGACGGTTCTCGGCGAACTGCTTGATCGGGCTGTCGTTGATCACGAGCACCGGCAGGCCGATGCGGTCGCGCAACGGCTCGAGGCGCATGCGGCCCGACGTCGTCTCCTCTGTGCCGCCGAGCAGCCCGTCATACGGCTCCTCGAGATAGCGGACAAAGAGATCGCCGCCGTTGTCGAGGAGCAACTGCGGCCGCTCGCGGACGAGCTCCCAGAGGTAGCGGTCGTGCTCCGCCGGATCGCGCGTCGGGCCGCCGATCACGCGCACGTCGCGCGCGGCCAGGTAGTCGATTGCGGACTGCTGGGTCGTATTGAGGTTCCCGGTCGCCACCACTGCGGCGCCGCCGCGCTGCAGCGTCAGGAGCAGCGCGACCGTCTTGGGCTCGAGATGGATGCCGGTCCCGATCGTCAGCCCGGCGAAGGGCTGCGTCCGGTCGTGCTCCGTGCCGATCGCGGCGAGCAGCCGGCAGTTCTCGATCACCCACTCGATCCTGTTCACCGTGGGATTAAAGACGAAGGTGGGAAACCAAGCAGAGCCAAAAAACAATAAGGGCCCCGGTGAGGGGGCCCTTAAAGCGGTAACCAGCTTGGACTTCGTAGAGGCGCTTCCGGCCGGTTAAGGCGGCGCGTATGCGAGTCCCCCACGCTGGCTAGACGATTCCCGTCAGGTCACGGGGACACGCCTCTACGAGCTGGTACCTCCACTGCCCGTACTTGAAATCTCCAACGCCGGACCACCTCCTTTCCGCGGTTACCTCAAATCTAGCTGATGGGTCAGGACGGATGTCGGGAACTGCAAACGGATCCGCGAAACCGCCGCTACCATGCCCGACCGCGGATTCCGGGGGGCCGCCCAAGGTCAGGGTCGTAGGAATCTCGGAGGGGTCATTCATGAGGAAGCTGTTGTTCGTGCTCGCGGGCGCGCTCGCGATCGTTCCGTCGGCGCTTGCTGCCAAGCCGGTGCCGTCGCTCACGCCTGCCGCGACGCAAAAGCTGTGGCGGACGGAAGTTGCTCGTGCACATCGGCACGCGCGCTCGTTCTCGGATGCGTCGTGCCGCCCGGCACGGGTCGTCTTCTACGCCCAGACGGACTGGATGCGGCTCGCGACGAAGCTCGCCCAAAGCCCGTCGCCGTGCGCCGAGTACTACGTCTCGGTGCCACCGCTCGCAGCGGACAAGTCACAGGCCCGTGCGAACCAGGCGGCCCAGAT
>DATBDB010000013.1:0-3191 GCA_036270155.1 Gaiellaceae bacterium
TACGCCGCACAAGGTCAACGAGCGCTCGTCTGATCCCCAAACGCAGAGCGAGAGGTCGCAGGTTCGAATCCCGCCGGGCGCACTCCAAGATCGGCCTCTTTAAAGCGGGGCAAGACTACGCGGCCTCTTCACAAGCCGGCAAGACCTACGCCGCACAAGGGTCAGCGACCGGGCGCACTCGACGTTCCTAGAGCTAGATCCGGTCGACGCGCAGGATGTCGGGAACACGAAGTTCCCGAAGACCGCCGCGTGACTCCTTGAGAAGGTCTTTCAGGATCGGCAAGAGCGACGCCGCACAAGAGTCAACGTGCCCACTCAGGTGACGGTCAGGCACGCATTTCTACGCTCACGCGAATCAGCAATCGACGGAAGGTAAACCGAATGATGCGTAATGCACTTGTAGGCCTCGCCGTGCTCGCGGCGGGTGTGGCGATCGCTTTGCCGCGCGCCAGCGCCGGCACCTCGACCCGTTCGCTCGTGGGCACGGTCGGTCCCGAAGACACCATCGTGCTCACCACGAACGGACGCAAGGTCACAGCGCTCACCGCCGGCGCCTACACGATCACCGTGCGCGACAAAGCAAGCGATCACGACTTCCATCTCTACGGGCCTGGCGTGAATAAGACGACCTCGGTCAGTGGCACGGGCACGGTCGTCTGGCGCGTGACGCTGCGGAAGGGAACGTACAAGTTCATTTGCGATCCGCACTCGACGTTCATGAAGGGATCGTTCACGGTCAAGTGAGACCCAAAGGCGGACGGGCGCCGCGACGCTGCACTCGAGGTGCGCGTCGCGGCGCACGACACCTCGTCGCTCAGCGACGACGGTCGCGCTTCGCCGAGCCCTTCCTGAACTCGTCCCTGGTCGGGAGCTCGCCACGCTTGCGTGCCGCGACGACGCACTCCGTGTGCGCGTGGCGCCGCTTCGACAGGTCGCCTTCCGGAGCGATCAACGCGTGCTCGCTCGTTGCGTGCAGCATCCCGTCGCACAACGGACAGACGTAGCTCGCAGCCTTGAGGCTCTGCGCGGGGCGCATCTCCCACCACTGCACTCCTGAACCTCGTGCTTCCACCCTGCGACGATACCCTCGCCTCGGTGCGGCGCTACCTCGCGAGCCTGAACCCGCAACTCTCGCGGCAGTTGTGGACGCTGCTCTCCGGGAGCTTCTTCAACGCGCTCGGCAACGGCGTCGTCTTTCCGTTCCTGCTCATCTACCTGCACAACGTGCGCGGGATCTCGCTCGGCACGGCCGGGCTTGTCCTTGCAGCGACGTCGGTCGCCGGGCTCGCGGCCGGCCCCCTGTCCGGCACGCTGATCGACCACCTCGGCCCGCGCATCGTGCTTGTCACCTCGATGCTCGTCTCGGCGGCGGGCTTCGGCGGCTTTGCGTTCGTCCACTCGGTGCCGGCCGCATTCGCGGCCGCGATCCTCGCCGGTCTCGGCAACGGCTCCTTCTGGCCGAGCCACGCGACGATGGTCGCCGCGCTCAGCGAGCGCGAGTCGCGCCACAACGCGTATGCGATGCAACCGTGCTCAACAACCTCGGTATCGGCGTCGGCGGTGTCGTTGGCGGCCTGATCGCGACGACCTCGCATCCGAGCTCGTACGAAATGCTGTTCATGATCGACGCGCTGACCTTCGGCGGATACATCCTCGCGCTGTGGTTCGTGCCCTCGCCACCGCGCGTCGTGCGCGAAGCGGATGCGCCCGCCGCGGGTTATCGACAGGTGCTGCGGCACAAGACCTTCCTCGCCTACATCGTGATGAACGCGTCGCTCGTCGCGATCGGCTTCTCGCTGCTTGGCGACATCTTCCCGGCCTTCGCGAAGAACGTCGCGCGCGTGAACGAGCGAGGCATCGGGCTGTGCTTCCTCGCGAACACACTCGTGATCGTCGTCGCGCAGCTGCCGGTTGCGAAGTGGCTCGAGGGGCGCCGGCGGATGGCGGCGTACACGGTCGAGGGAACGATCTGGGCCGTGTCGTGGCTGATCGTGTTCGCCGGCGGCTGGTGGTTCACCGGCTCGGCGGCCACCGCGGTCTTCGCGCTCGCGCTGACGATCTTCGGGCTCGGCGAGTGCTTCCACGGCACGATCCAGAACGCGCTGATCGCCGACCTCTCGAAGCCCGGCCTGCTCGGCCGCTACCTCGCTCTCAACGGCTTCGGCTTCCAGCTCGGCGGTGCGGTGGGACGCGCAGCCGGAGGCTTTGCCCTCGCACTCATGCCGCACGGCGTCTGGCTGATCGCCGCTGCCGCCGCCTTCGCGGCGGGCCTGTCAGCCCTTCTGCTCGAGCGAGTGCTCCCCGAAGCGTTGCGGCGCACGCCGCGTCTCGCAGTCGCCACAGCGGATTGAGCGGGAAAGCCGGGTAGAATGGCGAACGTGCCGTTGATGCCAGTGATTGAGGATCCGCTCAGTACCGATGCCGAGCCTGCCTCGCATCCGGCGCACTCGTGCGCGCGACACCGTGGTCACCGCCTCGGCGCCGCAGTCACCGCCCGCTGAGCTCAGCGCGGCCGACCTCACCTGGATTCATCTCGACTCGCCGACGCTGATGCACGCGCAGGAGCTGGCGGAGCGCTTCGGCTGGCATCCACTCGACGTCGAGGACGTGATGTCGAAGCGTCAACGGGCGAAGGTCGACGACTACACCGACGAGGGCTACCTCTTCGCCGTCCTCCACTTCCCCGTCTACGACCGCGCGATCCAGCGCCTCAACGCCGCTGAACTCGACGTGTTCGTCGGACCGAACTACCTCGTCACGCTCCCGACGGTCGAGCTGCTGTCGATCACGCGGCTCTTCCGCCGCTGCGAGGAAGACGAGCAGTTCCGCGAGCAGCTGCTCTCGAAGGGCTCGGGCCGGCTGCTGTACGAGGTGCTGGACGACCTCTTCGACTACTGCTTCCCGATCCTCGACAAGATCGGCCACAAGCTGGACACGATCGAGGACGAGATGTTCGAGGGCCGCTCCGAGGAGATCGTGCGCGACATCTCCAACGTGAAGCAGGAGATCATCAGCTACCGGAAGATCATCAAGCCGGAGCGCTCGACCCTGCGCGTGTTGGAGCGCGACGTCGAGCGCTTCCTCCCGGAGGAGCTCGACCTCTACTTCGACGACATCGTCGACGCGTCGGAGCGCATCTGGGACCTCCTCGACAACTACAAGGAGGTCATCGAGGCGCTCGAGCAGACAAC
>DATBDB010000014.1:0-34176 GCA_036270155.1 Gaiellaceae bacterium
CGTCCTCGAGCCGCCACCGAGCGTCGAGCCCGAGGTGGTGAGTGTGACTTGGGTGGCGGTGCCGACGGTGATGTTGAACGCGCTCGAGGTGCCGTTCGTGAGTGCTGCGGTGTTGGTCGTGGTGAGGGTGTAGCCGGTGCCGGCCTTGTCGATCTTGCAGCCCGCGAACGTCGCGACGCCGGAGCTGACGGTGATCGGGTTGGTCGCGCAGCCCGACAGGGTCCCGGCGGATGGGTTCGTACCGATCGTGATCGTCACCTGGGTCGTGTTGTCGGTCGTGATCACGTTGCCGCCTGCGTCCTCGACCTTGACGACCGGTTGGGCGGCGAACGCGGCGCCGCCGCCCGTGTTGGCCGGAGAGGTGGTGAAGACGGTCTGGGAGGCCGCGCCGAGCACGATCGTGTAGCTCGCGGCGTTGTTGACCGTCAGCGCTGGGGAGGTGGTTGCGCCGACGATCATCGTCCCGATCAGCTTGTTCGTTGCCGTCGCCGTCGCGACCCCGTTCACGGCGGTGGCCGCGGACGGGAAGGTCGCGGTTCCGGTGCCGGAGGCCTTGTTGAAGGTGACCTGCGTCGTGTTGTCGGTCGTAACCGTATTGCCTCCCGCGTCCTGCACCGTTGCCGTCAGCGTCCGCGAGCCGCCGCCGGCGGTCGAGCCCGAGGTCGCGAGCGTCACCTGCGAGGCGGCGCCGGCGACGATCGTGTAGCTCGCGGCGACGTTGACGGTGAGCACCGGCGAAGTCGTCGCGCCGACGATCATCGTCCCAGCGAGCAGGTTGGTCGCGGTCGCGGTGGCGACGCCGTTGACCGCGGTCGCGACCGCGGGGAAGCTCGCGGTGCCGGTGCCGGAGCTCTTGTTGAAGGTGATCTGGGTGGTGTTGTCGGTGGTGACGGTGTTGCCGCCGGCGTCCTGGATCGTGCCAGTGAGGGTGCGGGAGCCACCGGCGGCGGTCGGGCCGGAGGTGGCGATCGTGACCTGGGTTGCGGCGCCGACGGTGATGTTGAAGGCACCCGAGGCGCCGTTGGCGAGTGCGGCGGTGTTGGTGGTGGTCAACGCGTAGCCGGTGCCTGCGTTGTCGATCTTGCAGCCGGCGAAGGTCGCGACGCCGGAGGTGACGGTGATCGGGTTGGTGGTGCAGCCTGACAGCGTCCCGGCGGAGGGGTTGGTGCCGATCGCCAGCGTGACGGCGGTCGTGTTGTCGGTGGTGATCACGTTGCCGCCTGCGTCTTCGACCTTGACGACGGGCTGGGCGGCGAATGCGGTGCCGCCGTTTGTGTTGCCGGGTGAGGTGGTGAAGACGGTCTGGGAGGCGGCGCCGAGCGTGATCGTGTAGCTGGGCGCGTTGTTGACGGTGAGCACCGGGTTAGTGGTTGCGCCGACGACCACCGTCCCGATCAGCTTGTTCGTGGCGGTGGCGGTGGCGATGCCGTTGACGGCGGTGGCCGCGGCAGGGAAGGTGGCGGTGCCGGTGCCGGAGCTTTTGTTGAAGGTGACCTGGGTCGTGTTGTCGGTCGTGACCGTGTTGCCGCCCGCATCCTGGATCGTCGCGGTCAAGGTGCGCGAGCCGCCACCGGCGATCGAGCCGGAGGTGGCGAGCGACACCAGGGTGGCGGCGCCGACTGTGATGTTGAACGCACTCGACGAGCCGTTGGCGAAGCCGGAGCCGTTCGTCGTCGTGAGCGTGTAGCCGGTGCCTGCCTTGTCGATCTTGCACCCGGCGAACGTCGCGACACCCGCCGTCACCGTGATCGGGTTGGTCGTGCAGCCCGACAGCGTCCCCGAGGACGGGTTCGTCCCGATCGCGAGGGTCACGACCGCTGTGTTGTTCGTGGTGACGATGTTGCCGCCGCCGTCCTCGACCTTGACCACAGGCTGCGCCGCGAATGTCGTGCCGCCGTTCGTGTTGCCGGGCGATGTCGTGAAGACGACTTGCGAGGCGGCGCCGAGCACGATCGTGTAGCTGACGGCGTTGTTTACCGTCAAGACCGGGGTGGTGGTCGCGCCGACGACCATTGTCCCGGCCAGCCCGTTGGTCGCGGATGCCGTCGCGACGCCGTTGACCGCGGTGGCGGCGGCAGGAAAGTTGGCGGTGCCGGTACCGGAGGCCTTGTTGAAGGTGACCTGCGTCGTGTTGTCGGTGGTGACCGTGTTGCCGCCGGCGTCCTGGATCGTGCCGGTGAGCGTTCGCGAGCCACCGCCGGCGGTCGAGCCGGTGGTTGTGATCGTCACCTGGGAGGCTGTGCCCGCGACGATCGTGTAGCTCGCAGCGAGGTTGACGGTCAGCACCGGCGACGTGGTTGCGCCGACGATCATCGTCCCGACCAACAAGTTGGTCGCAGTCCCGGTTGCGACGCCGCTCGAGGCGGTGGCGGCTGCGGGGAAGTTGGCGGTGCCAGTGCCGGAGTTCTTGTTGAAGGTGACCTGGGTGCTGTTGTCGGTGGTGACGGTGTTGCCGCCGGCGTCCTGGATCGTCGCCGTCAACGTGCGCGTCCCGCCGCCGGCGGTTGAGCCGGACGTGGCGAGCGTCACCTGGGTGGCGGCGCCGACTGTGATGTTGAACGCGCTCGAGACGCCGTTCGTGAGCGCGGCGATGTTCGTGGTGGTGAGCGTGTAGCCGGTGCCAGACTTGTTGATCTTGCAGCCGGCGAAGGTCGCGACGCCGGCGGTGACGGTGATCGGATTCGTCGTGCAGCCCGAGAGGGTTCCGCCCGAGGGATTCGTGCCGATCGCCAGCGTCACAGCGGTTGTGTTGTCCGTGGTGATCACGTGGCCGAACGCGTCCTCGATCTTCACGACCGGTTGCCCGCCGAACGCCGTGCCACCGTTCGTGTTGCCGGGAGATGTCGTGAAGACCGTCTGCGTCGCAGGGCCCGCCGTGAAGTTCACCGCGGCGGTCTGTGTCACCGTCACCGTGTCGGTCGTGTCGGTGGCCGTGTAGGTGGTCGACTCAACAGCCGTATCCGTCACGGTGAACGTCGCCACGCCCGCTGCGTCCGTCGCCCCGGAGACGGTCGTGATTGTCGACGAGCCGCTGCCCTTGGCTAGCGTGACGACCTTGCCCGGCAACGGGTTGCCGTTCGCGTCCTTGATCGTCGCGGTGATCGTGGCGGTGGTGCTGCCGTCGGCGAGCACGGAGGCCGGCGACGAGGTGAGCGTCGAGTTCGCGGCGCTCGCGGCGGCGGCGGCGGGGCGGATCGCGACCATGATGGCGGTGTTGTCGGCGCTCGTGATCGTCGAGCTCTTTGCCGCGATCGCACCGGATGCGGCCTGGATCACCTGGAACGAGCCGCTCGACGAGCGCACGCCCGGGGCACCGCTCTGCGAGGAAACCGGGCTGAGGACCGTCATGCCGGCGGGTGTCGTGAACGACGACTGGCCGGCCGCGCCATAGAGCGCGAGGATCATGTCCTGGGCGTACACGGCCGTGCCTGCTGCGGTGGCGGCGGTCGTCGAGCCGACCGCAGTCGCCGTCGTGAACGTGTCGATGTTGCTGCCCGTACCGGCCCAGATGCCCGAGTAGGAGAGCATCACGCCGGAGGAGTCCGACGCCCCTGTGCCGCCCGCCCAGGACCAGCTGTAGGAGGCGGGCTCGGCGGCCGTGGCGACCTTCGAGTAGACGACCTGACGTGTGGTCGCGTTCGACGTCGCTTGGGTGACGAGCGTCCAACCGGCGGGGGGAGTGATCGTCGCCGTGGTGTCGCGCATGGAGATGGTCGCGATCAGGAGGTTGCCGGTTGCGACGCCCGTCGGCTTGGTGATCGCGAGTGGGGAGCCGGTCTTGGTGCTCCCGGTCGTGCCCGGCGAGCCGACGATCGCGATCGGATCGATCACGTACGGGATCGGGAGCGAGGTGTCGTCGAGGCGGAGGGCGAGGGTCGTCGCGCCGCCCGCCCGCTCGAGTGTCCAGCGCGCGCCGGCGGGGGTGACATCCCGGCCGTCGGCGGTGAACACGAGCGGCGGCAGCACGCGAACGCCGGCCCGCTGGCCGGCGCGGACGAACGCGATCGAGCCATCAGGCTCAAGCTGAGGTTTAGAGAACCCGGTCGCCAGGTGCCACCGCCACGTGCGCGTGCCCACGTGCCGGGTGACGGTCAGGTACTCCTCCGTTCGAGGGGCTGCGACCACGATCGACTCGCGGCCGAACGGGGTGGGGCGGTCGACGCCGAGGCGATGACGAGTCCAGCCGGCGTTGCCGGCCCCCGCCGCGGTCAGCCTCACGGAGAGTCCTGCGTGGCGGACGTGCAGGCCCGTCCCCGCGATCGAGACGCGGGTCAGTGCATCCCAGCGGCGATCCAGCGTGAAGCCCGGATCGTCGGGGCCGAGCGCGCGGGAGACGACCGGCGCGCGGCCAGTGCTGGAGCCGAGCTCGCCGGCTGCATAGAGGCCGGCGAGGAGTGCGCCGGCAAGGAGCGCCAGCCCGAGGATCGCGAGCGAGCGGGGCTTCCGGAGCACGGCATGCCAAAGGCGCCCGCGTGGTTCCGCAGGGCGCCTCTCCACGTGCCGCAGTCCATGGATATTCGCCAACTCGTCTCCTACGTACTGCCCACGTGGCCACGCCGGCAGATCCTCTCCCGTATCGGCTGCGGCGGCCCAGTCCTAGAGATGTGCCCATGGACTCAGACCGTCTTCAAACCAAGATCACTCGGAGGGTCACTCGCGGCTCGACAGGCAGATGGTTGAGCCATTCGCGTCGGAGGGGCCGGAGAACGGCAATTAGATATACCTCTACTTGAGGTAGAGGTAGCCACGAGCTGGCGACGGACGAGGCTTCGTGCGGCCGCTTCGGGCAGACTTCTGGGAATGGCAAGGACCGAAGATCCGCCCAACGCCGACCCGCACGAGACAAGCGGTTGTGGGCGGCGCTGGCGCGAGGCCTACGGGGCGCTGCCGGAGCGGGAAGGTGAGTTGTTCTCGACGATGTCAGGGATCGAGAACGAACCGCTCTACTCCCCTGACGACATCGCCGAGGTCGAGCACGAGCGGGATCTCGGCTATCCAGGTGAGTTTCCGTTCACGCGGGGTGTGTATCCGTCGATGTATCGAGGTCGTTTGTGGACGATGCGGCAGTTCGCGGGTTTTGGGACGGCGGCGGAGACGAATGAGCGCTTTCGCTACCTGCTCGAGCACGGGCAGACGGGGTTGTCGACGGCGTTCGACATGCCGACGCTGATGGGCTACGACTCCGACCACGTCCGGTCGCTGGGCGAGGTTGGGCGTGAGGGGGTCGCGATCGATTCCCTCGAGGACATGGAGACGCTCTTCGCGGGCATCCCGCTCGGCGAGGTCTCGACGTCGATGACGATCAACTCACCGGCGGCGATCCTGCTCGCGTACTACGCCTGCGTCGGCGAGGAGCAAGGTGTGCCGCGCGACAAGCTCCGCGGGACGATCCAGACGGACATCCTCAAGGAGTACATCGCGCAAAAGGAGTACATCTTTCCGCCGGAGCCGTCCATGCGTCTGGTGACGGACATGGTCGAGTTCTGCTCGAAGGAGATGCCGCTCTGGCACCCGATCTCGATCAGCGGGTACCACATTCGTGAGGCGGGATCGACGGCGGCGCAGGAGCTCGCGTTCACCTTGGCGGACGGGTTCACCTACGTCGAGTGGGCGCTCGAGCGGGGCCTCGACATCGATGATTTTGCGCCCAGGCTGTCGTTCTTCTTCAACGCGCACCTGGACTTCTTCGAGGAGATCGCGAAGTACCGGGCGGCGCGACGGATCTGGGCGACGGTGATACGCGATCGCTACGGCGCCAAGGATCCGCGTTCGTGGCTGATGCGCTTCCACACCCAGACCGCCGGCGTGTCGCTGACGGCGCAGCAACCCGAGGTGAACATCGTGCGCACCGCGCTCGAAGCGATGGCTGCAGTGCTCGGCGGGACGCAGTCGCTGCACACGAACTCCTACGACGAGGCGCTTGCGCTGCCGACCGAGGATGCGGTCCGGATCGCGCTGCGCACCCAGCAGGTGATCGCGCACGAGACCGGCGTCGTAAACACGATCGACCCGCTGGGCGGCTCGTACTACGTCGAGCATCTGACGAACGAGCTGGAGCGCCAGGCCTACGAGTACTTCGACCGGATCGAGAGGCTCGGCGGGGTCGTGGCCGCGATCAAGGAGAACTTCTTCCAGGCCGAGATCGCGGACGCGGCGTTCCGGTATCAGCAAGAGGTCGAGGCGGAGCAACGGGTCGTCGTGGGCGTCAACCGCTACCAGCTTAAAGCTGAACCTGAGGTTGAGCTTCACCGCGTGGACCCGGTCCTGGAGACGGAGCAGATCGCGCGCGTGCAAGAGCTGCGCGGCCGGCGCGACTCGGCCGCCGTCGAGGCGGCGCTCACCCGTCTCAAGGACGACGCTGCGCGCAGCGATCGCAACCTGATGAGCCCGATCTTCGATGCCGCACGCGCCTACGTCACGATGGGCGAGATGTGCGACGCCTTCCGCGAGGTCTGGGGCGTCTGGCGCGAGACGCCCGTCTTCTAGCCGGAGGAGAGAGAGCTACCGGACGGTCGCGACGATGGTGCCCGTGCCGTCGTGGCCGGCGTTCGGCGCGTACCCGGCATTGGTCTTCACGACCACGATGTGCACCGTGTCACCGGAGATCCGCGAGCCTGACTTGCGTGACGAGCTCGTCTGAATCACGGCCATGTAGGTCGGCAATGTGCCGGAGGGCTGCGACCCGCTGCTCCCGGTATCGGTCGACCAGTCGCCGCTCCAGGACGAGTCGAACGCGCCCGGCGTCCAGCCCTTGAAGGACGACGGCGCGTCGCCGCGGCTGAGCTGGTTCTGCCTCGACCACTGCGAGCCCCAGAAGGTGACCGACCCCGATTCGCGGTCGCCGATCACGAACGATCCGCCGGAGGGAAAGGCACAGACGATCGTCGAGCGAGTGGCGGATGAGGGGAGGTAATAGGTATCGCCCGCGAACGTCGCCGCGAATGTCGACGAACCGAGTGACGCGGCGCGCGGCACGGTGCACGTCGCGTAGCCGAGCACGCCGGTGGTGGCGGTGCACGACGCAGTGCCAAGCTTGAGCGTCACCGTGCGGTTCTCGATCGGGAACACGGAGTCCTCGAGGAGCATCGCGCTCAACGAGATTGCGTTGCCGTCGATCACCGCTTCACCCACCTTCGCGACCAGGGTCGTCTGCTCGCGCGAGATCGTGAACGGAGCCGACGCTGTGGTCGCCAGGTAGTTCACGTTGCCCGTGTAGCTCAGGCTCGCCGAGTAGCTTCCGGACGGCTGCGTGAGCACAACCAAGCAAGCGGCCTTGCCGGCGGAGCTCGTCGTCGTTGTGCAGGTCTGGGCGCCGATCGCCAGCGTGACCGGCTGCCCGCCGAGCGGCGCACCGGTCGAGTCGGCGAGCGTTCCGGAGAGGAGCACGAGGTCGTGGTACTCGCCACTCGTGGCGCCCGTATAGGTCGCGACCGTCGATAACGTCGTTGGGAGGACGAGCTGCACCGTGTCGCTCGAGGCCGACGGCAGATAGTCGGCCGTGCCCCCGTAGCTCGCGGCGAGCGTCGCGGTCAGGGGGCCGGTAATCGGCGGGACGAGGCAGGTCCCTACGCCGGCCGCATTCGTGGTCGCCGCGCAGCTGGCTGCGTCGAGCGAGAGCGTCACGGGCTGGTTGTCGAGCGGACCGGTGTCGCCGAGGAGGGTGGCGGTCAGCGTCGTGGCTCCCACGCCGGGACGCGCGACAGCGGAAATCGACGTCGGCTGAGGCGCAAGAGCAAAGGGGCGGTCGACACTCGCGGCCTGGGTGGTGACGTCTTGCGGGACGTTGACCGAGACAGTCATGTCGCCGGGGTGTTGGGTCACGGTGAGCGAGCACGAGGTACCGCCGTCAGGTCCGACGGTTGCCGTGCAGCTCTGTGTGCCGAGCGTGAAGGTGACGACGCGGCCGGCGAGCGGGGTGTGGGCGAGGTCGGTGATCGTCGCCGACAGGACGGCGAGATGGCCGAACTCCGCGGTCGTGTCCCCGGTGTAGTGGATCGCCGTTCCGGGCCGGGGCGGCAGGACCGAGAGCGGGATCGTCGCGCCCGACGACTTGTCGTAGAGGTCGCCGCGGTACGACGCGATGATCGAGTACTCGGCGGCCCGCAATGTGTTGACCTGGATGATCGCCTGGTTGGCCGCGGCGCTCAGGCCGTCGGGGGCCGTACCGAGGTCGGCCTCGCCGATCCAGACGTCGTCGCCGTACATGCTGTAGGAGCTGAAGGTGACCCGGCCGGTCGGTTGCGCCGGCGCCCCGGGACCGGTCTGCACGACCGTCGCGGTGATCGTGACCGTGTCGCCGGCGGCGATCGGCGAAGGGGAGAGGTGCACCGTCGTGTTGGTCGTGACCGTCACGTCGACCGGCGGGTGGGAAGTCACGACTGTCGGCAGCGAGCTCGAGGGGCTTTCGATGCCGCCTCCGCTGTACGACGCGACGATCTGGTGCGGGCCGGGGGACAGGGAGACGGCGATCTGTGCGACCCCGTGGCTGTCGAGCGTGACGTCGCCGGGGCCGAGCCTGATCGGCGAGCCGCTGATCATGTCGACGAATTGCACCGTGCCCGTGGGGATCCCACCGGGCGGCACCTCGGTGACAGTGGCCGTCAGCGTGACCAACTCGGTCGAAGTGATCTCGGACGGCGCGCCGAGGATGACCTGCGTGGGTCGCAGCGTGGGGGGAACGGTGCCGACGGCCAGCGTCTGGGCGGACGAATCCACCTTCGCAAGCCCGCCGAGGAGTGCGGGGAGATCGGGGACGTACTCCGCGTAGATCGAGTACGTCTTGGACGACAGCGCGGAGGTCGTGAACTGAGCCGTCACGCTCAGCGAACCGGCGGCAGGGACGAGCGGCCCCTGATAGAGCGGCACGGCCGGCGAACCGGCATCGATGAAGCTGATCGTTCCCGTCGGGGAGCCCACGGCGCTCGTGACCGTCGCGGTCATCGTCACCGGGGCGTCGGCAGCGACGGCGGAGCCGCTGAGCGTCAGCACTACGCTCGGGTCGGCCGCGAGCGCCGCGTGGGCGCCGAAAGCGGCCATGACCGAGGCCGAGAGCAGGACGAGGAACGTCAGCCGCACGATGCGCGACGTGCTGCGCGCAGGCAGTGCAATCCCGTCCGCAATGGGGTGTAAGAGCTCCATGTGTCCGCAGTCCCGCCGTTCCCGAAAAAGCGCTGCCCTCAAAAAGAATGCCCTTGCGAGGCCTCTGACCTTTTTATCTAGTGGCGTCTGCGGAGGTCAATCGCTCAGATGGGGGGTTTGACCCGCATGGTTATGCGGATTTCCCAAATCGCGCTAGCCGGCCGCGTGCCAGTGGAAGTCGATCGAGGCCGCGTAGCCCTGGTCGGCGTTGCCTGCGCTCGCGGGCAGGGAGATCTCGACCTGGTAGGTCACGGATTCGCCCGGCTGCAACGTCGTCAGTGGGTTCTCCTGCAGCGTCCACCAGAGGAGCGCCGGGAGCGGTGAGGGGGCCGGCGCGCCGACTTCCCACACGCCCATCTGGAGGTCGTCCCACAGCCGGTTCGGCGCGCCGCCCGCGCGCAACAAGAGAGTGAACGGGACATCCGCCTCATTCTTGATCGTGATCCGCTCGAAGGCCGAGTCGCCCGGCGCCATGTTGACCGCATAGATGCGGCACCCGGCCAGGCTGCTGTGGATTGAGAGGCCGATCGTCCCGCACGCATTGGACGGCGGGGGCGGTGAGGCGCCTCCACCGCCTGTCGTTGTGGTCGGAGGCGCTTCCGCGGTCGTCGTCGGCGATGTCGTGGTCGTGGGCGTCGTCGTGGTCGTGGGCGGAGTTGTCGTTGTTGTCGTCGTCGTCGTCGTTTGCGGCGGCGGTGTGGTGCGCGTCGTCGTCGGAGCCGTCGTTGTCCCGGGGGTCTCGTCGGTCGTTGTCGTTGTTGTTGTTGTCGTCGTCGTTGTTGTTGGCGGGCGGCCGCCGAAGCCCTGGTTCGGAGGCGGCGTCGTGTTGCTGTTCGTCGGCGCCGGGACCGTCGGCGGGATGCCGAGGCCCGGGACGGGCTGTTGCCCCTGGTCGGGAGTTGTCACCGGCGGCTCGCCGGTGAACGCGAACGCCTGCACCGTTCCGCTCGCCGCCTGGTCGAACTGCGGGATCTGGCTCTGGCTGCTGCTCCGGCCGACGACATCGTGGCCGCCGCTCGAGAGAGCGTGCCCTCCGATCGGCGCCGGCGCGAACCCACCGAGGTCGTCGCGTCGGATGTAGGCCAGGTAGTTCTGGTCGGCGACCGCCTGGTCGATCACGGCGGGGTTGAGCGGGTCGAGACTGGCGATGCCTCCGGACGCCGAGTGCAACGGGCTCACGTAATCGAGCTGAATGCTGACGAGCGCCGGGTTCGGCCGCGCGATCGGCGGACTCGCGGCGTGCGCGATGCCGGGGACGGTGGCGACTCCGAGTGCGGCGAGCGCGGTGGCGAGGAGCACGCGCGTCATCGCCGCTCGCGGTTCCTGATCCGCGCCCAGAACGTCGCCAGGATGAGCACCGTGGCGATCAAGCCGAGTGCAGCGAAGAGCCGCACTGCGCGTCCGGTCACAGGGCTGTTGTCGTGGAGCGAGACGCCGAGCACCGCGTCGGGCTGGTGGTCGACGATCAGACGACCGAGCGCTTCGCGCGTGCTGCTGTGGATGTAGCGCATGGTGATCGCGCCGCCGCCGATCAGAGTTCGGGCGGTGTCGCGATCGAGCGTCGGCGGATCGTTGACGGAGGTGGTTGCGATCGGCGTCCCGTCCGGGGTGTACGCCGTCAGATCCGCGCGGACTTGCTGAGAGATCCGCCCAAGCACGTCAGCGAGGGGCGTCATCACGAGCACGACGCCGACGGCTTTGTTGCCGTCCATCAAGGGGCCGACGCTGACGAACGCAGGGCCGGTCTTGAAGATCACGACCTCGGTGAATCGTCCGCCGCGCGCGCCGCGTGCTTCGCGGAGCGACTGTGAGATCGCGCGCATGCCGGAGCGGCTGGCCGCAGGCCGGGGTGCGCCCTTCGAGCGCACCGCGAACAGCACTCGCCCGTCGGGACGTACAACGTCCACCATCGGCACATTCGAGTTCGCGTGCAGAGGCGTCACCAGCCTGTTGATCGCAGCCGGGTCTCTGTTCGCAACTGCCGTCGCAACGCCTCTCGTGAAGGTGATCGAACGAAGCGCTGAAAGCTGTTCGGCCTCGACGGTGATCAGCGCCGCATCCGCGCCGGCTCCCGCATCCCGCAGCCGCGAATCGAGGTTGGCGAGGACACCGTGTTGTGCCCGCTGGCCGGCCCAGGTCACGGCGAGGACCGCGACCAGCAGTCCCAGGACGAGGTGTAGCCAGCGACCCCGATAGAGATGAGTATTCGAGTGCGATTTCGGAGAGCGCAAGGTGCGGGGCTCAGTCATCCGGCGCTCGATCCCGCCGAGGGTTGCGCAGCGCTCAGAAGTTCGTGGCCGTCGTCGGCTGGCACGTCGTCGCGGCGGCGCTGCACATCGTTGCCTGGTGTGTCGTCGCGAACGACAAGATGCTCGACGACCCGGTCAGCTTCCACGACGCAGTTCCGGTCATGTTCGCGGTCGAGTTCGTTCCTGCGAGCGTGATCGTCATCGTCCATGGAGCGACTGTCGTGCGCGTGACCGTCGACGCCGTGAAGCTGAGGGCGCTTGGGATCGTCGCGCCCGTCACGACCAGCTTGCCGACCGTGTACGTGTCCGTCGCCGCGCCGCAGCCACCTCCCCCGGCCGTGTCGCCGAGCAGAATCACTCCCGTGGTGTAGACGCACACTTTGATGTTGCCCGTGCCGACGTTCGTTCGCTGGTTGAACGTCAATTTGATCGTGTCGTTCTTCTCGATGCGGCTCGCCGTTCCGACGTTCGTGATCTGAATCGCCGTTGTCACGAGGCCAAGCTGCATCGCGGCGAGGTCGAACGGCGCGGTCCACGACGTGGCGGACTCGCTCATGATCTCGTAGCAGTACCAGTTGCCGTTGTTCGCGACGGTGCCCCGGCTCGGGTCGGTGTACGTCGCCGTGGCGGCAGCAAGCGTCGCGGGCGTCGTCGTGAGCACCGAGTAGGCAGCGCCGGTGCAGTTCGAGCTCGTCCCGTTGTCCAGTCCGTAGATCTGCTGTCCCGTCACGGGGCCGTGCGTGCCGACTGTCCAGGCCAGTGCGACGTCGTATCCGGTCGCGGTCGCGGTCGCAGCGCTCGGTGCGCCGATCCAACCGCCGGCGAACGCCGAGTTGGCGTTCTGGGTTTCACCGTTGAAGAGAGCGGAGGTCGTACCGACGATCCCGTTACCGAGAAGCAGAGCTACCGCCGCAAGGACGACAGCTGCACTGACCGCCCGCCGCAGGGCGTTGGTGCGCAAGGGCTACGCGCCTCGCCCTCGGGGCTCTCGTTCGCGCCAGATCTCGTACAGCGTGATCATGCCGAGCAAGAGCGCCGGGATGACCAGCAGGAGAAGCCGCGCGGTGGTGGACTGGAGGTCGGCGAGGACGTAGCCGAGGGTCGGCACGTGGAAGTTCGCGACCCAACCCGTGCCGACTGCCGGAACGCGCCAGTCGTCGGGTGCGCCGTTCGCATCGCCCTTCGTGGTGAAGTAGCGACCGGTCGGGCCGTTGGAGATCTT
This sequence comes from Gaiellaceae bacterium, assembly GCA_036270155.1. GTDB lineage: Bacteria > Actinomycetota > Thermoleophilia > Gaiellales > Gaiellaceae > PALSA-600. Next base: position 12,610 of record DATBDB010000014.1, read on the forward strand.
GAAGACGCGGTGCGTCACCTTTTCGTTCTGCTGCCCGGGCTTGTTGAAGACGATCACGTCGCCGACCTTGACCTTGGACGCGGTCACCTGCCGGTAGAAGACGACCGAGCCGGTCGGGATCGTCGGGCTCATGCTGCCCGAGCGGACAACGAGCGCCTGATAGGGAAGGAACCGCGGCCCGATCGAGATAGCGAGCAGTCCCAAGGCGATGGCGGTGGCGGCGGCAACGAGCAGCCACGACGCGACCCGGCCGACGAGGGCGAGCTTGGGGTTACGATTCGGCAACTCGCGCGCAGGCGGTGTCAGTTCGGCTTCTGGGATGGTCTGCATCTCGGGATGTTCGCCAGGGGCCACCGCGTTCCTGGAGAGTATGACGGCCGGGTCGGTCATGTCGACAAATGCCAGGTGAAGCCGAAGACGGCCTGTTCGCCCTGCAGCGTGTTGCTCGCGCCGGCCGGCAGTTGCATGCCGATGAGGAAGTAGCGCGAAGCCCCCGCGGCAGGCCCGGTTCCGATCGAGAACGCGGAGGCTGCCGTGTTCGCGACGCTCGCAAAGTACGACATCGTGTTCGCGGAGAACGCGCACGTCGGCGCGGTCGCCGGGAACACGCAGTTGGTCGGGGTGAACGACGAGTTCGTCTCCTGAATGTAGATCTGCGCCCCACCTGAGGCGCACGGATTGCCGCCGCCCGGGTTGGGGGCGCCGGGCGTCGCGACCATGGTGCAGCTCGGCATGAAGACGGAAAGCGCGCTGCCGTTGATCGAGCCGTCGTTCGTGATCGTGACCTTCTGAGTGATGGCCGTGCCCGGATACATCTGCGTCGTGTTCGCGAAGAGTGCGTCGCAGTTCGCGTTGGCGTTGCCGGAGCTCCCTGCGCCGTACGAGAAGCACGCAGCGTTGGTGTTCACCGTGTTGCTGAACGTCAAGGTGCCCGACGAGATCTTCCCGCGGGTGTTCTGCGTCTCCGAGTTCAGGAGGGCGAAGGTGCCGGTGATGGTGAAGCAGCTCACAACCCCGACCACCGTGAGGCTGAGCAGAACCTTCTTCAGATGCCACATGGTCGACCGCTTCCCTGACCGCAGACTTCTCACTGGTCGATGTGCCACGTGAGGCCGAAAGTCGAGGCGAGCCCCTGGAGCGCGTTCTGGTTCGAGCCACCCGGCACCGGCAGGTAAAGCCCGACGTAGAACGTGCGGTTGAAGTTGGAGCCGTTGTACTTCGTCAGCTCCGAGGCACCCGATGCCTGGTCGATCGTGCCGTTGCCGTTCACGGGGAAGAGCTCGAGCTTGCCGCCGGAGAGATGATGTGCGGTCTGGAATGCCGTGACGTTGTCTGTCGGTGCATTCGAGTCGAGCGAGCTCTGCGCGGATGTGTCGGTGACGGTCGCCCCGGCCGTGAACGGGGAACCGACCGCCGTGCTGTTGACCGAGATGCTCGTCGCCCCGAAGGTCGTGGCGGCGGACGCCGTGAAGGTCTGGGTGTGGGTCCCTTGCGTGACGAGGATCGTGTCGTTCGCCCGGACGTTCCCGTTCAAGAGGACGCCGCCCGTGAGCGGAATCGCCGTGATCGTTCCGCTGATGCCGCTTGTCGTGACGGAGATCGGTGCGATGCAGCGTCCGTTCGCGTCCTCGCCGCCCGGGTTCCACGTCGATCCCTTGCCGAACCAGCAGTACGTATTCGCTCCGGCAACCTCCTGGATCCACATCAGCACTGAGCCGCAGAACGGGTTCCCCGCGGTGGGGTTGAAGTTGAGCTGCGATCCGGTCGTCGAGCTGTTGATCGGCACCGTCGTCTTCGAGTCGAAGCAGTCGGTGTTGGACGCGCTCGTGTTGCCGCTCGCGTCGGTCACGATCGAGCCGGCCGGGAATGCGAAGTTGGACGTTGCCGAGGTGATCGAGATGGTGGTGGCGCCGCCGACCGCCGGTGCGCTCGCAACGAAGGTCTGAGAGTGGCCGCCGTAGGAGACGACGATGTTGTCGCTCGTTGCGACAGAGCCCTCGAGCCCCGAGGCCGAGAGCACGAGCGTCGTGACGCCGAGCTGGCCGGCCGTCAGCGGCGTGGACAGCTTGCCGTTCACCTGGGACGCGTAGAGGTAGAGCTTCGACGCGTCGATGCTGCCGCTGTTCGTGAGGGTGATCTTCGCAACCTGTGTGCTCGTGAACGTGCCGGGAGCGACGTTGGTGATCGCGAACGGGGCGTCGCAGCCGGCGTTGATGTTGTCGGCACTTGCTGCGCTGTACGAGAAGCACGCAGCGTTTGTGTTCACCTGGTTGTTCATGGTAAGCGTCCCGGACGAGATCGAGCTTCCGTTGTTGGCCGTCTCCGCCTGGAAGTTCGCGAACGTGCCGCTGAATCCGAAGTAGGCGGCGGCGCCGATTGCCATCATCAGGAGGAGAGCCTTCTTGGTGCGCCAGAGCGGATCGCCCTTCGTGCTCTCGGCGGGCGCGACGGCGCGGTGTGTCGGGCGCTTGACCCAGCGGAAGAGGTCACCGGGCTTCGAGAAGGTGCCGCCGCCCGCAACGTAGGCGGCGGCACCCATTGGCGTCAGGGCGACCAGGAGCTTCTTGAGTTGGCTCATTCCCCCGAGCTCCCGATTCCCTGGTTAGGCCTGGTCGATGTGCCAGGTCAGATTGAACTTGGCCTGGCTGTTCTGAGCCGCGTTGAGCAAGCCGGTCGGCATCTTCACGCTCACCTTGAAGTACCTGGCTCCGCCGGCATCAAGGGCGGTTGCGAACCCCGGGCCGTTCCACAGGGCTGTGGTCAAGTCATTGGGAGAGCTCGTGACCGCATTCCCGAGTGTCTGCGTAAAGCCACAGACGCCTGCCGAGGCGGGATAGACGCACTTGCCAGTCCCGGCGCCCCAGGTGTTGTCCGTCTCTTGGATCGAGAACTGGACGCCGGTGCTCGCATTGCAGAGGACGCCCGATCCGAAGACCGCAGCGATTCGAACCGCTGCTGCGGTTGCCATTCCGTTCGTAGACGTCCCGGTGACGTCGACGGTGGACGAGCCAGAAACGGCTGCCGGAACCGTCGTGTTGACGGTGACCGTGTCGGTGTTGTTTCCGTCGGAGACCACCAACTCCGTCCCCTTGACCAATGCCTGGTGCCGCCCAGTCAGAGAGATCGTTAGTGGACTGGCAGAGGTATATCCCCCGGCGATGTAGCTTGCGTTCGTTGTTGCGATCGTCGGGCGCGTTGTGTCATCGCAAGTTGCGCTGAACGACAACGTGCCTGCGTTCAAGCTACCCGCGTTCGCGAGCTCGATGTTCGCAAAGTCGGTATCGCCGGCTTTGTTGCCCAACGAACTGATCAAAACTTGGCAGTTCGCGTTCACGTTGCCGCCGTCGTCTTCCGAACGGCAGATGTTTCCGTTTTGCTTCGTGTTGTGGAGGAACAAGGTTCCCGTTGCAAAGACGTTGTTGGCGTTCGTGACCTCGGCATTGAACCCGGCGAAGGTGCCCGAACTTCCCGTAGCGACGGCAATCAGCCCAACCGCCACGAGCAACATGAGGTACCGCTTGGTTTTCTTCGACATGTGAGTGTGTCGCTCCCTCTTCGGTTGGCGTGAGCCGCTGGCGCTCAGTCGTGGTTACCGCCCGAGCGTGCGCCCGCGCTGAACGCGCACCGCTCGTGCGGGCATGTACTTCCTCAAAATGGTTTCTCGGCGATGAGCCTGCCGATGGCCGCAGTACGTTCTTCTTCGGTCGCGGAGGGCTCCTGCACTCCCTGACGGGAGAATCTCCTCCGCGCACTTGAGGTTTCCTGCGTTCGCGCGATATGTCAAGAAAGGTGACGCAAGATCCCCCAAACGGGTGTTGAGCCATCCCCCTCCGGTGCCGAAAGGGCACAATTCCCTGCCTTCAGTCAACCCTGGGCTCGCGCACGGCCGGGCGCGCGGTTAACCGTGGCTCAACAGTTCGGGCCTAACGCACCGTCGCGCTTGCCGTCTACTCTGGGACGACCATGAGCGACGACGTCAACTCCATCTTCCATCCCGAGATTCAGCGCCGGCCGGGCTGGCAGAAAGCCCTGCCGTGGGTCATCGCGGTCGTCCTCGTGGGCGGCGCGATCGCCGCAGGGATCATCTGGTCGAACACCGGCAAGAGCAACGCGACGCCGCTGACCAATCAGCCGGCCGTGGATATGTCGAAGGTGCCGGCGACGGTGAAGCTGAAGCCGGGTGCCCAGCGGGTCGCCCGCCGCTTCATCGAGACAGCGGTTGCCAGAAAGAACTTGCCGGAGGCTTACAACCTCGTCACCGAGCAGATCCGGCAGGGCCAGTCGCTCAAGTCGTGGAACACCGGCAACATCGCGGTGATCCCGTATCCCGTCGACGCGGTCAAGTACGCGCCGATGAAGATCGACTTCTCGTATCCGACTGAGGCCCAGATCCAGGTGGCGCTGCTGCCCAAGACGGGCTCCGGCGTCAAGGCGCAGCTCTTCCTCATGGACATCGTGAAGCGCAAAGGGAAGTGGCTGGTCAACTCGTGGGTGCCACGGTCCTCGCCGATGGTGCCGAACGGCTCCAGCAACAACGGCTAGGAGACTCACAGGCGGTGAAGAGTCGGCTTGCGTCGCCTCGGTTCCGCCGCCGGTTGTTCTGGGTCGGGGGATCGACGTCTGCGATCGCTCTGCTCGTCTTCGTCGGCATCCACTTTGCGAACACCGGACACTCGACCGCGACGGCGATCGACAAGACGAAGAAGGCGTGGGTCTACACGGCGCCTGCGCACATGAGCCTGACGGACCAGGATCGCCTCGAGCTGTTCAAGACGTCGAGTCGCTTCGTTCGCACCGCCGTCGCGCGCAAGCACCTCGACGAGGCGTGGGAGATGCTCGGCCCTGAGATGAAGGCGGGGCAGACTCGCAAATCGTGGGACACCGGCTTCAACAACGTCGTCCCCTTCCAGGCCGACGGCATCGAGGCCTGGGACATCCTCTACGCGTACGAGGGTGACGTTGCGGTCGACCTGTCGCTCTTCTCCGGCCGGAGGAGCGGGAACAACTGGGCGGGGAAAACGTTCACGCTCGAGCTCAAGCGCGACCCGTCCTCGCACCGGTGGCTCGTCGCCTCCTGGGTGCCGAAGGGCGTCGGCGGCGGCGGCGCACTTAGCCCCAACCGGCGGAGCGGACCGCCGCCGCCCGCGGTCGCGTCGCACATCTCAGCGCGGTGGCTCTTTCTGCCCGGCGTGTTTCTCGGCGGCCTTCTCCTCGTGCTCGGTGCAGCAGGTTTGCGGAACGCGATCCGCAACCGCCGGGCAGCCCGCCGGTACGCCGAAGCGCTTGGCTACAAGTCGAGCTCGAACCCGTCGTAGACCTGCTCGTACCCGTTCGCGAGCGGACGCTCGGCAGGGCGATGCGTGAGCAGCAAGCGCTTCGCGCCTGATTCACGGAACGCCGCATCCGCTTCTTCCGCCGCCAGATGGCCGCGCGTGCCGCCTTCGGGATTCGGCGCCAGGAGCGTCGCCTCGCAGACGAAGAGGTCGGCGTCGCGCGCCAGCTCCGGGAGCGCGTCGCTCGGCCCGCTGTCGCCCGAGTACGCGAGCGTCGTCCCGTTGTCCGAGACGCGGAAGCCGAACGCGAGCATCTCGTAGTGCAGGACCCGGCGCGGCGTGACGCGTGAGCCCGCAGCGAGAAAGTCCTCGCCGTCGGTGTACTCGTGCACGTCGAATGCGTCGTCGAACATGTTTGCGCGCCCGAGCTCTTCGCCGAGCTTGGCCAGTACGTTCCGTCCGCCGGGCGGCAGCCACAGCTCGGGAGCGGGAAGCTCCGCGGCGGGACCGAACTCCAGGCCCCACACCCAGGGCACAAGATCGCCCCAGTGATCGAGATGGAAGTGCGTGATCGCGATCGCGTCGATCTTCGGCCAGCCCTCTTGCGCGCGAAGGCGCGGCAGCACGCCGGGACCACAGTCGAGGAGGAGCCGACCGCTTTCGCCTTCGATGAGGTAGCCCGACTGCGCGCCCCCAGGGTTGGGCCAGGCCGGGGAGCAACCCACGACGGTCAGCTTCACGTTCCTATACTGCCCCAACGGTGGCAGGAAAGATCAGAGTTGTCGTCGCGAAGCCCGGTCTGGATGGTCATGACCGGGGCGCGAAGATCATTGCCCGCGCGCTGCGCGACGCAGGCATGGAGGTCATCTACACCGGCTTGCATCAGACGCCCGAGCAGATCGTTGAAACGGTGATCCAGGAAGACGCGGACGCAGTCGGTATCTCAATCCTCTCGGGTGCCCACATGACGCTTGTGCCGCGCATCCTTTCGCTGCTGCGCGAGCAGGGCGCCGAGGATGTCCTGGTCGTTGTCGGTGGAACGATCCCGACCGATGACGTGCGCGAATTGAAAGAGCAGGGAGTCGCCGAGGTGTTCACACCCGGTGCGCCGACGGGTGCGATCGTCGAGTTCCTGCAGTCGCACGTCCTTGCTGTCTAACTAGAGAACGCGATCGACGGTCAGCGCGCCGGGCGCGCCGCTGATTGCTTCGATGGTGCCGGGCGCGGGAAGCGTCCAGACGACCACCTTCTGGCCGAGTGTCACCACAGGTGCCGCTGCAATCAACGTGACGACGCGGCTCAACTTCGTCTGCTTGACGTGCGAGGGCCAAGAGACGGTCGAGGTGACAGTGAGCGTCAACTCCGTCGGTGTCGCGTCGACGATCGTGCCGGTCAGCTTGAGCGTGAACGGCATGCCCGCAGGCGGTGTGGGTGCCAGCAGCTGCGCGGCCTTCTGGAGGTACGGGAACGGCGCGACCGCCTTGCCGCCCTTCGGGTGCACCTCGAAGTGCAGATGCGGGTGGATGCCATTCGCATCGCCGGAGTCGCCGAGATAGCCGATGAGCTGACCCGCATCCACGTGCTGCCCGTCGACGAGGCCGGGCGCGTACGAAACACCGGCGACGCACTTGCCCTTGTTGTCGTTGCCCGTCGTCAGGTCGTTGTTCAGGTGGATGTACTCGTACATCGTTCCGCTCACACCGTGCAGGTAGAGCATGCAGCCGGCGCTCGCGGAGGTCGTCCAGAACTGGACCGCGCCTTCTTCCACGGCGACCACGGGTGCGCGTTTCGTCCCGACCAGGTCGTTCCCCTGATGCGGCCCGCCGGCGCGCGCTTGACCGAAGTCGTTCGTGTAGGTCACCGGGCCGACAACGGGGAAGAGCAGCGGTGGGACGCTGCTCTTGGCGGCGGAGGTGCCCGGAAACGAGAGGACAGCGGCGGCCCCGATGACCGTGGTCAGGCGCCGCATCGGACTACCGTACCCTCATGTTCCGGCGGTGCCAAGGAGCGCGCGCCGGATAGGCTGACGCGCGTCATGAAGATCGCCGTTTGCGTCAAAGCAGTGCCCGACGCGGCCGCAGGCCGTCGTCTCGACCCTGCCACCAAGCGGCTGGACCGGTCGGTCGAGCTCGCGATCTCCGACTTCGACACGTACGCGGTCGAAGAGGCGCTGAAGCTCAAGGAAGCCGCAGGGGACGGCGAGGTCGTGGTCGTCTCGATGGGGCCCGAGCGCGCGATGGACGCGCTGCGCAAGGCGCTCGCGATGGGTGCTGACCGTGCGGTGCTCATTTCTGACTCTTCACTGGAGGGCGCGGATCTCCTGGGCACGGCGAAGGCGCTCGCGGGTGCGCTCGAAAAGGAAGGCGCCGACCTCGTGTTGTTCGGCCAGCAGTCCGCGGACGGCGGCGGCGCCGTGTTGTGGGCCGCCGTTGCGGAGCGGTTGCGGCGCCCGGTGATCTCGCAGGTGAGCGAATTGACCGCGGAGGGGGGCTCGGTGACCGGCAAGCGCCAGACCGAGTTCGGGTACGACTCGATCCGCGCACCGCTGCCGGCGGTCGTTGCCGTGTCGGACGCGATCAACACGCCGCGCTATCCGTCGCTGAAGGGGATCATGGGCGCGAAGAAGAAGCCGCAAGACACACTTTCGGCAGGCGACGTTGGCGGCGCCGCCGACTCCGGCACGACGGTGATCGAGTTGAGTCCGCCGCCGCCGCGCGGTGAGGCGCGCAAGATCGAGGACGACGGCGCCGCAGCGGAGAAGATCGTCGAGTTCCTCGCCGAGAAGAGGCTCGTCTGATGGCGAAGACGCTTGTCTTCCTCGAGCATCACGACGGCGCGATCCAGAAGGGCGCGCTCGGCGTGCTTTCCAAGGCAGCGCACATCGGCGGCGACGTCGCCGGTGTCGTGATCGGCTCGGGTATCGGTTCCGTCGCCGAGCAGGCCGGGAACTACGGCGCTGCGACGGTGCACGTCGCGGACGACGAGCGCCTCGCTGCGCCGCTGCCGCAGCCGCGGGTCGACGTGATCGCGAAGCTCGTGCGCGACGAGGGGTATGACACCGTCTTGTTCGCGCAGTCGGTGCTCGCATCCGATGTCGCCGCCGGACTCGCCGCACGCCTCGACGCGGGACTGAACTGGGGCCTCGTCGATTTCGATGGCGTGAAAGGCAAGGCGCCACAGCTTCAGGACACGGTGATCGTCGAGGTCGGCTGGGCGAGCCTGGTGCGGCTCGGCATCTTCCGTGCGGGCGCACTCGACGCGACCGAGACGGGAGGTACCGCCGAGGTGAAGGACGCAGCCGTCGAGCTCGAGGATTTCTCCACGCAGGCCGAGATGCTCGAGCAGGCTCACGCGGAGCAGCAGGGCCCGTCGATCGAGGACGCCGATGTGATCGTCGCCGGCGGCCGCGGGCTCGGCGAGCCGGAGAAGTTCGCGCTCGCCGAAGAGCTGGCGAATGCACTCGGTGGCGCGGTTGCCGCGACGCGCGCCGTCGTCGACGCGGGCTGGTACCCGTACTCGGCGCAGGTGGGGCAGACGGGCAAGACGGTCTCGCCGAAGCTGTACATCGCGCTCGGCATCTCCGGCGCGATCCAGCACAAGGTCGGCATGCAGGGCTCGAACGTGATCGTCGCGATCAACAAGGACCCGAACGCGCCGATCTTTGAGTTCTCCGACCTCGGCGTCGTCGGCGACCTGCACACGATCGTGCCGAAGCTCAGCGAGCTCGTCCGCGCACGGCGTAGTTGAGGGGTACACAGTCGTGAGCGTTCGCCCCGCTGACCATCCTGCGCCGTGGTCGCCGTCGGAGGCGATCCAGCCGCCGATCGATCCCGTCGACGAACGCATCGAGGTCGGCTTCCTGATCGTCGGCGCCGGCCCTGCGGGTCTCGCCGCCGCGATCCGGCTCGGCCAGCTGGCAGAGGAGCATCCAGAGACTGCCGAGCGGCTGGGCGATGTGCCGATCGCAGTGCTCGAGAAGGGAAAGGCGCCCGGCTCGCATCTGCTGTCGGGCGCGGTCGTCAACCCGCGCGGGCTGCAGCGGTTGTTCAAGGACCGCAAGCGGCTCGACGAGCTCCCGTTCTACGGCGAGGTGCACGGCGAGTCGGTGCTCTTCCTGACGAAGAAGCATGCGGTGCGGATTCCGACGCCGCCGACGATGGTCAACCATCGCAACCAGATCGCGTCGCTCTCGCAGCTCGGCCGCTTCCTTGCCGACGAGGCGGAAGAGCTCGGCGTGACGATCCTCCCGGAGACGGCGGCGGAGAAACTCATTGTCGACGGCGGCCGCGTGCTCGGCGTGCGCACCGGCGACAAGGGCCGCGGGCGGAACGGCGAGGAGCTGCCGAACTTCGAACCCGGCTCGGACGTGACGGCGCGCGTGACGATTCTCTCCGAGGGAACGCAGGGCCACCTCACCGGCGCCGCGCTCGATCGGTTCGGTTTGCGCAGCGAGAGCCCGCAGGTGTGGGCCCTCGGCGTCAAGGAGGTCTGGAAGGTCGCGAAGCCGTTGCGGCAGGTCGTCCACACGATGGGCTGGCCGCTGCGTCCCGGTAGCAAGTACCGCGAGTTCGGCGGCTCGTTCATCTATCCGATGGGCGATGACATGGTCACGATCGGCATGGTCGTCGGCCTCGACTACCGCGACGCGACGCTCTCCGTGCACGATCTGCTGCAGGAGCTGAAGACGCATCCGCGCGTGCGCAAGATCCTCGAAGGCGGCGAGCGGGTGCAGTGGGGCGCGAAGACGATTCCGGAGGGCGGGTTCGTCGCACTGCCGAAGAAGTTCCACGCGCCGGGCCTGCTGCTGACGGGCGACGGCGTCGGCTTCGTCAACGTGCCGGCGCTGAAGGGCATCCACTACGCGGTCGAGTCTGGCCGGCTCGCCGCCGAGGCCGCGTGGCGCACGCTCGAGCCTGGGACGTCGTCGCGCACGGCGCTCGCCACGTACGACGACGCGATTCGCGAATCGTTCATCTGGAACGACCTGCGCGAGGTGCGGAACATGCGCCAGGCGTTTGGCCGCGGGTTCTACATCGGCGGCGCCCTCGCCGGCGCGATGACCGCGACGAAGGGCAAGTTCCCGCCTGGCGATTTGGAGACCGAGCCCGACGCGGCTCAGTCGCTCTTCGTCACCGACCGTGCGAAGGCATATCCGGCACCCGATGGGAAGCTGACCTTCGACAAGCTGTCGAGCGTGTTCGCGTCGGGCAACCGAACGCGCGACGACCAGCCGAACCACCTTCGCGTCCGGACACATGTCCCGCGCGAGCTCGCGGTCGCGTGGGAGCACATGTGCCCGGCGCAGGTGTACGAGGTAGGCGACGTCGACGGCAAGGACGCCGACGGCAATGACACCGTCGAAGTAAAACTCGCCCCCTCGAACTGCGTGCAGTGCGGAGCAATCACCGCCAAAGGCGGCCGCCTAACGCCCCCCGAAGGCGGCAGCGGCCCCGAGTACACACTTACGTGACTCCAGCGTTACCGGCAGTTCACGGCGGCTGCCACCGCTCATGGCCGCGGGGGACAGGCTTCGCGCACGAGGCGCGGAACTCGGCGATTGCTTCCTTCGGCTTGCGACCGTAGAACTCGAGCAGCTCGTCGCGCGCGAGCTTCATGTCGGCGAACGCGAGGCCGATCGTCGCCGCGTAACTCGTCCAGCGGTACGACTCGAGCGGGCGCTTGCCGCCGTCCAGCACGGGGTTCCGAATCACGTAGCGCACAGCGGTGAAGAGCGCACCATCGCTGCGCAGCCGGCGGTTCCAGAAGCGCTTTCCGAACAGGTGGTTGATGCGGCCGTGCCAGACGTTGAAGTGGATTGCGTATGCGGTGTTGAGCTCGCACATCCCATCCGACAGGCCCTTCTCGCCGACCCGAATGATGAGGTGATAGTGGTTGCGCATCAGGCAGTAGGCGATGATCGTCCAGCCGTACTTCTCCGCGACTCGATCGACCGTCAGGCAGAAGAACAGTCGGTCGCGGTCATCCTCGTAGATTGTCCGCTTGTTGTTTCCGCGGGTGACCACGTGGTGGTACCCGGGCGACTCGTCGCGGGGCTTGTACGACACGACCCCGACGGTAGGCGGTGATGTGTCACGTGTCTGTGCCGGTCACAGAGTCGCCACAGGTTCGTGACGCTTCAAACACGGTGGCAGCCGCCAGACGTGGCTAGATTCGACCACAGTGATCACTTCGCCCGACAATCCCCGCGTTAAAGAGGTCCTCCGATTGCGCAAGTCGCGCGAGCGGCGGCGCAGTGGGCTCTTCGTCGCCGAGGGCCCGCGGGAGGTGGAGCGCGCTCGCTCGGCAGGGCTGACCGTTCGCGCCACGTACTTCGCGCCGGAGCTTCTCCCCTGGGATGAAGGAGAAGAAGTGAGCGCACGCGTGCTCTCCAAGATGGCCTACCGCGCGGAGCCCGAGGGGGTGCTGGCGATTGTCGAGATCCCGCAGCGCGAGGTGCCGGAGAACGCGACGCTGATCCTGATCGCAGTCGGGATCGAGAAGCCCGGCAATCTCGGCGCGATGGCACGCACCGCTGATGCCGCAGGCGCCGACGCGCTCCTCATCGGCGACGCGACCGCAGATCCGTGGAACCCGAATGCCATTCGCGCCTCGACCGGCGCTGTCTTCACGCTGCCGATCGCAGACGTCACACTTGACGAAGTGCGCGCACTCACCCTCCAGAAGATCGCGGCAGTCGTGGACGCGCAGCACCGCTACACCGATGCCGATCTGACGAAGCCAACCGCATTCATCGTCGGCTCCGAGGACGAAGGTTTGAACGACGCCTGGCGCGCCGTCGCCGACGAACACGTCGCAATCCCGATGCGGATGCAGACGGCCGACAGCCTCAACGCGGCGACGAGCGCCGGCGTGTTGCTCTTCGAGGCGGTGCGCCAGCGTGGCTGACGTCCCGACTCGCGCAGACGTCGAACGCGCGCGCGCCACGATCGGCAACCGCCTCGCGCGCACGCCGCTCCTGAGCAGCCGCACGATCGGTGCGCGCCTCAAATGCGAGCTCTTCCAGCGCACCGGCTCGTTCAAGCCGCGCGGCGCGCTGAACAAGATCAGCAACCTCACGCCCGACGAGCGCACGCGCGGCGTGATCACCATCTCGGCCGGCAACCACGCGCAAGGCGTCGCCTGGGCGGCGCGCGAGGAGAACGTCGACGCGCTCGTCGTGATGTGGCAGGGCGCGTCCGAGCTGAAGATGGCCGCGACGCGCGACTACGGCGCAACGCTCGACCTCGAGTCGGCCAATCCGATGGACGCCTTCGAGCGCCTCGCCGCGCTTCAGGCCGAGACCGGTCGCGTCTTCGTCGACCCGCACAGCGACCCGCTCGTGATCGCGGGCCACGGCACCGCCGGGCTCGAGATCGAGGAGGACGCGCCCGACTTCCACGCGGTCATCGTCGGCGTGGGCGGGGGAGGCCTCGTCTCGGGGCTCGTCGCCGCGCTCCCCGGCAGGCGCGTGATCGCCGTCGAGCCCGAGCTCGCGCCGTCGCTGCACGCGGGCATCGCCGCCGGCACCCGGGTTGCGGCCGAGGCCCGATCGATCGCCGACGGGTGCAACTCGCCGTTCGCGGGCGAGCTGGCGATCGAGATGACCCGCAACCTCGAGCTCGTCCTCGTCACCGAGAAGGAGATCGAGCACGCGTTCCGCTTCCTCTACCAGCGCGCCAAACTGGCGGTCGAACCGGCCGGAGCGGTGGCCACCGCGGCATGGCTGGCGGGCAAGATCGACGCCCAGAACCCGGTGCTGATGGTCTCGGGCGGCAACGTCGCCACGCAGACCGCCGCTGCTATCCTGGCCCGGCGATGAAGGCCGAAATTCACCCCGAGTACGTCCTCTCGACCGTGCACTGCGGCTGCGGGAACACGTTCACGACGCGTTCCACGAAGCCCGAGCTCCACGTCGAGGTGTGCTCCGCGTGCCACCCGTTCTACACCGGCAAGCAGAAGCTGGTCGACACCGGCGGACGCGTCGAGCGCTTCCAGAAGCGGCTCGAAAAGGCCGAGCGCGCCGCGCGCTCCTAGTCGTATGACGCAAAACGTCGGAGGGCAAGCCGTCCTCGAGGGCGTGATGATGCGTGGGCCGCGGAACTGGGCGGTCGCCGTACGCAAGCCCGACGGTGAGATCGCGCAGGTCGCGCGCAGCATCGATCCGCTGATGGCGCGTCACTGGGCGCTGCGCCTCCCGGTCGTGCGTGGCGTGGTCGCGCTCGGCGAGAGCCTCGCGATCGGTTTCCGCGCGCTGAGCGTCTCCGCGAACTACGCGGCGCAGGAGGAACAGCAGGGCGACGAAGAGCCGGCGGAGATCGGTCGCTGGGCGCTCGCGTTCGCGTTCCTCGTCGCGATCGGCTTCGCGCTGATGATGTTCAAGGTCGGCCCTGCGCTCCTCACCGATCTGCTGCCGATCAAGAGCGGCGGCTGGTTCGTGCTCGTCGAAGGCGTCATCCGCGTGACAGTGTTCGTGCTCTACCTGACCGTCCTCAGCTTCATCCCGTCGCTGCGGCGCGTGTTCCAGTACCACGCCGCCGAGCACAAGGCGATCAATGCCTACGAAGCCGGGGAGGAGCTGACGCCCGCGAACGCGCAGCGTCACTCGCTGATCCACCCGCGCTGCGGAACCGCGTTTCTCCTGTGGGTGATGGTCGTGAGCGTCTTCGTCTATGCGTTGCTCGGCCGCCCCGTCTGGTACTGGCTGATCGTCAGCCGCATCGTCCTGCTGCCGGTGATCGCCGGGATCGCGTACGAGCTGATCCGCTTCGCGGGCAAGCACGCCGACAACCGCATCCTGATGACGCTGCTCGCGCCCGGACTGTGGCTGCAGCGGCTGACGACCCGCGAGCCGACCCTCGACCAGCTCGAGGTCTCGATCAAGGCGCTGAAAGAAGTTCTCGACCTCGAAGGCCGCGAACAGCCGGCCGACCGACGCGTGGAGGTGATGGCGTAATGGCAACCGATCGCAGCGCCAACGTGGTGTGGCAAGGCGACCTCATGAACGGCAGCGGCACGATCGCGCAGGTTCCGAGCGGCGCGTTCGGCCCCCTGGATGTCTCGTGGGCGTCGCGCGCCGAGGAGCCGAACGGCAAGACGAGCCCGGAGGAGCTGATCGCCGCCGCGTGGGCGTCGTGCTTTGCGATGGCGCTCTCGAACGGTCTCGCGAAAGCGGGCAATCCGCCGGAGAAGCTCGAGACATCGGCGACGGTGACGTTCCAGCCCGGTGAGGGAATCACCCGCGGCGTGCTCACGGTGCGCGGCACGGTTCCGACCCTCGATGAGTCCGGATTCGTCGCGGCCGCCGAGGACGCGAAGCAGAACTGCCCCGTGTCGAAGGCGCTGTCCGGCATTCCGGACGTGACGCTCGAAGCCTCGCTGGCGTAGGAGCTACCCTCAGCGGCTATGGCCGCACTCGATGATCTGATCGCGGAGCTCGAACGCTCCTACACCGAGACGCGCGATCGCTTGTCCGATCCCGCGGTCTACAACGACCACCATGAGGCGGCCGACGTCGGCCGGCGGCTGAAGCAGCTCGAAGGGCCGTACACCCTCGCGCAGGAGTGGCGGCAGGCGCAGGCCGATCTCGAGGCCGCGCGCGGCGACACCGAGCTCGGCGAGATGGTCGCCGACTACGAAGCCGAAGTCGCCCGCTTGGAGGAAGAGCTGAAGCTCGCCCTTGCCGAGCGCGACCCGGCCGACGACAAGGACGTGATCGTCGAGATCCGGCAGGGCGTCGGCGGCGACGAAGCGGCTCTGTGGGCGGCAGAGTTGCAGCGGATGCTGCAGCGCTACGCAGAGCGCCGTGGCTTCAAGTTCGAGCAGATCGAGACCAACGCGAACGACGGCGGCGGCCTGAAGGAAGGCGTGTTCGCGATCAAGGGCGACGGCGCGTACTCGATCTTCAAGTTCGAAGGCGGGACGCATCGCGTGCAGCGCGTGCCCGAGACCGAGTCCGCCGGGCGGATTCACACGTCGACCGCGACCGTCGCGGTGATGCCCGAAGCGGAGGACACCGAGGTCGAGATCGACGAGAGCGACCTGAAGATCGACGTCTATCGCTCGTCCGGCCCGGGTGGCCAGTCGGTCAATACAACCGACTCCGCCGTCCGCATTACGCACGTGCCGACCGGAATCGTCGTCGCGATGCAGGACGAACGTTCTCAGCTGCAAAACCGCGACAAGGCGATGCGCGTGTTGCGGGCGCGTGTCTACGAAGCCGAGCGCGAACGCCAGGCGGCAGAGCAGGCGGCAGCGCGCAGCGCGCAAGTCGGCACCGGCGCGCGTGCAGAGAAGATCCGCACCTACAACTTCCCCGAGAACCGGGTCACCGACCATCGGATCAAGCTGACAACGCACCGACTCGACCAGGTCCTCCAGGGCGATCTCGACGAGTACACCGACGCGCTGACCAGCGAACAGCAGCGGCGCGCGCTCGAGGGGTGACGCTCGCGTACCGAGGGTCTCTGGCGTTCGCGTGGTGGTGCGAGGCCGGAGGGCACAGTGTGAGTGACACGGGCCCGGAAGGCCTCGTGCCGCCATGCGGACGAGGCCTCCGCGGAGCCGGGCTCCACCCGGCGGGAGCGGAGGCCGGCCAGTGACGCTCGGCGAAGTGCTGAAGGGCGCGACCGAGTATCTCGCGGGTCGCGGGATCGACACCGCGCGCGTCGACGCGGAGCTCTTGCTCGCCCGCGCGCTCGGCCTATCGCGTATCGAGCTCTACACCCAGCACGACCGCCCGCTGACCGACGCGGAGCGCACGGCTGCGCGCGAGCTCGTCCAGCGCCGCGGGCAGCGCGAACCGCTCGCCTATGTGCTCGGCGACTGGGACTTCCGCCGGCTGACGCTGAAGACGGATCGCCGCGCGCTCGTGCCGCGACCCGAGACCGAGATCGTCGTCGAGCGCTGCCTCGCGCTACTCGACGGGATCGAGTCGCCTCGGATTGTCGACGTCGGCACCGGAACGGGCGCGATCGCCCTCGCGCTCAAGCAGGAGCGCCCCGACGCGAACGTCGTCGGGACCGACCTCTCGGCGGACGCGCTCGTGCTCGCGCACGAGAATGCAGAGGCGAACGAGCTTGACGTGCGCTTCGTCGAGGGCGACCTGCTGGCAGGCGTCGACGGTCCGCTCGACCTGGTCGTCTCGAACCCTCCGTACGTCGGCGCCGAGGAGCTCGACGCGCTCGAGCCCGAGGTGCGCGACTGGGAACCGCGGGGCGCGCTCGTCGACGAGGGCCAGACGCTGCGGCTGGCGGGCGACGCACGGTCCGTGCTCACCGGGTGGCTCGTGCTCGAGGTGCACGAGGAGCGTGCGCAGGCGCTGTCCGACGAGCTCGCAAAACTCGGCTTCGGGGGGGTTAGCATCGGGCTGGACCTCGCGGGGAGAGAGCGGGTGCTAGAGGCACGGTGGAAATAGAGGGGAACATCGATCGGGTCATAGCGGCGGTCCAGGCCGGCCTGCCGGTCCTGCTGCCGACCGACACCGTCTACGGGCTGGTCGCCTCCGCAAATCGCGAGGAATACGCGACGCGCGTCTACCGGGTCAAAGGCCGCCAAGAGACGAAGCCGACGGCGCTCCTCGCGAGCAGCCTCGAGAGCCTCTTCGAGTGCGTGCCCGAGCTGCGTGGGCGCTCCGACGTGATCGCACGGGCGCTCCTGCCGGGGCCGTTCACCCTGATCCTGCCGAACCCGGCGCGGCGCTTCCGCTGGCTCACCGGCGTCCGCACCGACGCGATCGGCGTGCGCGTGCCCGAGCTGCCGGACGCCTCCCGGCGCGTGGTCGACGCGGCCGGGTGCCTGATGGCGACGAGCGCGAACGATCCCGGTGGGCCCAACCCGGTGACGCTCGACGACGTTCCGCAACGAATTCGGGACGCCGTGGCCGCCGAGCTCGACCTGGGGCCGCTCCCGGGCACGCCCTCGACGGTGATCGACTTCACGAACGACGAGCCGTTCGTGATTCGCGAGGGCATCGTGCCCGCCGCAGACGCGATCGCGCGGGTGCAGTCCGCTCTCGCCGCCTGAGTCTCTAAGCTCAAGGCCGATGACGGTGACGCAGCAAACCTTCGACGAGCTGAAGACAGCCGGGCTGGCGGAGATCGATCCCGAGATCGCCGAGCTTCTGGGTCGCGAGCTCGAGCGGCAGCGCGGCCAGATCGAGCTGATCGCCTCCGAGAACTTCACCTGGCCGAGCATCCTCGAGGCGGTCGGGTCCGTCCCGACCAACAAGTACGCCGAGGGCTACCCCGGCAAGCGCTACTACGGCGGTTGCGAGGTCGTAGACGAGATCGAGGAGCTCGCGCGCGGCCGCGCGAAGGAGCTCTTCGGCGCGGAGCACGCGAACGTGCAGCCGCACGCGGGTGCGCAGGCGAACATGGCCGCCTACTTTGCTGTCTTGTCGCCCGGCGACAAGGTGCTCGCGCTCTCGCTCGATCACGGCGGCCACCTGACCCACGGGCTGAAGGTCAACTTCTCCGGGAAGCTCTACGAGTTCCACCACTACGGCGTCTCGCGGGAGACGATGATGGTCGACTACGACGACGTGCTCGCGCGCGCCAAGGAGGTGCGGCCGAAGCTGATCGTCTGCGGCGGATCGGCGTATCCGCGCACGGTTGAGGCCGACAAATTCCGCGAGATCGCCGACGAGGTGGGGGCGATGCTGATGTGCGACATGGCCCACTTCTCCGGCCTCGTCGCGGCAGGGCTCCATCCGAATCCGGTGCCCTTCTGCGACTTCGTCACGTCGACGAGCCACAAGACCCTCGCAGGCCCGCGCGCCGGCTTCGTCCTTTGCCGCGAAGAGCATGCGGCGAAGGTCGACCGCGCGAACTTCCCCGGCATGCAAGGCGGCCCGCTGATGCACGCGATCGCGGCGAAGGCGGCGTGCTTCCGGATCGCGATGACCGACGCATTCAAGGAGTACCAGCGCCAGGTGCGCGCGAACGCCGACGTGCTGGCCGCCGGGCTCATCGACGGCGGCTTCGACGTGCTCACGGGCGGCACCGATACGCACCTCGTGCAGCTCGACCTGCGCGCCACCGACTGGACGGGGCTGGCAGCGCAGGAGCGCATGGAGGAGTGCAAGCTCACCGCGAACCGCAACACCGTGCCGTTCGACGAGCGTCCGCCGATGGTCGCCTCAGGCGTCCGCCTCGGCACGCCCGCGGCGACGATGCGCGGCTTCGACGAGGGCGACTTCGCCGAGGTCGCATCGATCATCGTCGGCTCGCTCGACGAGGAAGCAGACCTGCACGTCCTTCGCGCGCGTGCGCTCGCGCTCTGCGAGAAGCGGCCGCTGTATCCCGGCTTCCGCGGCTACACGACGTACGTGGCATGAGACGTCGGCTCGGCGGAGTCGCTCGAGCATGAGCGTCACCGAGGTCAAGCACCCGCTCGTCCAGCACAAGCTCTCGTACCTGAGAGACAGCGACACGCCGACGGTGCACTTCCGCAAGCTCGTCGAGGAAGTGACGCTGCTCCTGACCTACGAGGCGACCAAGGACTTGCCGACCGAGGACGTGAAGATCGAGACGCCGCTCGAGCGCGCGTCGTTCCCGCGCATCTCCGGCAAGAAGGTCGCGGTCTGCCCGATCCTCCGCGCGGGCCTCGGGATGCTCGACGGCGTGCTGACGCTGATCTCCGGCGCGCGCGTCGGCTTCATCGGTCTCTATCGCAACGAGGAGACGCTGCAGCCGGTCGAGTACTACGTAAAGCTCCCGTCCGACGTGGCGGATCGCGACGTGATCCTGCTCGATCCGATGCTCGCGACCGGCAACTCGACGGCGCACGCGGTGAAGCTCGTCAAGGACGCGGGGGCCACGAGCGTGCGCCTGATCTCCATCATCGCCGCGCCGGAAGGGATCAAGAACATCGAGGACAACCACCCGGACGTCCAGATCGTGGTGGCGGCGATCGACCGCCAGCTGAACGAGAAGGGCTACATCGTCCCGGGTCTCGGAGACGCGGGAGATCGCCTCTACGGAACGAAGTAGGGTAGAGGCAGCATGGTCTGGCGTGAACTGACAGACCACCTGCAGGTGCTCTACGGAGCGGTGGCCGCCTTCGCGATCGTGCTCGTGCTGACGCCCGCTGTCGGCCGGAGCGCGCGCTATCTGCGCCTGATCGAGCGCCCGCAGGAAGGCGGGCGCGACCGCCCCGCGATCCCGCGACTGGGCGGCCTTGCGATGTTCCTGGGCGTCCTCGTGCCGTCGCTTGCGTTCCTCCCGCTCGGTGGGGATCTGCGCGGTGTCCTGCTCGGCGCTGCGGTCGCGACGACCGTCGGCGCGATCGACGACTTCCGGCACTTGAACTGGTGGCAGAAGCTCGCCGGGCAGTTGTTCGCCGCCGCGATCCCGACGTGGTTCGGCGTGTACGTCCATACCTTCACGTTCCCGGTGATCGGGATCCACGACCTGCCCGTGTCGGTCGGCGTTCCGATCACGGTGCTCGGGATCGTCGCGGTGATGAACATGGTCAACTTCCTCGATGGCCTCGACGGGCTCGCTGCCGGCGTCTGCGCGATCTCGGGCTTCACGTTCGCGGTGATCGAGCTGTCGCTTGGGCGATACGGCGTCGCGATCCTCGCCGCGATCGTCTGTGGTGCGTGCCTCGGCTTCCTGCGACACAACTTCTATCCCGCGCGCATCTTCATGGGCGACTCCGGCGCGCTCCTGCTCGGCTATACGCTCGCGACGATCTCCGTCGACGGCCTGTTGAAGACGGCCGCGTTGGCGACGCTCGTCCTGCCGCTGCTCGTGCTTGCGGTGCCTGTGCTCGACACGTCGTTCGTCGTTGCGAAGCGGTGGCGGAGCGGCCAGCCGATCTACGTGGCGGATGCCCGCCACCTGCACCACCGCTTCATACGCATCGGCTTCTCCGAGCGTCGCTCCGTCGTCTACCTCTGGACGTGGTGCGGCACGCTTGCCCTTGCCGCGCTTGCGACGCGCTTCGCGCCGCCGCATCATCACGGCCACTGGAGCCTGACCAACGTTGCGATCGACGCCGTCGCGGGTGTGTCCGCGATCGCGTTCTCCCTCTACGTGGTCTACCTGCTCGAGATCGTGAAGCTCGCGAGCCCGCGCGCGCGGCGCCGCGAAGCCGAACGCAACGCCGCCTGAGCCGCGATCCAGCCGGGCGCGCCGTGCACGCCGCCGCCGGGATGAGCCGACATCGACGCGAGGTACACGCCGTCCGTGATCGTCGGCCGTCCGAACCGCGGACGGAGGACGAGCTGGCGTCGCGAGGTGCCGCCGTTCACGCGGCCCGCCGGCAGCACCTGCGCGTGCCGGCCGCGGATCAACGACCGGAATCCGGGGGCGTACCGCTCGACCTCCGCCTCGATCGCCTCGGCGTCCGGCAGCACGTGCGTGTACGCCCACGCGGTCTCCCTGCCCGCGGGCGCACGTGAC
This sequence comes from Gaiellaceae bacterium, assembly GCA_036270155.1. Taxonomy (GTDB): domain Bacteria; phylum Actinomycetota; class Thermoleophilia; order Gaiellales; family Gaiellaceae; genus PALSA-600. The sequence continues at coordinate 33,287 of DATBDB010000014.1, forward strand.
GGGTCGGCCATCGAGTACTGCCCGAAGAGCACGAACGAGCGCGCGTCGCCGAGGTGCACGACGGGGGAGCGGCGCGCGTCAGGCGCCGCCCACGGCACCGGCGCGTCAAGTGTCCAGTCGACCTTGACCGTCGCCGGGTCGGGCTCGATCCCGAACGACCTCCCGAGGATGCGGCCGAGCTCCCAGATGTCGACCGCGGCGAGCACCGCATGCCGCGCGCGGGGGAGGCGGTCGACGCGCTCGCTGAACCGGAGTTCGACGCCGCGCTCGAGCGCCCGCTCGACGAGCGCCTCGGTGAGCCGGCCGGAGCCGCCCTCGATGCATGGGTAGCCATGACGCTGTGCAAACGCCGTCAGCATCAGCCCGAACGCACGGCCGAGCAGCGAGTGGGGCGGAACGTCACTGTGGAGCGCGTTCCCGAGCACGATTCGCCGCTCCAGCTCGCCCTCGAGCCGCACCGGCCGCAGCGCGGGCAGCGCCTGCAGTGCCGCACGCACCTGCGGGAACGGCGTCGTCATCCCGCGCAGCACCGCCGGTTCGAGCCGTTCCCACACAGCGGCGAGCTCCGGCCACGGCTCGTCCCGCGAGAGCACGGCGCAGGAGCCGTCGAGCGCGGGGTGGGCGAGCACGAGCGGCCCATGCCGGAAAGGCAGCTCGATTCCGAGGGCTCGGAACACCGGCGACGCGGCCGCGAGCGGGAAGAACGCGCTGAAGCGGTCGTGGACGAACCCAGGCTCGATCAGCTCCCCGGAGCGAACGGCGCCGCCCGGTTCGTCCTCCGCCTCGCAGACGAGAACCGACCAGCCGGCATCGGCCAGCACGTTCGCCGCAACGAGGCCGTTGTGCCCGGCCCCGATCACCACGGCGTCGTGCGTCACAAATGTCACCTT
>DATBDB010000015.1:0-5325 GCA_036270155.1 Gaiellaceae bacterium
CGTGGCTGCGGCTCCCATCGCGACAAGCCTCTGCGGGATCGTCTGCGCGTGCCGGTACTCGGTCGCAACCTCCGCGGGCAATCCTTCGGACGCCGCCGGGGCCACGGGCGGCAGCAGCACCTTGTACTCGTGCGCGCCGACGCGCCCGAGTCCCCGCAGCAACTCGCGCACATATGTCTCACTGCCGCCGAGTTGGCCCGGCACGAGCGTCAGGAGCGAGATGCCGATCATCGCGCGATCGTAGTCTTCACCTATGAACATCGTCATCGCGATCCTCCTGGCGGGAGCGACCTCGTCCCTCTATGCGCTCTCGACGAGCCTGCAGGCGCTCGAGGCGCGCAGGGAGCCTGCGAGCGAGGCGTTGCGGGCGTCGCTTCTGAAGAGACTCGTTCGCCGGCCACTGTGGCTCGCCGGCGCCGCGGCCGGAGTCATCGCCTGGCCGTTGCAGGCGGTCGCGCTTGCGCTCGCCTCCGTGGCGATCGTGCAGCCCGCACTTGGACTCGGCCTGATCGTCCTGCTCGTGCTCGGCGTGCGCCTGCTCCACGAGCGCGTGGGTCCCCGCGAGATCGGCGGCGCCGTGCTGATCGCGGGTGCGATCGCCGTCATCGGCTGGGCCGCGCCGGCGCATACGCCGGGGTTCTCGCGCGCCGCCGAGATCGCGGTCGTGGCCGCGCTGGCGGTCGCCGCGGCGGCTCCGTACGTCCTGCGCGCGCTCGGCCACGCGGGCGGCCTGGCGACGAGCATCTCCGCCGGCTTCGGCTGGGCGGCGGTCGGGCTCGCGACCGCGCTGATCGACGAGGGGATCGCGAACCGTCACTGGCTGGTCGCGCTGGCGTGGGGCGGGGGCGTCGCGGCCGCCAGTTGGTCGTCGCTGCTCGCCGAGATGACCGCCCTCCAGACCTGGCCGGCGACGCGGTCGATCCCCGTCGTCTTCGGGATCGAGATGGTCCTCCCGGCGGCGCTCCTCCCGATCCTGACCCACACGCGGCCCGGGCACCTGGTGGCGTTCGTGGCCGCTCTGGCCTTCGCCTGCGCCGGTGCGGCCGTCCTCGGCAGCTCCCGCGCGGTCGCCCGGGCCGCCGCCCCGCTTACAGAGCCGTAACCCGCGGTCTTTACACTCCTGCCAGTGCCTGAGGAGACGACAGACGTCGCCGCCCTCTTTGCGCGGCTGAAGGAAGAGATCCGGGCGGCGGGGCCACGCGGTTCCGATGTGCCGCCCGCGCAGGTCCGGCTCTCGGTGCGCGACCAGGCGGAACGGCTCTGGCCGATCTCGGCCGAGCGGCCGATCGTCGGCAAGGGCGGCCCGCTGAAGGCATTCTTGCGCCGCTTCATGCGGTGGTACGTCGAGCCGGCCTTCGCCGACCAGCGCGCGTTCAACGACGCGGTACTGAAGTTGATTGACGACCTCGACGAGCGTATTAAGCGACTCGAGTCCAAGTGAGGATTGCGGTCTGCGCGCCGCAGGTGCCGTTCGTGCGCGGCGGCGCAGAGCTGATGGCGGAGGACCTGATCGCCGCGCTGCGCGACCGGGGGCATGAGGCGGAGCTCGTGACGATGCCGTTCAAGTGGTACCCGGGCTCGCGGGTGCTCGACCAGGCGTTCCTCTGGCGGCTCGTCGACCTCACCGAGTCCGACGGCCGGCCGATCGACCGCGTGATCGCGACGAAGTTCCCGGCATACGCCGTGCGTCACCCGAACAAGGTCGCCTGGGTGCTGCATCAGTTCCGGCAGGCCTACGACTACGACCGCACCGAGCTCGGTCAGTTTTCCGAATCGCCGGAGGATCGCGCGACGCGCGCCGCGGTCGAGCGGCTTGACGCGGTCGCACTCGGGGAGGCGCGCAAGGTCTTCGCGACGTCGCGCAACGTTGCCGACCGCTTGCAGCGCTTCAACGGCGTCGACGCGGAGATCCTGCCGCACCCGCCGCAGTCGCTCCCGTACCGCACCGGCGAGTCGGAGGGCTTCGTGCTTTCGGTGAACAGGCTCGACCGTGCGAAGCGGATCGACTTGCTGATCGAAGCGGCGAAAAGCGAGCCGTCGCTGCGCGTCGTGATCACGGGGGAGGGGCCGGACCGCGAACGTCTGGAGTCGCTCGCCTCGGGTCTGAACGGGCACGTCGAGTTCGTCGGTCGTGTCGACGACGAGCGCCTCGCCGATCTCTACTCGCGTGCGCTCGCCGTCTACTACGCGCCGCTCGACGAGGACTTCGGCATGGTCCCGTACGAAGCATTTCTCTCAGGCAAGCCGGTCGTGACGACAGTCGACGCGGGTGGACCGCTCGAGGTCGTGCACGATCACGAGACGGGCGTCGTCGTCGCGCCCGACGCCGCGGAGATCGCGCGCGCTGCCGTCTACCTCGGCGCGCACGCGGACGAGGCGAAGGCATGGGGCAGCGCCGGCAAGGCGATCGCCGAGCGCGTGACCTGGGACGCGTGCGTCGACGCACTTCTCGCGTAATGCGCGTCGCCTACTACTCGCCACTGCCGCCGTCGCGCTCGGGGATCGCCGACTATTCGTCGTTGCTCCTGCCCGCACTGCGCGAGCGCATCGACGTCGTCGTCGCCGAGCAGGGTAAGCGCGCGCCGAGCGCGGACGTCGCGCTCTACCACATCGGCAACGATCCGGATGCGCACGGCTGGATCCTCGACGCGCTGAACGAACGGCCCGGTGTCGTCGTGCTCCACGAGTACGTGCTGCACCACCTGATCGCAGGAACGACGATCGGTCGCGGCAAGGGTCGCGCCTATCTCGACGCGATGGAGCGCGAGCTCGGCGTCGCCGGGCGGCTGCTCGGTCTCGGCGTGCTCGACAACCTGCTGCCGCTGCTCTGGGAGACGCAACCGGAGCGCTTCCCTCTCTCGGGCGTCGTGCTCGACCAGGCGACGGGATTGATCGTCCACTCGAACTACGTTGCCGAGCGCGCGCGCGCCGCTGCGTACGAGGGGCCGCTCTGGCGGATCCCGCATCCCGTCTGGCCGATGGCGGCCGTCGAGCCCGCGACCGACGTCAGCGGCTACCCGCTGATCGGCTGCTTCGGCTTCCTGAACATGAACAAGCGCATCCCGCAACTGCTCGAGGCGTTCGCGTCGTACCGGCGCAAGCGCCCCGGCGCGCGGTTGCTGCTCGTCGGGGGCGCCGGTGAGCGCTTCGACGTCGAGCGCCGGCTCGAGCGGCTCGGCCTCACCGACGGCGTCGAGCGCATCGACTACGTCCCCGAGGAGCGCATGTGGTCGCTGATGGCCGCGTGCGACGTGCTCGTCAACCTGCGCTACCCGACGATGGGCGAGACGTCCGGCTCGGTGATCCGCGCGCTTGCGCTTGGACAGCCGCTGCTCGTCTCCGACGTCGGCTGGTTCAGCGAGCTCCCCGACGACGCGGTGCTCAAGGTCCCTGTCGACGACTACGAGGTGGCGACGCTCGAAGCCGCACTCGGGTTGGCGGTCGACCACGGTGCGACGCTCGGCGCGTCCGCGCGCGCCTACGTCGAGCGCGAGCACGCGCTGCCGAACGTGGCCGATGCGTATGCGCGCGCGCTCGAGTCCGCGGCCGGCGGCGAAGCTGTGAACGACGCAGTGCTGCTACGGATTGCCGAGGCCGCAGCCGAGGTCGGAATCGACGACGTGTCCGCGCTTGCGCAAGGCGCACGCGAGTCCGGGATCCTGGCATGAAGGCCCTCGGCGCGCGACTGCGCGCCGAGTCGCTCCCAACGTGGGTGTGGCTCTCGGCGATCGTCCTCGTGTCGGTCGTCGTGCGCGTGGTGCTGGCACGACGGATGTTGGCGCCGTGGATCATGGTGGACGAGCTCGTCTACTCCGAGCTCGCGAAGTCGGTTGCGTACCACGGGCACTTTCTGATCCGCGGCGTACCGAGTGGTGGCTATGGCTTCGTCTATCCGCTCTTGATCGCTCCGGCGTTCAAGTTCTTTGCCGGCGTGCCGAGCGCGTATGCCGTCGCAAAGGCGATCAACGCGGTTGTCATGTCGCTTGCTGCAGTGCCTGCGTATTTTCTGGCACGGCGGCTGCTCACCCGCGGTCCTTCGCTCGGCGTCGCAAGCCTTTCGGTGCTGATCCCCTCGATGCTCTACACCGGCACGCTGATGACGGAGAACGCGTTTTATCCGCTGTTCATCGTCACGTCGTTGCTCCTCGTCCTGATGCTCGAGCGCCCGACGCCTCTCCGGCAGCTCGCCGTGCTGGCCGCCTGCGGAGCATGCTTCGCGACGCGCGCACAAGCCTTGGCCTTGATCGGGGCCGCCGTCGTCGCCCCGCTCGTGCACGGCTGGATCGAGGGCGATTTGCGGTCGCGGCTTCGCCGGTACTCGGCCCTCTACGGAGCGGTCGCCGTTGTCGCCGTGCTCGCGCTCGGGGCAACCGTGGCGCGCGGGCGGTCTCCGCTCGCCCTGCTCGGGGCCTACCGCGCCGCCACGGGCCCGGGCTATTCGGCGTCTGAAATCGCGCGCTACCTCCTCTGGCACGTGGCGGAGCTCGATCTGTACGTCGGAATCATCGGATTCGCCTCGCTGCTCGCCCTCTGGCTCGCTCCGCGAGCCGCCTCGCCCGCCGCCCGTGCGTTCGCTGCGGCCTCGCTCACGGTGTCTGTGTTCCTGCTCGTCGAAGTTGCTGCGTTTGCTTCTCGTCATTCGTTTCGGATCGAGGAGCGGAACGACTTCTACCTCGCGCCGTTTGCGCTCGTTGCACTCTTCGGTTTGACCGTGAATGGCGTCGTTCCGCGTGTGCGTCGCGCGATTGTCGCCGCGGCGGTCATCGCCGGCGTACTGCCTGTTGCGATTCCGTTCGGCACGCTGGTGAACACCTCGGTTGTCTCCGACACGCTGGCTCTACTCCCGTGGTGGTGGGTGCAGGATCAAGGGATTCACTTCGGCCCGTTGCGGTTCGTCGCGCTCGGGGTCGGCGTCGTCGCCGCTCTGGCCTTCGTGCTGGTGCCGCGGCGCTACGCGCTTTCGTTCGTCGGATTGACGGCTGCCTACTTCGTCCTCACCGGGCTCGTTGTCGAAAACGGCCGGCACGGCATGCATCAAGCTTCCGTTGGTGGATTGTGGGCAGGCATCCGCGTCCCGCACTACGACTGGATCGACCGGCGCGTCGGGCGCGATGCAGACGTTGCGTTCCTCTGGCACTACGCGGGTGAGACGCGGCCACTATGGAACAACGAGTTCTTCAACCGGAGTATCGGCAAGGTCTACACGCTCGACGGGCCGGACCCCGCTGACGGTGGGCTCCCCGAAACGCCGGTCCGCGAACGGCGTGACGGGACGCTTGTGACCGCGGCCAACGTGGCGCCGCGCGTCCACTACGCGGTGTCGTA
>DATBDB010000016.1:0-4040 GCA_036270155.1 Gaiellaceae bacterium
CGAAGAGCGCTTGAAGGACGGCCCGCTGCTCGACGGCGACGCGTTGCGCATCGCGACCGAGATGGCCGCGGGCTTGGCCCACGCCCATGAGCGCGACCTCGTGCACCGCGACCTGAAGCCGGCCAACGTCCTGTTCGACGCCGAGGACCGGGCCAAGATCGCCGACTTCGGGATCGCGCGCATGGGCGGCTCGGGCTCGCTGACCGAGGCAGGCACGGTGCTCGGAACCGCGTCGTACATCTCGCCCGAGCAGGCGTCGGGCGAGCCGGCCGGGCCGGCGAGTGACGTCTATTCGTTCGGCGTGATCCTGTTCCGGATGCTGACGGGGCGGCTCCCGTTCGTCTCGACGAACACGATGGAGCTCGTACGGATGCACCGCGACGACACACCGCCTTCGGTCGCCGAGTTCCGGAGCGACGCCCCGGCGCGCCTCGAGAGCCTGGCGACGGCCGCACTCGCGAAGGACCCAGCCGACAGACCGGCCGACGGCGCAGCCCTCATGCGTGAGCTGCGTGGCATCGGGCGCGATGACGCGACGGTGGTGCTCGCCCCCGGCGCAGGTCCCGCAGCCGCTGACGCGACCCAGGTGCTGCGCCCCGTGCGCCCGCCGCGGCAGCGCCGCAAGCGTGAGCTCTGGCTGGTCCCGCTCGTGCTCGTGCTCCTCGGCGGCGGCGTCGCGCTCGCCCTCGTGACGACCAGCGGAGGCGGAGGGACGCCGCCCACGAACCCGCTGCCGAGCCTCGGCCTGCCGAGCGTCCCCACCGCCGGGGCGACGAGGCCCACCACCACCGCGCCTTCCACGACCGCTCCGACGACAACCGCGCGCACAACGACTGCGCGGACAACGACCGCACAGACAACAACCCACCGCGTGACGACCGTGCCGGTGACGCCGACAGCGCCGCCGACGGTGTTGCCGACGACCACGGTCGCGCCCGCGCCGACGACCACCTTGGCACCGCCTCCAACCACCACAGCGCCGCCGCCGCCGCCGACCGACACGACGTCGACCACGACGGCGGCGATCACCACGGCCCCGTGAGGGCGCTCTACTTCGGGACCTACGACCGCGCGCATCCGCGGAACGTCAACGCGATCGCAGCGATGAGCGCCGCCGGTGTCGAGGTCAGCGAGCGACAAGTCCCGATCCGCCGCGGCGGGCTCCTCGGTGCCCTCACGATCCTCGGCGCGGAGACGAAGCTCGTATTGCCGCGGCGGCGTGCATTCGACGTCGTGATCGTCGGGTACCCCGGCCACTTCGATGTACCTCGCGCCCGTCGCGTCGCGCGCAAGCGTCCGCTCGTCTTCGACGCGGTGCTCTCGCTCGAGGACGAGCTCGTGCAGGTGCGTCGCCGTTTTCGTTCCCGCTCCGCCGCGGCGACCGTCCTTCGTGCCGTCGACAGCCGCGCGTTGCGTTTGCCCGACCTCGTGGTCTGCGGCACGCACGCCGAAGCGGCGCACCTCGAGCGGCTCGGCGCGCGGCGCACCTCCACGATCTACCTCGGCGCAGACGAGAACGTCTTCTGCGAGACGTGGTCGCCTGCGTATCCGTTCTCGGCCTTGTACGTCGCCGATGCCTCGCGCGACGTCGTCGAGGCCGCGGCGCTGCTCGTACCGGAGTTGCGGGTGCGCATCGCCGCGCCCGGGGAGATTCCGGATGCCGACCGTGGCATTGCGTTCGCGCACGCGGGCCTCGTGCTCGGCAGCTTCCGCGAGTCGCGGTCAATCCCCCCGGCGGTCTTCGAAGCGATCGCTACCGGCGCACCTGTGATCACCGCGGACACCCCCGCAGCGCGCGAGTTGCTCGACGACGGCAAGTCCGCACTGCTCGTCGCCCCAGGTGACGCCGCCGCGCTCGCCGACGCGCTGCGGCGGCTGACGGAGGACGGAGCGCTGCGAACGGCGATCGCACAGGAGGGACGGCGCGTCTACACCGAGCACGCAAGCCGTCGCGTGCTCGGAGCACGCTGGCTTCAGGCGCTCGAGCGCTAACTCCGACTACTGGCCGGGGGGCGGCTCGGTGGTTGTCGTCGCCGGGGGCGGCGCCGAGGTGGTGGTGGTCGGTGGCGGTGGCGGTGGTGGAGGTGTCGCCGTCGTTGTGGCGGGTGTGGTCGTTGGCTTCGGCGTCGCGGCCTTCGTCGAGACGGGAGGCGCCGGGCCTCGCTGGGTTGTCACCGCAGCCGCCGTGGTCGTCGTCACCGCAGCCGCCGTCGTCGTCACCGCACTCGGCGTGTAGACGTAACCGAGGCTGCCGTAGTTGCCGCGCGTGATCGAGTGGTAGAGCGGGTACTTGTCGGGCAACTGGAACCCGAGCACCTTGTGGTGCCAGAGCGCAGCCGCCATGTACTCGTGCCAGATCGGCACGGGGAACGTCGCGCCGGCGACCGTCTGGCCGTGCACGCTCAGCATCGGGATCTCACCCTCCGGGTAGCCCATCCAGACAACGGTGCTGAGCTGCCGCGTGTAGCCGTCGAACCACGCGTCGGCGTGATTCTCGGTCGTTCCGGTCTTGCCGGCATTGACGTGGATGCCGTCACCCGAACCGGCGCCCGTCCCGTAGAGCGCGTTCTGGCGCAGGATGTCGGTCACCTTCCAGGCAACGGCCTGCGAGAGCGCGCGCTTCGTCTGCGGCTTGCCCCAACCAGAGTCCTTGTCCTCGTGACCGCCGGGGAGAATCACCTTCGTGATCGCCATCGGCTTTGCGTAGATGCCCATCGCCGCGAACGTCGCGTACGCCGCCGCCATGTCGAGCGGCGAGACGGCCAGCGAACCGAGGCCGATCGATGCGACGGGCTTGTCGGGGGAGAGATGCACACCGAGTCGATGCGCCATCTGCCAGACGTAACGCGGGCCGACGTCGAGCGTCAGTTGCGCGTACACCGCATTGTCGGAGGCAAGCGTTCCGCTCGTGATCGACATCGAGCCGCGATACGAGTTGTCGTAGGTGTGCACCTGCCACGGTGTCTGACACCACGGCCCGATCGAGCAGGTGAACGGCGCCGAGGTGTAGTACGTCGAGTCCGGATCGAAGCCTTGCTCGATCGCCGACGCGAGCACGAACGACTTGAAGGTCGAGCCCGCCTGGCGTGCGGACTGAGCGACGAGGTTGAACTGGTTTCCGCTCTTGCGGACAACGGCTGTCATGGCGCGGATCGCGCCGGTGCCTGGCTCGACAGAGACGATCGCGGACGCGGGATCGTCCTTGTACGGAAGGACGTCGCGGATCGCCTTGTTCGCGAGCCGCTGCAGCCGCGGGTCGATCGTCGTGTAGACCTTCAGGCCGCCCTGGCGCACCGTGTTCGTCCCGTACGCGTGATCGAGCTCGTCGATCACGTACGAGAAGAAGTACGGCTGCTTGATGCTCGTGTAGATGCGGCCCGCCCGCAAATTCAGCGTGTTGGAGCGGATCGCTCTGTTGTACTGGGCAAGCGTGATCGCATGGTTGTTGAGCATGGCGCGCAGCACCTCGTCGCGGCGGTCGAGAGCGGCCTGTGGGTTGTGGTACGGGTCGTAGTCGGACGGCGCCTGGGGGAGCCCCGCGAGCAGCGCGGATTGCAGCAACGTCAACTGGCTCGCATGCTTCGAGAAGTACGTCTGCGCCGCAGCCTCGACACCGTACGCATGGTTGCCGTAGTAGACGGTGTTCAGATACTCGTCGAGCACCTTCTGCTTCGGCCACTTCTGCGCGAGCTTGATCGCGAGGCACGCCTCCTTGATCTTGCGCGTGAACGTCTTCTCCTGGCCCGTGTAGAGGTTGCGCACGAGCTGCTGCGTGATCGTCGACCCGCCTTCCAGCACCTTGCCCGCGCTCACGTCCTTCCACGCGGCGCGCGCGATTCCGACGTAGTCGACGCCGCCGTGCTGCCAGAAGCGGCGGTCCTCGATCGCGACGGTCGCACGCGGCAGCCACTTCGACATCTGCGCGTTTGTCACCGGCTCGCGGTTCCGCTCGGCGGGGATCGATCCGAGCAGCGAGCCGTCGTACGCGTAGACGAACGAGTTCGCCCCGATCTCGACCGGCCGCAGCGTGTTCAGGTTGC
>DATBDB010000017.1:0-4369 GCA_036270155.1 Gaiellaceae bacterium
TCGTCGCCTTCACCGACAGCGGTGAGCGCCTGGTGGGCGCCCCGGCCAAGCGCCAGGCGGTCACCAACCCCGAGAACACCGTGTTCTCGATCAAGCGCTTCATGGGCCGCAAGTTCAGCGAGGTCAACGAAGAGATGACCATCGTCCCGTACAAGGTCATCGAAGGGCCGAACGGCGACGTGCGCGTCCAGGCGGGCGACAAGGAATACGCCCCGGAGGAGATCAGCGCGATGATCCTCCAGAAGCTCAAGTCCGACGCGGAGGCCTATCTCGGCGAGACCGTGAACGACGCGGTCATCACCGTCCCCGCGTACTTCAACAACGCACAGCGCGAGGCGACGAAGACGGCGGGCAGCATCGCCGGCCTCAACGTCGTTCGCATCATCAACGAGCCGACCGCGGCTGCGCTCGCGTACGGCCTCGACAAGGAAGGGGCCGACCAGACGATCCTCGTCTTCGACCTCGGCGGCGGCACGTTCGACGTGTCGGTGCTCGAGCTCGGCGACGGCGTGTTCGATGTCAAGTCGACGAACGGGGACAACCACCTCGGCGGCGACAACTTCGACAAGGCGGTCGTCGACTGGATGGTCGCGGAGTTCATGCGCGACCAGGGCATCGATCTCTCGAAGGACCCGATGGCGCTCCAGCGTCTCTACGAGGCGGCGGAGAAGGCGAAGATCGAGCTCAGCTCGACGATGACGACGCAGATCAACCTGCCGTTCATCACCGCGACGCAGGAGGGCCCGAAACACCTCGACCTGCAGCTGACGCGCGCGAAGCTCGAAGAGCTCGCTCACGACCTGATCGAGCGCACGGTCGGCCCGACGAAGAAGGCCCTCGAAGACGCAGGGCTGGCCGCGTCGGCCATCGACCACGTGATCCTCGTCGGCGGCATGACCCGCATGCCGGCAGTGCAGGCGAAGGTCAAGGAGGTCGTGGGCAAGGACCCGCACAAGGGCGTCAACCCGGACGAGGTCGTCGCAATCGGCGCCGCGATTCAGGGCGGCGTGCTCAAGGGCGAGGTCAAGGACGTGCTTCTGCTCGACGTCACGCCGCTGTCACTCGGCATCGAGACGAAGGGCGGCGTGTTCACGCCGCTGATCGAGCGCAACACGACCATCCCCACGCGCAAGTCGGAGGTCTTCTCGACCGCCGAGGACAACCAGCCGTCCGTCGGAGTCCACGTGCTCCAGGGCGAGTCGGAGATGGCGACGTACAACAAGACGCTCGGGAAGTTCGAGCTCGTCGGCATCCCGCCGGCACCGCGCGGCGTCCCGCAGATCGACGTGGCGTTCGACATCGACGCGAACGGGATCATCAACGTGTCGGCGAAGGACCTCGGTACCGGCAACGAGCAGCAGGTCCGCATCGAAGGCGGCTCCGGGCTCAACCAGGACGAGATCGACCGGATGATGAAGGAGGCCGACGCGCACCGCGAGGAAGCGAGCCGCCTGCGCGAGCTCGTCGACACCAGGAACAACGCGGAGTCGCTCGCGTACCAGATCGAGAAGTCGCTGAACGAGAATCGCGACAAGCTTGAACCGGGTGTTGCGTCCACTGTCGAAGGTCGGATCATGGAGCTCCGCGGCGTGCTCGAGTCGAGCGACGTCGCCGAGATCAAATCGAAGACCGACGCGTTGCAGCAGGCATGGACGGAGGCCGCACAGGCGCTCTACGCGCAGGCCTCATCCGAGCAGCCGCAGGGCGGCGCGACCGACGGTTCCTCCTCCGTCTCGGACGACGAGGTCGTCGAGGACGCCGAGTACGAAGTGGTCGACGACAAGTGACCGAGGAGCCGCGGATCGAAGAGCACGTGAACGAGGCAGCAGAAACCGAAGCAGAAGCGGAGACGCCCGTCGTCGACGAGCTCACGTCGGTGACGAAGGAGCGCGACGAGTACCTCGATGCGCTGCAGCGGCTGAAGGCCGAGTTCGACAACTACCGCAAGCGGGTTGCGCGCGACCAGCAAGAGCTGGCCGCGCGCGCCCACGAGCGGCTCGTCAAGGAGCTCGTCCCGATCCTCGACGACCTCGAGCGCGCGCTCGAGGCGGTGGCCCAGCACGAGGAGGCGCAGCTCGAGGAAGGCGTGCGTCTCGTGCATCGCTCGCTCGGCGACCTGCTGACGCGGGAGGGGCTCACCGAGGTCGAGACCGCCGGCAAGTTCGACCCGCACACGCAGGAGGCGCTGCTCTCGCAGCCGTCGGATGAAGAAGAAGGCTCCGTCATCCAGGTGCTCCAGAAGGGCTACAAGCTCGGCGACCGTGTGTTGCGGCCCGCCAGGGTCGTGATCTCGCAGGGCAGCGATCAACAAGCGGCGGATGGCTAAGAGTCTCTACGAGTCCCTGGGCGTCTCGAAAAACGCGACGCAGGACGAGATCAAGAAGGCCTATCGCAAGCTCGTCCGCGAGGTGCACCCGGACAAGAACCCGGGGAACGAGGAGCGCTTCAAGGAGGTGCAGGGCGCGTACGACGTGCTCTCCGACGCCGACAAGCGCAAGCAGTACGACCGGGTTGGCTCGACGAACGGACGTCCGTCCGGGTTCAACCCGGGCGGGACGACGTACGACTTCTCCGACTTCGACCTCGGCGACATCTTCGGCGGACTGTTCAACCGTGGGGGTGGTGGCCGCCAGCAGCAGCAACAGCAGCGCGGCCAGCGCGGCAACGACGTCGAGGTCGAAGTGCACGTCGCGTTCGAGGATGCGCTGAAGGGCGCGCAGGTGACGATCCCCGTCGAGCTCGAGCTCGCATGCCATACGTGCCACGGCACGGGCGCTGCGCCCGGCACGGCGCCGATCACCTGTCCCGTGTGCAACGGCAGCGGTGTCGTCGCGACCTCGCAGGGACTGTTCGCGTTGCAAGAGCCGTGCCCGCGCTGCCACGGCCGCGGCTCGATCGTCGAGACGCCGTGCCCGACGTGCAAGGGCAGCGGTCGTGAGCGGCGGACGAAGCGCTACACGGTGAAGATCCCCGCCGGCGTCAAGGACGGCACGCGCATCAAGCTGAAGGGCAAGGGTGAGGCCGGCTACGGCGGTGCGCCTGCGGGCGACCTCTTCGTGATCACGCGCGTCGAGCCGTCGAAGATCTACGAGCGGCGCGGCGACGACCTGATCGTCACGGTCCCCGTGCCGTACACGACGGCCGCGCTCGGCGGCAAGGTCGAGGCGCCGACGCCCGACGGCCCGGTGCAGCTGACGATCCCACAGGGGACCGAGGACGGGAAGCTCCTGCGAATCAAGGGGCGCGGCATACCGCACCTGAACGGCGAGGGCCGGGGCGACGTGCTCACCCGGATCAAGATCCAGGTGCCGAAGAAAGTGAACAAGAAGCAGCGTGAGGCGCTCGAAGCGCTGCAGCAGGCGGGCGCATGAGCGACGGCGACCGCCCCCGCTACATGATCAGCGTCGCCGCGGACCTCGTGGGGATGCACCCGCAGACGCTTCGGATCTACGAGCAGAAGGGGCTCGTGAATCCGATGCGCACGGCCGGCAACACCCGGCTCTACTCGGACGCCGACGTCGACCGGCTGCGGCTGATCCAGCGGCTGACCTCGGACTTGGGCCTCAACCTGGCCGGCGTGGAGCGTGTCCTGCACATGGAGGACGAACTGGAGCGTTTACGTCTGCGCATGGCGCGCATGGAGCAGGAGATGAGACGTTCGCTCGATGAGGTGCACCGGTACTACCGGCGCGACCTCGTGCTCTACCGGCCGCCACAGCCACCGACGGTTCGACGAGAGAAGAAGAGGACGTAGATGGATTTCAACCGCATGACGATCAAGAGCCAGGAGGCTGTCGCGGCTGCGCAGGATCTCGCGCGCCGGAACGCCAATCCCGAGATCGCGTCCGAGCACCTGCTGCTCGCGCTGCTCGACCAGGAGCTGTTCCACGACTGGCAGGGCCTGCGTCCGGACGCGGAGCGGAAGGTGGCAGCGCTCCCGACCGTGCAGGGCGGACAGCAGCAGCCGAGCGTGTCGGCTGCGTTCTCGCGCGTGCTCGACAAGGCGGACAAGGAACGCGAGCGGCTCGGCGACGAGTACGTGTCGACCGAGCACCTGTTCCTGGCGCTCGAGCCCGTGCCGCGCGGCGAGATCGAGGCATGGATCGAGAAGGTGCGCGGCGGCCGGCGCGTCACGTCGCAGGACCCCGAAGGCAGCTACGAGGCGCTTGCAAAGTTCGGTCGCGACCTCACCGATGCGGCGGAGGAAGGCAAGCTCGACCCGGTGATCGGGCGCGACGAGGAAATCCGGCGTGTGATGGAGATCCTCTCGCGGCGCACGAAGAACAACCCGGTGCTGATCGGCGAGCCCGGCGTCGGCAAGACCGCGATCGCCGAAGGGCTCGCGCAGCGGATCGTCGCCGGCGACGTG
>DATBDB010000018.1:0-6214 GCA_036270155.1 Gaiellaceae bacterium
CGAGCGGCGTCGGCACGCCGAGGTTGATCGTCTCGCCCGAGACCTGCGAAAGCATCTTCAGTGCGGGCGCTGCGATCTCGACGAGGCTCGCGCCGAGGTCACGGTGTGCGAAGCGGAGCAGCACCGGGCCGGGCGCAACGCGGCGGTCGCCGGCGCGCTGGACGAGGCCCCGCCGCTCGAGCGCACCTACGAGGCGGGACGTCGTGCTCTTCGGCAACCCGGCGCTCTCGGAGAGCTCGCCGATCCCAAGCGGGCGCGTGGATTCCACAACGCTGACGAGGAGATCCGCCGCGCGGTCGATCGCCTGCGTGCCAGTCTCGGCGGCCACTGACCCATATGGTGGAACACGCGTTCCATGCTGTCAAGCAAGTAACAGTCTGTTACAAGCTCAGGCGGCCTGGTCGTACGGCTCGACCGCGCGAACGGGTGCCGGCACGACGGTCGTACGGCCGACCCTGGACGAGCGCCAGCCGAGCAGGCGGCCGGCCAGCGCGTTCGCGGCGAAGGCGTACGCAACGCCGGCCACGATCTCGATCACGTAGTGCTCGCCGCTGTAGACCAGCGCGAATCCCATCGCGAGCGGATAGAGCACGAGCAGCCTCCGCACCGGTCGGTTGGCAAGCGGCCACAGGGCGATCGAGGCAACGACCGCGAGCCCTTCGTGGAGCGACGGCATCGCCGCGATCGCATTCGACCAGGCGGTGCCGCTCTCGTAGAGCGTCCGCGCATCGATCACCGGTAGATGGTTCGTGATCAAACCGATTGTGCGTGTCACCGGTGGGATCAGGTGCGTCTCGCTCGCCAACCACGGGGGCACGGCCGGGTAGACGAAGTACGTGAGCATCGCGAGCCCCGAGGTCGTGACCACGACGACGGCGAAGCGGCGGAAGCGGGCAGGCGCCCACCACCAGAGCGCCGCGGCGATCAGCGGCGTCATGAAGAAGTGCGACATGTAGAGAACCCAGGTCGCGTAGTCCCACACGTGCAGGTGCGCCGGGTCCCAGAGATGTCGCTGCAGGAACACCGACGGCACGGTGCCCCGAAGCCGAACACGTACTGATCGATCCAGATCTGGGGACGCGCGTGCGCAGGCAGCACGGAGCCGTCGGCGACACCGCGCGAGAGGTCGTAGACGGTGAGCGCGGCGAGGAACGGCAGCCAGTCGAAGACGAGACCGCGGACGAAGCGCCCCGGGTTGGCAATCGAAACCGCGAGCAGCAGCCCGAGCAGCCACACGGTCATACGGTCGCCGAGGATCGGCACGCCGTTCTTGCTCCAGAAGATTGCCGCGAGCCCGGCGTACACGCCAAGCGCGGAGAAGCGAGCCGCCGTTCCCACCCGGCGAGCTTGTGGGCGCTACCGAAGTGCACGCTGAAGGGGGAATGAAGAAACCCTCAGGACCCGATGGAGCGCGCCTAAGTGTCGGTGGCCGTCCCCCTTAGAGCCGGGCGTCTTTGCTCGCGGCGACCTCGAGGCGGAAGCCGTCCGGGTCGAGGAAGAACGTCGCGTAGAAGTCGGGGTGGTACTGGGGCCAGAGCTTCGGAGCGTGAAGGATCTCCGACCCGGCGGTCACCGCGGCGGCGTGCGCAGCGTCGACGTCCTCACGCGATGCGACGGCGAGCGCCAGGTGATGGAAGCCGGGCGCGTAGAGCTCGAAAGGCTGATCGCTGCGCGCCTGCCGCAGGCCGATTGAGCCCGAACCAGGCTGAGGGAAGCGCAGGTAGTGGATCTGCTCGCCGCGCTCGCCGTCGAAGAGCGCCGGCGGTTCCAGCCCCAGCGGACCGAACACCGCCGCGTAGAACGCGAGCGACCGATCAAGGTCCCGGCACACGAGATCGACGTGGCCGATCCCGACGAGCATCAGACCCGCGGCTCGTCCATCGACTCGACGAGCAGCGTCGACACGTCGACAACGCGCAGTTGCTTGCCCATCGAGCGCACGCCGTCGTCGAGCATCACCGTGCAGAACGGGCACGCGACCGCGAGCGTCTCCGCCCCGGTCTCCGACGCCTCGCGCACACGCTCCTCGTTGATCGGCGTGCCGCGCTCCTCCATCCACATGTGTGCACCGCCCGCGCCGCAGCAGAACGTGCGCTTGCCGTTGCGCGACATCTCGACCGGCTTGCCGACGGCCGACACGAGCTCGCGCGGATCGTCGATCACGTCGTTGTGTCGCGCCAGGTAACAGGAGTCGTGGTAGGTGATCTCCTGGTCGCTCGCCGTCGCCTCGAGCCTGCCGTCGCGCAGAAGCTCCGCGAGCAGCTGTGTGTGGTGCATCACCTCGTACCGCCCGCCGAAGTCGGGGTACTCGTTCCCGAGCGAGTTGAGGCAGTGCGGGCAGCTCGCGACGATCTTCGTCACGCGCGCCTCGTTCAGCGTCGCGATGTTCTGATTCGCGTACTCCTGGAACACGTATTCGTTGCCCATGCGCCGCGCGGGGTCACCGGTGCACGCCTCGCGCGCGCCGAGGATCGCGAAGTCGACGCCCGCCTTCTGCAAGAGCTTCGCCGTCGACTCGGCCGCCTTGCGCGCTCGCTCGTCATACGCGGCGGCGCAGCCGACCCAGTAGAGAACCTCCGGGGGCTCCTCTCCCTCCTCGAGCACGCGCACCCCGAGCTCCTCCGCCCACGACGCGCGATCGCCCTGCGGCTTGCCCCATGGATTGCCGACGCGCTCGACGTCACGCAGCATCGACTCCGACTCCTGCGGAAAGCTCGACTGCATCATCACGAGGTCGCGGCGCAGATCGACGATGTGATCGACGTGCTCGATCGACACGGGGCACTCGTGGACGCACGCGCCGCAGGTCACGCAGTCCCAGATCATCTCCTCGGGCACGCCATTCCCCGCGATCGGCGACAGCTCGCCACCTGCGAGCAGATTCGCCCCCTCGGCGAACACCTGATCGCGGATGCCCATGATCAGGAGCTTCGGCGAGAGCAACTTCCCCGTCGCGTACGCGGGACAGACGTCCTGGCAGCGGCCGCACTCCGTGCACGAGAACGAGTCGACCATCTCCTTCCAGGTCAGGTCACCGATCGTGTTCACGCCGAGGCGCATCTCGTCGTCCGGCACGTCGAAGTTCAGCGGCTCGAGGCGCCCTCGCTGCCGCGTGCGCGAGAAGAAGACGTTGACCGCGGCCGTCGCGATGTGGAGGTGCTTCGAGTACGGCAGGTAGACGAGAAACGCGAGGATCACCGCCACGTGCGCCCAGTTGAAGAAGCGCTCCGACACGTGCGGCGCCGGGATGGCGCCCGAGACCCAGTTCGAGAGGAACGACGCGCCCGCGGGCCACTCGTTCAACCCGGCCGCGATCCGCGACGCATGCCAGCAGAGCAACGTCAGGACGACGAGCGCGATCATCGCGAGGATGAAGTCCGCCTCGCCGAGGTGCGAGCCGTCGAAGCGCTTCGGCCGCACCACCTTGCGGATCCACACGGCCATCGCGATGCCCGCGAGCACCGAGAGCACGAACACGTCGACGAGCGCCATGAACCAGCCCTGCGAACCGAGCCACGGGATCGCCCAGTCGCGGTTCACCGCGCCGACGAGAGCCATCACGATCGTCGGGAAGAGGACGAGGAAGCCCCAGAAGATCAGCGCGTGCATCACGCCCGGCACGAGCCGCTGGAACAGCTTCTTCTGGCCGAGCACGATCACGGCCTCGTTCCTGACCCGGCCCGGCAGGTCATCGAAGCGCTGCGTCGGCTTCGCCGCGCGGACGAGCCGTGTCAGGAAGAGCGCGCGGCGCGCGAAGAGCCAGCCCGCGATCGCAAGGGCCGCGGCAAGCGCGACGGCGCCCGCGAACGTTGCTATGTCCCTCGAACCTTCCTGAGCTCGGCGGTGATCGCCGGGACGATCTCGTGCAGGTTGCCGATCACTGCGTAGTCCGCATGGTTGAAAATCGTCGCCTCGGGGTCGTCGTTGATCGCAAGCAGCGTTTTTGCGCCCTTGCAGCCGGCGATGTGCTGCGTCGCGCCGCTGATCCCGCAGGCGATGTAGAGATCGGGCGACACCTTCGTGCCCGTCTGGCCGACCTGATCCGTGTGCGGCCTCCACCCCGCGCTCGTCACGACGCGCGAGCAGCCGACCGCGCCCTCGAGCAGCGCCGCGAGCTCTTCGAGGATCGCGAACCCTTCGCTCGACCCGACGCCGCGGCCGCCGGAGACGACGACCTTCGCGTCGGCCAGCGAGATCTTCCCGCCCGTGTCTGGCGCGACGTGCTCCACGACGCGCACCGCGGTGTCCGCAGGGGCCAGGTCCGGGACGAACGTCTCAACCCGAGTTTGTGTTGAGTCAACACAAACTTCGAAGGCGAACGGCGCTGCGCTGAAGAGCTTGAGGTCTGAGTGAACGCGCGCTTCCTCGAGCAGCGTGCCGCCCCAGCGCTGGCGCGTCACTTCGTCGCCGCGGACCTCCGTGACGTTTGCGGCCATCGGCAGGTCAAGCCGCGCCGCGACGTGCGCAAGCACTTCGTTTCCCCGCTCGGAGCCCGGCGCGACAACCACCGACGGCGCCAGTCGTTCGACGAGCTGCACGACGGCCGCGGCCCACGCGCCCGGTGCATACGACCCGTCGAGCTCCGCGACGTGCAAGACGTCGACCGGAGTTTGTGTTGACTCAACACAAACTCCGTGCAGTTCGCCCCCGAGCGAGCGCGCGAGCGTCACCGCCTGCAGCGAGAGCTCGTCGTTCGGCTCGATGAGAACGAGCACCGTCATTGCCGGGCTCCGTCAAGCCTACGCCTCATGCGACACCCAGCTTTTGCATCATCTCGACGACCGCGGGGGCAGCATCGGGGCCGTGGCCAAGAACCTCCGCCTGCTTGCCTTGCCCTTCCGGCACGACAAGCCGCAGCTTCTCGAGCTTCGACGCGGGACGCTCGACCGGCTTGGCGCCGACCGGCTTGCGGTTCGCGCGCAGCTTTGCCGGCACCGATGGGTAGCGCGGCAGGTTGAGCCCTTCCTTGACGGTCACGACCGCCGGCAGCGGCACGTCGTAGACGTCGCGCCCGGTCGCCACCTCCTGTTCGCAACGCGCGCGGCCGTCGGCGACGGTCAGGCCCTTGAGCCCGGTGACGACCGGCAGCCCGAGTGCGTGCGCAATCCGAATCCCCACTTGATAGTTGCCCGCATCCGCCGACTCGTTGCCGAACACGATCAGGTCGAACGGTTCCTCACCACGGATCGCGTCGAGCAGCGCGGACGCCGTCGCCTGCGCGTCCCACTCCTCCTCGGTCACGAGATGGATCCCACGGTCGGCGCCGAGCGCCATGCACTCGCGCAGCTGCGCCTCCGCCTCCGCCGGGCCGAGCGTCAACGCAACGACCTCGCCCCCTTGTGACTCGACGATCCGCACGGCTTCCTCGACGCCGCATTCCTCGTGCGGCGAGATTGTGAAGCCGAGATGACGCGTCTGGAGCGACTGCCCATCGTCGGTGAGCACCATCTTCCCGCCCGTGATCGGCACACGCTTCACCGCCACGAGAATCCTCATGACTTGACCCTCGAGTTGTCGGGATCGAAGACGGGTGTCGAGTCGGTCGTCGCAACCGTCACCGGATACTGCTCGCCGAGGTACTCGACCAGCAGCTCCTCGCCGACGTTCGCGTTCTCCGGCGGGAGGTAGCTCAGCAGGATGTGCTTGCCGATGGACGGACCTGCCCCCGCGCTCGTCACGTACGAGCGGCGGCCGTGAGCGTCGACGAGCGACTCGCCCTGCTTCGAGAGCACCGGCTCGCGACCGAGCATGTAGCGCTTCGTCCCGTCCTTCGACGTGTGGTCGTCGACGGTGAGGGTGCAGAGCACGGCCACCGGATCCTGCTCGCGATGCTTGACGTGCGCGGCCTTGCCGATGAACTCGGGCGTCTTGACCTTGCCCCACGCCATACCGGCCTCGACCACGTCGTAGTCGGCGTCGAGCTCGGCGCCGAACGCGCGGTAACACTTCTCCAGACGGCCGGTCGTGCCGTAGACGCCGATGCCCGCCGGGATGACGCCGTGCGGCTCGCCCGCTTCCCAGACGAGATCCCACAGCTTTGCGCCCTGCTCGATCGGCACGTAGAGCTCCCAGCCGAGCTCGCCGACATACGAGATGCGCGACGCGAGCACGCGCAGCGAGTCGATCTCGATCGTCCGGCAGCTCGCGAACGGGAAGCCCTCGTGCGACATGTCGTCCGAGGTGAGGCTCGCGAGGATCTCGCGTGAGCGCGGCC
>DATBDB010000019.1:0-11610 GCA_036270155.1 Gaiellaceae bacterium
CCGGAGTGGCTGCGGGTCGGGTGCAGCTTCGAGATCACGGCGACGTTCGCGCCGGCATCGTACGCCTCGATGGCCGCACGCATGCCCGCGCAGCCCGCGCCGACGACCAAAACGTCGTGCGTCGCTTCCACGTAGACGGACGCTACCGAAACGCCTGGACTGGTCGCCGGGGGTACAGGTAGCCTCGCGCACAGTGCCGCCGCTCGGGGACCGGGTCCGCATTGTGCAGAACGCCGAGATGGGCGAGGTCTCGGACTCCGTCTTCATCGCAGGTGTCCACGACCGGGGTGCGACGAGACTTCGGCGCGACGCGTGGCCGACAGCCGAACGGGCCATCGACCGCCTGGGGCCGGCGCTCTTCCTCGAAACCTCCGAGGGCCACTCGAGCGGCGTCTGGGAGAGCAACGGGACGCTCCTGCGCGTGACGATCGGGGGCGGCTGGCTCCACCTGAGAATCGCCGGATCGAGCGACGAAGCGGTCGAGGCCGCCTTCGCAGGGGTCCGGGCGCTGTTCCCTCTGCCCGACCCCTCGTCGTCCCGCGAGGTGCCCGTGACCTTCTGGACGTACACGCCACACGGGCCGATGCCCTCCCCTCGGACGATCGCCGTCCCCGAATGGGAAGAGATCAGCACCAACTACGCCGAGACGACGCGCCGTCAGCTGGACGCGGTGATGCGCGAGTTCCGGCCCTCACACGGCGGACAGCTCGTCCTCTGGCACGGCACGCCGGGCACCGGCAAGACCTTCGCCCTGCGCGCGCTCGCCTGGGAATGGCGTGAGTGGTGCCAGCTCCACTACATCGTCGACCCGGACTCGTTCTTCGGGCAGCACGCCGACTACCTGATGAACGTGCTGATGCAGCCTGGCATGCCGATGATGGCGCTCGGAGGCGGCGTGGTCGGCCCGGCGTCCGCGTTCATGGTCGCCCACGACGGTGGCGAGGACGAAGAGGCGGGCGAGCAGGCGTGGCGGCTCCTCGTGCTCGAAGACACGGGCGAGCTCCTGACACCGGATGCGAAGTCGGTGATCGGCCAGGGACTGTCGCGCTTCCTGAATGTCGTCGATGGGCTGATCGGCCAGGGACTGCGGGTGCTCGTCCTCGTCACCACGAACGAGGAGATCAAGTCCCTCCACCCTGCGGTCGCCCGCCCAGGCCGCGCGGCAGCAAACGTCATGTTCTCACCGCTCTCGGCGGCCGAGGCCACAGAGTGGCTGCGCGAGCGCGGGATCGACGACGGCGCGGAGTCGCGGACGATCGCCTCGCTCTACGCACAGCTCGACGGCCGCGACCCGGGAGACGCCGTGTCGTCCGTCGGCTTCGGCGATGCTGGCTAGGCGTCGGCGGTCTCGAGGATCCACAGCGGAGCGTCGGCGCAGTCGATGCGCTCGGCGCCGGCAACCTCGGTGAGGCTCGTGCGCAGCAGCCGCAATCGTGTTCCATCCCGCTCGAGGATCGGGCCTGGGTCGGGGAGGATCGGCGGCATGAAGCCCCACGCCCGGGTCTGGCGGTGCACCTCCTCGGCCGTCTGGGTGAGATCGATGAAGCGATAGTCGTCCTCGAAGCCGCTCTGGTACTCCCCGCCTTCCTGCACCTCACCGCGATCGCCACGGCCGAGGCGCTCGAAGACGATCGGGAGCAGCTCAGCCGTCACGTCCGGGAAGCGCGCGAAGAGCGTCTCGTGCGTGTCGTCGTGCCTGAGCTCGATCGGCGCCTGCGCGAGCACGTTGCCGGTATCGAACTCGGCGTCCATCAAGTGGTAGGTCAGGCCGATCTCGGTCTCGCCATTGCGCACCGCCCACGCGACGGGGAACGGCCCGCGGTAGCGCGGCAGGAGAGAAGGGTGACCGTTGACGATCCCGTGCTTCGGGACGGCGATCGCCTCTGCGGGAATCCGCCAAGGGAAGCCGCCGCACAGCGCGAGGTCCGGCTCGTAGGCCCGGAGCAGCGGCGCAATCGAGTCCCTCGTCGCGGGGAAGAGCACGTCGAGCTCGTGCGGGTCGGTATCGACGTGCTCCGCGGCGAAGGGCATCGGCGGTGCTCCCGCCGCGCGGCGCCGCGGAGTGATCACGGCAACCGGCTCGTGCCCCAGGCCCTGGACGATCTGCGCAGAGAGCCGCGCGACGACGGGAAGCACAGTGATGATCACGACGCGCCAGGGCGTCGCGGACATCAGAGGTTGGGCCCGGCGGACTGCACCGACTCGCCGACGTCGCCGAACCGCGCCGCGAAGTTGTCGGCGAACATCTGGGCGAGCTCGCGCGCCTTGCGCTCGTACTCCTCGGGGTCGCGCCAGGTCGCGCGCGGGTCGAGCAGCTTCGCGTCGACCCCAGGGACCGCCGTGGGTACCTCAAAGCCAAACAGGCCGTCGACACGAAACTCGGCGTCGTCGAGCTCACCGGAGAGGGCGGCACTGAGCATCGTGCGCGTCGCCTGGATCGGCATCCGCTCGCCCTCGCCGAACGGGCCGCCGGTCCAGCCGGTATTGAGCAACCAGACGGTCGAGCCGTGCTCTTCGAGCTTCGCGTCGAGCATGCGCGCGTACACCTTCGGGTGCTGCGGCAGGAACGGCTGGCCGAAGCACGTCGAGAAGGTCGGCTCCGGTTTGGTGACGCCGATCTCGGTGCCGGCGAGCTTCGCCGTGAAGCCCGAGAGGAAGAAGTAGAGCGCCTGCGCATTCGACAGCTTCGCGATCGGCGGGAAGATCCCGAACGCGTCCGCGGTGAGGAAGATCACCGACTTCGGATGGCCCGCCGTCTTCGTCGGCAGCGCGTTCGCGATCTGCTCGAGCTTGTACGCCGCGCGCGTGTTCTCGGTCTTCGAGGCGTCGTCGAGGTCGAGGTTGCCCTGCTCGTCGATTGCCACGTTCTCGAGGATCGTCCCGAACGTGCGCGTCGTCTTGTAGATCTCGGGCTCGGCGGTCGGTGAGAGGCGGACGACCTTCGCGTAACAACCGCCCTCGATGTTGAAGACGCCGTTGTCGCCCCAGCCGTGCTCGTCGTCGCCGATCAGTGACCGCTCCGGATCGGCCGACAACGTCGTCTTGCCGGTCCCCGAAAGACCGAAAAAGATCGCAACCTCGCCGTTCGCACCGACATTCGCCGAGCAATGCATCGGAAACACACCCTCGAGCGGCAAACGATCGTTCATCACCGTAAAGATCGACTTCTTGATCTCCCCGGCATAAAACGTCCCACCAACAAGCAACTCGACCCGCCCCGGATGCAACACCACAAACGTGCCCGTACGCGTCCCGTCCTGCGCCGGATCCGCTTCGAGGTCGGGCGTATGCAACACGAGCGCCTGCGGCACAAACGTCTCCTCCTCACCCGGCCCGAGCTCGATGAACATCGTCTTCGCAAACAGCGCGTGATACGGGTGCGCGGTGATCACACGCACACCGATCCGATGCGCAGGATCGGCACCGGCCCACGCATCGACCACGTACAGCGCATCGGCCAAGTCGAGGCGCGAGGTCACCTTGTCGCGCAGACGATTGAAGTGATCCTCCGAGAGCGGCTGGTTGACCTCGCCCCACCAGATGCGGTCCCGCGAGCTGTCCTCCTCGACGAGGAACTTGTCCTTCGGGGAGCGGCCGGTGAAGGCGCCGGTGTCGACCGCGAGCGGTCCGCCCTCGGCGAGCCTCCCTTCGCCGCGCAGGAGAGCGTGTGTGTAGAGCAGCGCGGTCGTCGGATTTCGGTAGACGGGGCCGGACGCTTCGATCCCGTGCTCGGAGAGCGTCACGTGCCCGGGCGACTCGGTTGCCGTCAAGCCAAGCGCCTCTTGAACGTCCCCTGCATACCTGGATGGTACGGATTCATCGGCTCGTTTGGGATCCGAACCGTCGTGCCTGCTTGTCGTCTGCAGCCCTACAGCTGCCAGTCGCCGCCACGCAGGACCGGCACCCGCTCACCCCCAGCCGTGACGCCGTCGACCTCGAGCTCAGGCGAGCCGATCATGAAATCGACGTGCGCGCCGCTCTCGTTGACGCGACTCACATCCTCGTCCTCGACGAGGAACGGGAAGCCGCTGCCGAACGCGATATGACTTGACGCGTTTTCGTCGAGCAGCGTGTCGTAGAACACGGTGCCGAGCGGGCCGATGCGGCCTTTGCGGTCGACCAGCGCGAGCTCGCCGAGACGGATGCCCCCCTCGTCAACCGCCAGGCGCGAGCGCAGCGCCTCGGCGTTCTCGTCGGCGTCGATCTCGACAGCCTGGCCGCCCTCGAACCGGACGCGCAGGCCGCGGACGATCGTTCCGTCCTGCAACACGAGCGGCTTCGTCGACGTGACGTGCCCCTCCGTCCGCAGCGGATCCGGCGTCGTGAAGACTTCCTCCGTCGGGAGGTTCGGCAGGTGTCGCAGGCCCTCGGCGGTCGTGAAGTCGGCCGACCACCAGGTCGCCGTCGGCAGCAGACCGATCGTCAGCTCTGTTCCCGGACCGCGCAGCTCGACAGCGTCGAAGCGGCGTTGGGCGAGCCGGCTTGCCGAGTCGTTCAGCACGGCCATGCGCTCCTCCCACGCTTGGACTGGATCCGACTCGTCGAGGCGCAGCACGTGCTCGAGCTCGCTCCACAGCCGTTCGTAGGCGTCGTCCTCGGAGAGCTCGGGCCAGACGAGCGAGGCCCAGGCCGGATGGGGCGCGGGCACGATGCACCAGTTCGTCAGGCGCCTGCCGACGATGTCGTTGAGCTCCTTGACGCGCGGCAGGCGGTCGCGGCCGACGAGCGTCTTGTCGAGGTCGTCGAGCAGGTTCGGTGCGGTGACGCCGTTCAGGGTGACGCGCGCGCCGTGCTCGTTCGCATGCTCGGTGAACCGGTCGCCGTACCACGAGGGCACGAACTCGAGCGTGTCAGGGTCCGCGTGCTCGATTCGCGCGCGCTTGACGTACGGATCGAAGTAGTTGACATCCACGAACTTCGCGCCGCGGTCGTACGCCGCCGCGGCCACTGCCCGCGCCAGCTCTTCGTGCCCGAGGTCGGCCTGCACAAGCACGATCTGCCCCGGCTGCACATTGGCGCCGTGGACTGCGAGCTGAGCGAGACGGGTGACGCGGTCGGTCATGTGGCAGGCGATCCTACTGCCTGTGCCGAAGTAGGCATGCAGTGACGTTCGACGCAGCAACCGAGCGCTTCCTCGGGGCCGCAGGCATCTCCGACGCGACTCGCCGCGCCTACGGGGCAGACCTGCACGAGTTCGGGCGCTGGTTCGGGCCCGACAGCCCGGTCGAGGACATCGACGTCCGCGTCCTCGTCGACTGGGTCGCCGAGCTCGGCCGCGCCCGCGAGCACGGCCGCCTCGCGCCGTCGACGATCTCGCGGAAGCTCGTCGCGGTCCGGTCGCTTCTTCGATTCACGCTCGGCCCGCAAGGCGTGCCCGACGCCGCGCTCGCGCCGAAGCGGCCGCGACGGCTGCCCGACGCACCCAAGCACGAGGAGATCAACGAGATCCTCGACACGTTCGACCCGGGCACGGCGCTCGGTCTGCGCAACCGTGCACTGGTCGAGCTCGTCTACTCCGCCGGGCTGCGCAGCGCCGAGGCGGTCGGGCTCGATCTCGGCGACGTCGACTTCGAGCAAGAGCTCGTGCACGTGCGCGAAGGCAAGGGCGCGAAGGACCGCATCGTCCCGCTCGGCGAAGAGGCGGCGCATCTCGTGTCGCTCTATCTCCACCGCGCGCGGCCGGAGCTGGCGCGCGGCGCGGAGAACGCCCTCTTCCTCTCCGTGCGCGGGCGGCGGCTCGACACGTCCACGCTGCGCCGGCTCGTTCCGCATCCACACCGTCTGCGCCATGCGTTCGCCACGCACCTGCTGGAGGGCGGCGCCGACCTGCGAACGATCCAGGAGCTGCTCGGCCACTCCTCCCTCTCGACCACGCAGATGTACAGCCACGTCGACGCCAAGCGACTCAGGAAGGTCTATGACGGTGCCCACCCGCGGTCCTGAACTGCGCGACCCCGACGTCGAAGGGTTCCTGGCGTTGCTCGCAGCACGGCGCGCGGCGAAGACGGTCGAGGCCTATCGCCGCGATCTCGCCCAGCTCGGCGCGTACCTCGGGAAGCCGGTCGCGAAGGCGACGCTCGAGGAGCTCGAGCGCTACACCGCGCAGCTGCGCGCCGACGGTCTCTCCGGCGCGACCATCGCCCGCCGCACCGCCGCAGCCCGCAGCTTCTACCGCCACCAGCAGCTGCTCGGGGCGCGCGACGACAATCCGGCAGCGGCGATCAAGCTGCCGCGCCGCGCGAAGCCGCTGCCGAAGACGCTTTCGCCGGGCGAGGCCGAGCGCCTCATCCAGGCCGCGGCCGGGACGCAGCCGCGCGCGCTCCGCGACCAGGCGCTCGTCGAGCTGCTCTACGGCGCCGGGCTGCGCGTCTCCGAGGCGATCGGCCTCGACAAGGCCGGTGTCGACCTCGACGACCGGCTGGTCCGGGTGATCGGCAAGGGCGGCAAGGAGCGCGTCGTCCCGATCGGCCGGCACGCCTCCCAGGCACTCTTGAACTACATCGCCCGCGGTCGCCCGTACCTCGATTCACGCCACCGCCCGGAGCTGTTTCTGAACGCCCGAGGCGGGGCGCTCACACGCGCCGGCGCCTTCCTGATCCTCCGCAAGTTGGCCGAGAAGGCCGGTCTCGACCCCCACCGCGTCCACCCCCATCTGCTCCGGCACTCGTTTGCCACACACCTCCTTGAGGGAGGAGCAGACTTGAGATCGGTTCAGGAAATGCTCGGACACGCCGATCTCTCGACCACGGAGCTTTACACCCACGTAACCGACAAACGTCGTCGGCAGTTGTATTTTCAAGCGCACCCACACGCGCGTCGAAGATCTACGGAGGAACAAGTTGGAAATCGATCCACACGTCGAACTCCTGATGGCACTGGCGTCGGGCGCGGCGTGGCTGATGATGAGGGCCGGGCTCGCAAAGAACGCGCTTGAGCTCAAGCGCAAGCGCGCCACGTGCCCCTCGTGCGGCCGTCGCGACGGCTGCAGCTGCAGCTAATTTCAGAGCCCTACTTCGTACTCTTGCGCCGAAGCAGCTGCGCAACTTTTGTCGCGGCCTCGCGCAATTCGCGCGGTTGCTCGTCGTCGTCGCCGAGCGAGCTGAGGATCTGAATCGTGTCGGGCCGCGCGGAGCCGTTTTTCAGCGCGACCACTGCAAGCCGGCGCACCGCTTCGTTCCCGTCGTGCGTCACCATCTCGTGCAGCAACGAGCGCACGTCGTTCACGTCGCCGGGGTGATCGCGCGAAAGCTTCTCGAGCGCGAGCAACGCCGAGCCGCGAACGGCGGGGCTGTCGTCCTCGAGCCCGCGGCGGAGAAGCTCTCTCTTCGTGCGGAACCTGAACTGGCCGATCGCGCGATACGCGACGGCCCGCTCGCGGAAGTCCGACGTGCGCGCCGCGGCTTCCAGTTCGTCGTCCCACTGGGCGCGCAGCTGTGAGAGCTCGCGCTCCTTGCCCTCCTCCGCAAACGCGTCAGCCTCGTTCGCTGCCTCCGCGAGCGAGCTCACTGCGCCGTGGGATACGTGCGGCGCGGTTCGCCGACGTAGGTCGCTGACGGGCGGATGATCCTGTTGTCGCTCTGCTGCTCGAGCACGTGCGCCGACTGGCCGGCGACTCTGCTCGCCGCGAAAACCGTCGTAAACAGGTCGGTCGGGATCCCGAGATACCGGTAGACCGAAGCCGAGTAGAGATCGACGTTCGGGTAGAGGCCCTTCTCCTCGAAGACCGTCCGCTCCGCGGCATCGGTGATCGCGAACCAGTTCGGATCGCCGGCCTCGGCCGAGAGCTCCTCCGACAAGCACTTGAGGATCGTTGCCCGCGGGTCGTACGCGCGGTAGAGCGGATGACCGAAACCGAAGAGCTTCTCCTTGTGCTCGAGCATCTCGTGCACGGCTGCCGGTGTTCGCTCCGCCGAGCCCCACCGCTCGAAGAGCGCCATCGCCGCAGCGTTCGCGCCACCGTGGAGCGGCCCGCCGAGCGCGGCGATCCCGGCGACGACAGCGGCGGTCAGATCGGCGCCGGTCCCTGCGACGACACGCGCGGTGAACGTCGATGCGTTCATCTCGTGCTCGGCGTGCAGGATCAGCGCGATGTCGAAGATCCGCGCTTTGCGCTCGCTGGGGCGCTCGCCCGTGAGCATCGTGAGGAAGTTCTCCGCGTAGCCGAGAGCCGCATCGGGCGCGACCGGGTCGAGCCCCCGGCGCCGCCGGTGATGCCGCGCGATCGCCGTTGGAAGCTTCGCGATCAGCCGAGACGCCGCTGCGAGGCTCGAGTCCCTGTCGGTGTGACCTGCGTCTTCGACGCCGAAGGAGAGCATTGATGCAACGGTGCGCACCAGGTCCATCGGGGCGGCAGCCGTCGCAGAACGGTCGACCGCCTCGGCAATCGCCGCAGGCAGCTCGCGCTGCGCGAGCTCGCGCGTGAATGCTTCCAGCTCACCCGCGTCCGGCAGCTCACCGTGCAGAAGGAGGTACGCGGTCTCTTCGTAGGTGGAGTGCTCCGCAAGATCCGCGATGTCGTAGCCGCGGTACATCAGCACGCCGGCATCAGGATCGATCGACGACACCGCCGACTCCGCGACGACGACGCCCGAGAGCTGAACCGACTTCTTCGCCGTGGCGGGTGACGTCACTTCGCGACGTCTGAGACCGGGCGCGGCGGCGGCCCGATGTAGCGAGCCCCGGGGCGGATCAAGCGGCCGGTGCGCTTCTGTTCGAGGATGTGGGCGGACCAGCCGGCGACGCGCGCGCAGCCGAACATCGCGGGCGTGAGGTCGGCCGGGATATCGGCGATGTCGAGCACGACCGCCGCCCAGAACTCGACGTTCGTCTCGAGCTGGCGGTCCGGCGACTTCTCGCGTAGCACCTTCAGTGCCGCCTCCTCGAGCGCCACCGCGACTTCGACGCGCGGCGAGCCGAGCTCGAGCGCTGTGCGCTTGAGCACCGTTGCGCGCGGGTCGTACGCGCGATAGACGCGGTGACCGAAGCCCATGATCCGCTCACCCTGGTCGATCATGTCGCGGATGTACTTTTCGGGATCGCCGGCCTTCGCTGCGCCGTCGATCATCGGAAGCACGCGGGCCGGCGCGCCACCGTGCAGCGGGCCGGAGAGCGTTCCGACTGCGGACGACAGCGCCGCGGCGCAATCGGCGCCGGTCGAGGCGGCGATGCGCGCGGTGAACGTCGAGGCGTTCAGCCCGTGCTCGGCGGCGGAGATCCAGTACGTGTCGAGCGCCTTCACCGCACGCGGGTCAGCTTCACCGCGCCAGCGGATCAGGAACTTTGCGGCCGCGTTCTCGCCCTTCTCGATCTCGGACTCCGGCACGGCCGGCTGCTTCCCCCGCGCCGCTTGAGCGACGACGGTCAGCGTTGCCGAAGAGAGCCGCGCGAGATCGTTGCGCGCCTGCTTGTCGTCGATGTCGACGAGCTTCTGCATCCCCCACTTCGGCCCGAGCGTCGCGAGCGCAGCCTGAAGGTCGGCTGGGACCGAGCCACTCGGATCCTGGAGATGGATCGCTTCGGTGGGCGCCAGCGGCGAGTTGATGTCCTCGTCGACCAGCAGTCCCCACACGTTCTCGAACGGGTACTTGCCGACGAGATCCTCGATGTCGACGCCCCGATAGCGAAGGGCACCGCCGTCCTTGTCCGGTTCGGCGATCTCCGTTTCAAAGGCAATGACGCCTTCGAGCCCGGGACGGAACTCAGTGTCGGCCACGGCCATCTGCCCGAACGGTACAGAAAGGCCGTTCGTAGCGGCTCCGGCCTCAGTAAGGAACTGGTACGAAGGACAACAGGAAGGAACGGGCGGCCGGTGTGTCGAGCCGGTAGCTGATGCTCTGGCCCGTGCAGGTCTTGTTGCCTGTAGAGGTCACCGCGACCACGACGTTGCCGAGCAGGCGCGGCCCGCCCGAATCGCCGAAACAGACGCCGCCCGGCTTGTCGGCGAGGCGCACCTCCGTCGGCTTGACGTTCGTGAGCGAGGACGCCGACCAGCGGCGGTAGCCGTCGAACGCGAAGGAGCGATCCGCGTAGCCGTAGCCGACGTTCGTGAACGTCTGTGACGCGGTGTCGGCGGCCTCCAGCGCACCCGCCTTCGGGAGCGCGAACGGTGTGATGCCGGCCACCGGGCTGTCGAGCACGACGACCGCAAGGTCGTGCGAGTCGTCCTTCACGAGGCCCCACTGTGGATCGGAGTGTGCCGTTCCGGAAAGCAGCGGCGACGAGCCCGCGACGTACTGCGAATCGAAGCTGACCCACACGCGACTCGACGCCAGATTCCCGGTGCCCAGATTGCCGGTGCAATGCGCGGCGGTCACGAACACCGTCGGCGACACGAGGCTGCCCGAGCAGTCGGGCTCAGGGCCGTTTCCGAGATCGGCGATGAGTAGACCGACAGCCGGGTGGGACGTGCCGTCGAGCGAACCACCGGTGATGGCGAACGCCGGCGCCGCGACTGCGAGAGCCACGACACCGGCGATGAGAGCCTTCGAGCTGTGACGCATCAGCCGCCGCTCGAGAATCCGTAACCGGGCTTGACCTTGCCGAGGAACGACGCGAGTGCGAGCGCGAACATGATCACAGCAACGAGGTTGATGTTCTTCTTCATGTGAAGTGGCCTCCTCTCTAGAAGTTGAAGTCCTGCAGCGCCTCGGCCGCCCGGCGATACAGCGCCGTCGCAGCTTCGAGGTCGCCCTTGCGGCTGTACAGATCGCCTTGCGCCATCCACGCGGCCGCGACGTGGCTGGTCGATCCGAGTGACTCGAAGAGCCATTCGGCTGCGGAGAATTCCTGCATCGCGTCGTCCTCGCGCTCCTGGGCGAGCAGCGCCCGACCCAACACGAGGTGCACGTTCCCGCGCTCGTCGACGTAATCCGCCCGCTGGGCGAGGATCGAGAGCGCGTGACGCGCCTGCTCCTCGGCGAGCTGCGGTGCGCCGCAGCGAAGGTGAACTTGAGCGAGCGACGACACGGCCTGCGCCGCGTCGGCGTCGTTGCCGATCTCGAGGGAGAGCGCGAAGGCCTCCTTGAGATACGCGACAGCAACCTGCGGCTCGCCGAGCAGGTAGCTCAGGCCGCCGAGGTTGTTGACGATGCGCGCTTCGGTCTGACGGTCGCCGTTGTCGATTGCGAGGGCGCGGGCGCGCTCGGCGTAGAAGCGCGCGAGCAGCGGATCGCCGCGGCGCTCTGTGACGAGCGAGCACTGCATCTGCGCGAGCGCCTCGAGCCGACCGTCGCCGATCTGCTGTGCGAGCTCGACCGCGCCGTGGGCGTCGCTCTCGGCGGCCTCCCATTCGCGTTGAAGCTGGTAGCAGCGCGAGCGCCATTCGAACGTCTGGGCACGCAGACGGTCGCCCTCGGTCCCGCCGTGCTCACCGAAGCGAAGCGCGAGTGTGAAGAGCGAGACCGCGTTCGTGACACGGGTGAGCTTGAGCCGGCAGCAGCCGAGGCGGAACAGCGACTCGGCGCGCTCGAGATCGGAGAAATCGGAGCCTTCGGAGAGCGCCCGTGCCCGCTCGGCAATCGCGTCGGCCTTCTCGACGTCACCGAGGTAGAGCCGCGCCCAGGTCTCCTGGTGCAGGACGCGGAGCGCCAGATCGGGAGCCGACGTGCTCGG
>DATBDB010000020.1:0-9763 GCA_036270155.1 Gaiellaceae bacterium
CCCACCGCAAGCAGACACCCGAAAGGACATGCACCGAGATGAAGCTTCGTGATTGGTTCGAGCTGCTGCGCATCCAGCTCAAGCGCGAAGAGGGCCAGACGATGGCCGAGTACGGCCTGCTGATCGCGTTCATCGCGATCGTCGCCTTGGTTGGCATCACGCTCCTCGGCACTTCGCTGAAGACCTTCTTCACCGACCTCGCAAACCAGGTCTAGCTCCACGGACCTTCGCGTCCGAAGTCCCGCCCACAACTCGCCCGCACCACCCGCCGCCATGAAACACACCTTCCAAAACCTGTCAGCCGCCGCCGACGAAGCCGGTCAGACAATGGCCGAGTACGGGGCTCTGATCACCGGGATCGCCCTCGTCGTCGCGTTGGCCGTTCCTACGCTCGGCACGGCGATCGGGAACCTCTACCGCGGCGTCCTCGGGGCGTTCGGCGGCTGACCGTGGAGCGCACCCTCTCACTCCGTTCCGAGGACGGCCAGGCGGCCGCGGAGATGGCGTTGGTTCTGCCGATCCTCGCGGCGATCCTGCTCGCTATCGCGCAGTTCGGGATCCTCTTCAACAACTACATCACTCTCACCGACGCAACGCGCGCCGGTGCACGCAAGGCCGCGGTGAGCAGGTTCTCCGGCGACTCGGGTGCCGCGGCGATCGCCGCCGTGCGCTCGGCCGCAGCGAATTTGACGCCCGCGAAGCTGACCGTGAGCGTTACGTCGCCCAACTGGAACGTCCCGGGCAACGACGTGATCGTCACGGCGACGTATCCGTACGACATCAACATCCTCGGCTGGGTCATCCAGTCCGGGAGCCTCACGAGCACCACGAAGGAGCGATTGGAATGAAGACTCTCCGCAGAGAAGAAGGTCAGGTCACCGTCCTGACCGCAATCTTCATCGTCGGGCTCATGGGTATGGCCGGCTTCGTGCTGGACGTCGGCTCGTGGTTCCGCCAGCAGCGTGTTGCGCAGACGACCGTCGACTCCGCCGCGCTCGCCGGGGCGCAAGCGCTCCCGGGTGACACCGGAACCGCACGCACCTACGCAACCACCTTCGCCGCAAAGAATGGCGGGGTCTCCGGCGCAACGATCACCTTCACGTCGCGCTACCGGCCGGACGACAGCATCAATGTCGTCCAGGACACGCCCACCCAGGGCTTCTTCTCGAAGCTCTTCGGCGTCTCGACCGTCACCGTTCACGCGCACGCATCGGCGATCGCCGAGGTCCCGAGCGCGGTCCTGGGTGTCGCGCCGATTGCAGTCGACCTTCATCACCAGATGCTGTCCGGCCCGGGTTGCCCGTGCTTCTCGGTGCCAACGACGATCCCGCTCGACAAGAAGGGCGTGCCGGGCGCATTCGGGATGATCGACCTCGACACGCATAACGGAAACACCGGCAACTCCGTTCTCGCCGACTGGATCGCGAACGGCTACAACCAGTACCTGCCGCTCGGCAACTACGACTCCGATCCCGGCGCCAAGTTCAACTCGTCGCTGATCCAGGATGCCCTCCAGGGCAAGTACGGCGGCGACCTCCTCTTCCCCGTCTACGACAGCCTCGACGGGAACGGCTCGAACGCGTCGTACCACATCGTCGGCTGGGCAGCTTTCCACCTGACGCTGTCACAGGCCAGCGGTAACAGCGGCACGCTCAGCGGCTGGTTCGACCGCGTCATCTGGCAGGGGATCATCCCCTCCGGCGGCCCCGATCCCAACATTCCCGATCTCGGCGTCAACTCCGTCGCCCTCGTCGACTGAACCGAAGGAAACCCGCCCATGACCTACCGCATCCGCAACATCGCCGTCGCCGTCGGGCTTGCGCTCGTCGCCGCACTGCTTACGACGTTCTATGTCGCGAACTACAAGCGCCATGTTCGGCAGACCGAGAGCACCGTCACGGTCTACGTCGCGAAGCGCGACATCCCGCAAGGGACGCCCGGCGCGGAGTTGATCAAGTCCGGTGCGATCCAGACGCAGGACATCGTGAAGCGCACGGTTGTCCCAGGTGCCATCTCCAGCCCCGACCAGGTGCGCAGCTTGATCACGCGTCAGGACATCTACGCCGGCGAACAGGTGTCGCTCCGCCGCTTCGCGGGGCACGCCGAGCAGGGCGTGCGCTCGCAGCTCCGCGGAGGACTACGCGCGCTGTCCGTGCCAGGCACGCCTGACTCACTCCTGGCCGGAACGCTTCGCGACGGCGATCACGTCGACGTGATTGCGAATCTGAAGACCGGCGACTGCTCGGCGTGCTTCGCGGTCCGCGACGTCGCACGCGACGTGCTCGTGCTGCACGCGTCAGGCGCGTCGGCGCTGCCGAACGGCAAGACCGGGAGCCAGGGCTCGTCGGTCCTGCTCGCGGTTCACGACAGCCGCGAGGCGCAAAAGATCTGGTACGCGGTCGAGAACTCCGCGGGCTGGTCGCTTGCCCTTCGCCCCGTCGCGAACAGCACCGACAGCCCGGAGGATATCGAGGGCATCACCTCAATCCTCAAGGACGGCGCATCCAGCGCGAACCTTCAGCGCTACGTCGGAGGTGCGAAGTGACCGAGCAGACAGACACCATCCAGCGCACGCGCCTCTACTTCACTGGTGACTGTGACGGCTTCGCGGATCTGAAGGAATCGCTCGCCCAGCATCCTGCCCTCGAAGTGATCGGCTCCAGCGAGCATGTCGCGCAGGCCAGCGGCGTGCTCGCCGGTGGCCACCTCGAGTGCATCCTGCACGCCACGCGCTCGGAGAGGTTCCCCGCAGCCGAGGTCGCCGCGATCCGTGAGCAGACGCGCGCGCCGATCGTGATCGTCGCCGCGGGCGCGGCGTCGGACATCCTCGAGGAGGCCCTGGACGCCGACGTGTCGGACGTCCTGCTTCTTCCCCAACTCGTGGAGAACGTGCTGTTCGTCGTCAAGAAGGCGTCGCACGCGAAGCGTGCGCTGCCGACCGTGACCCGTGCGCAGCTCGGCCGCGTCGTGACGGTGTTCTCGCCGAAGGGCGGCACGGGCAAGACCGTCACCGCATCCAACCTCGGCGCGGCTCTCGCCAAGCAGGGGAAGAACACGCTGCTCCTCGACCTGGATCTCCAGTTCGGCGATGCCGCGATCGTGATGGGCATCGAGCCGGAGAAGACCGTGTACGACCTCGTGGTCGCACCGGGCGAGCTTGACCACGAGAAGCTGGCCGGCTACATCACGAAGCACCCGTGCGGCCTCGACGTCCTCCCCGCCCCGCTTCGCCCCGAGGACGCGGAGCTCGTCACCGAATCGAAGATCACACGCCTGCTCGAGGTTGCCCGCGAGACGTACGACGTGATCGTCGTCGACACCTCGCCGTTCTTCCACGGGCCGATGCTCGCGACGCTGGATCGCACCGACGAGCTTCTCGTCATCTGCGGTCTGGACGTCCCCACCCTGAAGAACGTCCGTCTCGCGCTGCAGACGCTCGAACTGCTCGCGTTCCCGACGAGCCGCATCCGCTTTGTGCTCAACCGTGCCAATACAAAGGTCGGACTCAGCAAGCGCGAGGTCGAGACGGCGCTGAAGGTATCGATCGACACCGAAGTGCCGTCGGACCGTGCGGTGCCGATCTCCGTAAACCAGGGAAACCCCGCCGTGCTCCAGAACCCTGGCTCCGACTTCTCGCAGGCCATGACCGCCCTCGCGAAGACCCTCATCAAGGAACCGGCCAAGACGACAAAGGCGAAATCCCATCAGCGTCGCCGGCTGAACCTGGCGAGGAACTGAGATGGGTCTTCACGACAGGCTGTCACGCCAGGGGGACGGGGCCGGCACGCTCACGGTCGTGGGCAACGGCGCCCCCGTGCACCAGGCACCGACGGTGTTCCCCGACGATCCGTACGCCGATCTCAAGAGCCGCATCCATCACCAGTGCATCGCGAAGCTCGGCCCTGAGCTCTTCAAGCAGGACGGCTCGAGTGACCTGACCGATCAGGTCTATCGCGCAGTCACGGAGGAGCTCGCGCTCGACCGCACACCGCTGACCCGAGACGAGCGCCGCGAAATCGTCCGGCAACTGACGGACGACATTCTCGGCTACGGCCCGATCGAACCCCTCCTTCGCGACGACTCGGTCACCGAGGTAATGGTCAACGGCTTCGACAGGGTTTACGTCGAGCGCAACGGAAAGCTCGAGCGCAGCGATGTGCGGTTCGTCGACGAGTCGCACGTGATGCGGATCATCGACAAGATCGTCTCGCAGATCGGTCGTCGCGTTGACGAAGCGTCACCGATGGTCGACGCCCGCCTGCCCGACGGGAGTCGCGTCAACGCGATCATCCCGCCGCTCGCGCTGAACGGCCCGACGCTCACGATCCGGAAGTTCTCGCGCGACCCATACACGATCAACGACCTGATCACCTTCGGCACGCTGACCGCGCGCTCCGCCCAGTTCCTCGCTGCAGGCGTGAAAGGCAAGCTCAACGTGCTCATCTCCGGAGGCACGGGCACCGGCAAGACGACGACGCTCAACGCGATGAGTGCGTTTATCCCCGGCGATGAGCGCATTGTCACGATCGAGGATGCAGCCGAGCTCCAACTGCAACAGGAGCACGTGATCACCCTTGAGTCACGCCCGTCGAACATCGAGGGGATCGGCGAGATCAAGATTCGCGAACTCGTGCGGAACGCGCTGCGCATGCGCCCGGACCGCATCATCGTCGGAGAGGTTCGTGGCGCGGAGACGCTCGACATGCTCCAGGCGATGAACACCGGCCATGAGGGCTCGCTCACGACGATCCATGCGAACTCGCCGCGCGACGCGCTATCCCGCCTCGAGACGCTCGTGATGACGGGAGGTGTCGAGCTTCCGCACCGTGCGATCCGTGAACAGATCGCAAGTGCGTTCGACCTGCTGGTCCAGATCCAGCGTCTGGTCGACGGTTCGCGCCGCATCACGCACGTCACCGAGGTGCTCGGTATGGAGGCGGACGTGGTGACGATGCAGGACATCTTTGTCGCCTCTCCTCCGACAGAGGAAGAGAGCTACGGCGGGGCCCACCGGCTGCTCTCTCCGCTTCGGGCCACCGGCCTGAAGCCGCACTTCCTCGAGAAGCTCGCGGCGAACAACGTCGTGCTCCCGCCGACGTTCTTCTCCGGCGATGACCCCGACCAGTTGCGCGCGTCGTTCGCGTCCGCCGGCTTTGGTGGTGCGTACGAGTGATGCGGCGGCTTCTTCGGCGGAGGCTTCGCCTCGTGCCAATCGCGCTCGCCGCCCTCGTGGTGGCGCCGGCGGCCTACGCCGGCGTGCGCATCCAGGCGGTCGATACGAGCGGGTATCCCGCCATTCGTCTGACCGTCCTCGCGCCGCTGCACGCCGTGTCGCCGCGACTGACTGAGAACTCGACACCCGTCACGGGATACTCGGCTGTCAATCTCGGGAGCCAGAAGGCGATCGTCCTCGCGCTCGATCGTTCGCAGTCGATGCTTGGGCGTCCGTTTGCAAATGCCCTCAGCGCCGCCCGCACGTTCATCGGCGCGGCGGGTCCGCGCGACCACGTCGGCGTCGTCGCGTTCGGGAGTTCGGTGCTCGGGCTCGGCCGGTTCTCTGCGTCTCCCGCAGACGCGCAGACCTCCCTGAGCGGGCTGAGCGTCGACACGAGGACCGGTACAGCGCTTTACGACGCGATCGTGCTCGCCGCGTCCCACGTCAGGAGCGACAATTCGCCCGGGCGCGCGATCGTCGTCGTCACCGACGGCGCCGACGTCTCGAGCACCAACACACTTCAGCAAGCAGTCGCGGCTGCGCATGCGGCGCATGCGGCGGTGTACACGATCGGCATCGGGGGCCCGAGCTTCACTCCGGGCGCGCTGCAGACCGTCTCGCGCGAAACGGGCGGCTCCTACCGCCAAGTTGCGCGCACCGGAGACCTGGATACCGTGTATGCCGCGCTCGCGTCGGAGCTCGACCGGACGTGGCAGCTGTCGTACGTGACGGCGGCTCGCCCCGGGATGACGCTCGATCTGACAACGGCCGTCCCGGGCGCCGGGACCGCGCATGCCACAGCTCGGGTGCTCGGCGGAGAACCTGCGGCGATGGCGCCGTCGAAGCTCATTCCCGCCGTTGGGTACAGCGCCG
The DNA here is from genome assembly GCA_036270155.1 of Gaiellaceae bacterium. Taxonomy (GTDB): domain Bacteria; phylum Actinomycetota; class Thermoleophilia; order Gaiellales; family Gaiellaceae; genus PALSA-600. The sequence continues at coordinate 6,089 of DATBDB010000020.1, forward strand.
CCGGCACACTCGCCGTCGCTATCGTCGTCGGGTTGCTCGTGCTCCTCGCTTGCTGCTTCTGGTTCGCGGCGCAGCGGGGCGGCAAGCTGCGCGCGCGAATCGAACCGCATCTCGGTCTCCTCGAACGCGGCGCCAAGGTGAGGCGAGAAAACGGCCGCGCTGCGGCGCGCGTCCACGTCGCGAATGGTGTCGAGCACCTGCTCGGCAACCTCCGGCAGTTCCGGAGCGTTCAGCTGACGATCGAGCGCGCCGACCTGCCCGTTCGTGCCGGCGAGCTGCTCGCGCTCTGCGCGGGCCTCGCGTTGAGCTGCGGTCTGCTGACCGCAGCAAGCGCATCTCCGACCCTCGTGATCGTCGCCGTCATGGCGGTCGCGGGCTGGGCGCCCTATGCATACGTCTCGTTCCGGGCGAAGTCGCGGATCAAGAAGTTCGAGAACCAATTGCCGGACCTGCTGATCACGATTGCCGCTTCCCTCAAGGCGGGCCACAGCTTTCGTCAAGGGATCCAATCTGTGGTCGACGAGGGTGCGGAGCCGGCCGCAAAGGAGTTCCGCCGCGTCCTGACCGAGACACAGCTCGGCAAGACAATGGATGACGCACTTGCGGATCTCTCGGTCCGCATTGGTTCCAAGAACCTCGCGTTCGTGATCAATGCCGTGACGATCCAGCGCCAGATCGGCGGCTCGCTCGCCGGGCTGTTCGACATGGTCGCTGACACCGTCCGGCAGCGTCAGCAGTTCGGTCGCAAGGTCAAGGGCCTGACGGCCATGGGGCGCATGTCCGCGTACGTGCTCGTCGGCCTGCCGTTCTTCATAGCCGCCGTGGTCAGCCTGATCAACGGGTCCTACATGGCACCGCTGTACCAATCCGCCACCGGCCAGAAGATGCTCATCGCCGGCGTCGTGATGATCGTCATTGGGAGCCTCATGCTCAAAAAAATCGTCTCGTTCAGGGGGTAGTCGATGGTCCTGTTACTCGCTCTCCTCTGTATCGGTGGCGCAGCGTTCGCGCTCGGCGAGGCCGCGACCTATCCCGCGCGCGTGAAGGCTCGTTCGATCCGCCGCGCAGCCGAGTACGGGCGTTACCGGATCCCGCGGAGCGAGCAGGAGCTCGTCCACTTCCGCCAGCGGGTCCTTTCGCCACTCGCCGGCAAGCTGGCCGCCATCCCGCTGAAGCTCAGCCCGAAGACGAGTGTCGAAGCCATCGGAGCGAGGCTCGTTGCCGCCGGCCTGACGCAACGCCTGACCTCGTCGGCGTTTCTCACGATCAAGGGCGGCGCGCTGGTCGCCGGCTGCGCAATAGGCCTCCTTATCGCGGCGGTCGGCTCGCTCGCCTCGGCCGTGATCGTTGTTCCGATCGGCGGCGCGGTCGGGTTGATTGTCCCGGAGGTCTTCCTGACGATGAAGACCCGCGCGCGCCGTGAAGCCGTTCGCAGCGAACTGCCCGACGCGCTCGACCTCCTTGCCGTCAGCGTCGAGGCCGGTCTCGGGTTCGACGCCGCGGTCGCGAAGCTCGTCGACCACATGGAGGGCCCGCTGATCGACGAGTTCGCGCTCATGATCAGCGAGATCCGGGTCGGCGAGACGCGCACGGTTGCCCTTAGGAAGATGTCCGAGCGGGTCGACGCGGCGGAACTCGCGAACTTCGTCCGCGCGGTCATTCAAGCCGAGCAACTCGGCATCTCGCTCGGGCGCATCTTGCGCGTCCAAGCAACCGACACGCGTCTGCGCCGCCAGGCCGCCGCTGAAGAGAAGGCAATGAAGGCGCCGATCAAGATGCTCTTCCCGACTGTCTTCTTCATCTTCCCGGCGTTGTTCATCGTCGTCCTCGGGCCTGCGTTCTTGAACATCCTGTCGGTGTTCAAATGACGCCCCCCGAGACCGAGCACGGCTTCGGCACTGGCTTGCGCTCCAAGCTCGAGCGCAAGCAGAACGGCGAAGCCGAGGCGGTTGCGGTCGAGACGCCCCCCGCCGCGGTGTCTGCTCCCGTCGAGGTGATCGTGCAAGCCACAGTCCCCGAGCTCGACAACGTCCGCAGCGAACTGCAGGCCGCACTCGAGCGCGAGCACATTCTTCGGGATGAGACACATGCGGCATGCCGCGCGGCCGCCGAACGCGAGTCGGAGCTCGAGGCGTGGGCCGTCGAGTTGCAGGAGCGCGAGGCTCTGCTCGAGCGGAAATCCGAAGACCTCGAGCGCGAGCAGCACGCCGTGATCGAGCGTCACACCGAGATCGTCGCGGAGTACGCGCGCGTCCAGGAGCTCGCCGCCCATGCCGAATCCCGCGTGGACGAGCTCGAGACCGCGGAGCGCGATCGCGCCGAGGCGGCTGCCCAGATCGCGAAGCAGGTCGCGGAGGTCGCAGAACGCGAGCGCGAGCTCAAGCGCGAGCGCGCCGCGTTCGCGGCGCGGCAGCAGGAAGCGGAGGCGCGCGTCACCGCGCGCGAGCTTGCCGTGCGCGAGCGCGACGTCGCGGCCGGTCAGAAGGAACGCGAGCTGCGCGACGTCGAAACGGAAGCAGCTGGCGTGCGGGCACGTCTCGACGCACGCGAGCGATCGCTGCAAGCGACCGAGGAACGGCTCGCGCAACAGGCGAGCGAGTTCGAGGCACGGCGCGTCAGCGCGGACGCGGCTCTCGACGAGCGCGCCAGCGCGATCGCAGACGGAGAAACCGCGCTGCAGTCCTGGGAGCAGCGCCTCCGCTCCGAGGCGGAGCGCCTGCTGGACGAGCGCACCGAGCACGGCGCTACCTCGCAGGACGCGTTTGCGCTGATGGCGCAGCTCGAGTCGCGCGAGACAGACCTCGCCAAACGCGAGGCCGAGTTGCACGAAGCCCAAGCACGGCTCCAGGCCGTTTCCGTCGAGGGCAGCGCGGACGACCTCGCACTGCGCCGCCGGGCGAAGGAGATCGATGAACGCGAGGCCGCGCTTGTCGCCCAAGAGGCGGAGCTGAACCGCCGGCTGGCCGCCGCCGCCCGCGACGACCGCGACAACGATCTCGTCACCCGGCTGCGCGAGGAGCTGAAGAGCCGCGAGGACGACATTGCCTCGCGCGAGCAGTTCTTCGCCGAGCGCCGCGAGCGGATCGAGAGCCGTGAAGAGCTGCTCGCACGCCGCGAGCGGGAGTTCGCGGATCGCGCCGCCGAGACGGAGAAGCTGGAAGACGAGCTACGGGTGCGCTACGCGCGCACCGAGGGAGAGCTCGACCTGCGTGAGGACAAGCTCGAAGACCGGCTCAAGAACCTCGAGGAGCGCGAGCAGCGACTGGAGCAGCGCGAGCGGGATATCGCTGGGTACGTCGCGTCGGTCCAGGAACGGTTCACGGCGGCGTAGATGGTTGGTGCCGCCCGGCGTGGGTCTGGGGGCGGATCCAGACCAAGCAGGACGGTCGACTCGCCCGCAGGGCAGGCGGTACGCCTAACCGAGGGCAAGGCGGGCGTCATGCGCCGCGTCTGGGCCGTTCCCAGGCGGGCGTAAGGGTGGTATCAACCATCTATTAGGCGGCTACTATGACTCCGCCTCGCGGATGTGGCGGAATTGGTAGACGCGCACGGTTCAGGTCCGTGTGCCCGTAAGGGCGTGGAGGTTCAAGTCCTCTCATCCGCACTCTTGAGACTGGTCATTCCGATCCTTGCGGCGGCGGTAGCCGCCGTCGCGTTTTCCGGAGACGGCCTCGG
>DATBDB010000021.1:0-7091 GCA_036270155.1 Gaiellaceae bacterium
GCGGGGGAACCCGGTCGAGACCGTGCTGATGAGCTGGCCCTGGGGCTCGTACCTCGGCGAGGAGGGCCTGAGCAAAGGCATCCGCGCGAAGATCTCGTCCTGGCAGCGGATCCCGCCAAACGTCGTTCCGCACGTCTCGAAGGCGACCGGCGTCTATCTCAACTCCCTGCTCGCGGTCACCGAGGCAAACAACGCGGGCTACGACGAGGCGATCCTGCTGACGCCCGAAGGGACCGTGGCCGACGGCTCAGGCGAGAACATCTTCGTCGTGAAGAACGGCGTCATCTACACGCCCGACCTTGCCTCGGGGATCCTGCCGGGCATTACGCGCGACACGGTCACCCAGATCGCGCAGGATCTCGGCCACACCGTGCTCGAGAAGGCGCTCATCCGCTCCGACCTCTACCTGGCCGACGAGGTGTTCATGACGGGCACCGCCGCCGAGGTGACGCCGCTCCGCTCGGTGGATGACCACGAGATCGGCGTCGGAGAGATCACGTTGGCGATCCAGAAGGCGTACCTCGACACCGTGCGCGGGAAGAGCGAGCGCTGGTCGCACTGGCTCGACCCGGTGCCGCAGCTCGCGCGCAGTTGAGCACCACAACTCGGATCAACCTCAGCGCCCCGTGGATCGACGAGCGCGACGAGGAACTTGTGCTCGAGGTGCTGCGGTCGGGCTGGCTGTCGCTCGGGCCGACCGGGCCGCGCTTCGAGTCGCTGTTCGCGGACGCGGTCGACGCGCCGCACTGCGCTGCCGTCTCATCCGGCACGGCGGGCCTGCACCTGTGCATGCGGCTTGCCGGCGTCGGGCCCGGCGACGAGGTGATCACGTCGCCGTACTCGTTCGTCGCGTCGGCGAATTGCGCGATCTACGAAGGCGCCACGCCGGTCTTCGCCGACATCGACGCGCACACCTACAACCTCGATCCGGATGCGGTCGCGGCAGCGATCACGCCGCGCACGAAGGCGATTGTCGCCGTCGACATCTTCGGCTACCCCGCGGAGTACGACCGGCTGCTGCCGCTCTGCGAGGCCAACGGCATCGCGATGATCGAGGACGCGTGCGAGGCGCTCGGCGCGACGTACAAGGGGCAGCAGCTCGGCTCACACGGGCATCCGGCGGTCTGGGCGTTCTATCCGAACAAGCAGATGACGACCGGTGAAGGCGGCGCGGTCACGACGCACGCCGAGGACCAGCACGAGTTGCTGGTGTCGCTGCGTAACCAGGGGAGGCTCGAGACCTCGAGCTGGTTGCAGCACGGACGCCTCGGTTACAACTACCGCCTCGACGACCTCTCCGCAGCGCTCGGCATCGGGCAGCTCGAGAAGCTCGACCGCATTCTCGAGGCCCGGCGCGAGGTCGCAGCCCGTTACGGCGAGCTGCTCGCGGGCGTCGACGTCGAAGTGCCGCTCCCGGACGACGAGGATCACACGCGCTCCTGGTTCGTCTACGTGGTCAAGCTGCCTCGCGAGATCGACCGCGACGCGGTGATGGCGCGGCTCTCGGGCGACGGCATCGCGACCGCGCCGTACCTCCCGTCGATCCATCTGCAGTCGTATATGCGCGAGCGCTACGGCTTCTCCGAAGGGATGCTCCCCGTGAGCGAGGACTGCAGTGCGCGCACGATGGCGCTGCCGTTCCACGCCCGCCTCGAGCGTGCCGATCAGGAGCGTGTCGTCGATGCGCTTCGCAACGCTCTCTCCTGAGATGACCGTCATCCGTCCGGCTACTGCGGCCGACGCCGAGGCGGTCGTGGCGATCCGGATCGCAAACCGCAAGTACTTCGAACCTTGGGAGCTCAGCTCCGACGACCCCGAACGCTGGTACACGGTCAAGGGTGTGCGCGCGTGGCTTACTGACGGGCGTGAGCGATTCGTGATCCTCGATTCGGGTGAGGTGGCTGGGCTCGTGTCGATCACGGGCGTCGAGCGGGACGCTTTTCAGAGCGCGATGGTCAGCTACTTCGTCGATGCCGCGCACACCCGGCGCGGCCTCGCGACGGCTGCTGTCGAGGCGGCGGCGGGGTTTGCGTTCGGGGAGCTCGGTCTCCACCGCTTGGAAGCGGGCACCGCAACCGCCAACGTCGCATCGCAGCGTGTGCTCGAGAAGAGCCACTTCACAAAGGTCGGCTTGCTGCGGCACCACCTGCGGATCGGCGGAGAGTGGGTCGACCACTTTCTCTGGGAGCGGCTCGAGACGGACTGATGGGCGTAAACCTGCGGCGTAACGTCCACGAGATCGCGCCGGAGCTGATCGGCGCCGAGCTCTTCGTCGACGGCGTGGGTGGGACGATCGTGGAGGTCGAGGCCTACGACCACGAGGACCCGGCGGCGCACGGGTTCGGGAACCGCCGCACGGAGCGCAACGCCTCGATGTTCCTGCCGGGCGGCTGCGCGTACGTCTACCGCTCCTACGGCATCCACTGGTGCCTTAACGTGGTGTGCGGCATGGAGGGCGAGGCGAGTGCGGTGCTGATCCGCGCGCTCGAGCCGACGCATGGACTCGACGAGATGCGCGAGCGGCGTGGGCTGGAGGACGTGCGCCTGCTCTGCTCCGGCCCGGGCCGCCTGACCCAGGCGCTCGGCGTGACGCGCGAGCACGACGGCCTGCTGCTCGACCGGCCGCCGTTCGAGCTGCGGCCGCGCACGGGTGACGTCGAGGTCGTCACGGGTCCCCGGATCGGGATCACGAAGGCGGTCGAGCGGCCGTGGCGCTACGGCCTCGCAGGCTCGCGCTTCGTCAGCCGCCCGTTCGCGGTGTGAAGTTACGGCGTGACGGTCAGCGTCAGCGCGAGTCCGGGCGCCGCCGCGGTGCCGGACCGCGGTGACTGGGCGGTCACCTTGCCCGTGCTTCCGCCCTTTACCTTGACGTCGAGCTTTAGCCGCGCGAGCTTCGACTGGGCCTGCGCGAGCGTCAGGCCGACGACCTTGGGGACCGCGCCGTGGAGCGACTTCGGGAGCACAATCGTGATCTTGTCGTATGCCGACGCGGTGCCTTGGCGCGGAAGCTCGCCGACAACGATGCCGAGCCGTTCTCCGGGCTTCGCGGGCCGGTAGACGATCGCCGCCGTGAGCGGCTGGTCGCCGAGCCGTTTCTTCGCGTCGGCGAGCGTGTGACCGACGAGGTCCGGGATCTCCACCTCGTTCGGCTTGCAGGTCGCGACGTGGCTCGGGCCGGTACCGCCGTAGAACTCAACCTGGTACGAGTTCTTGCAGACGCCGTTGTCACGCATGAGCAGTCCGCCGCGATTGACGACCTTCACCGGCCCGGCGTACTGCGACTGCGGGTACGTGAAGCTCTCGGGTGTCAGGTGCTTGAGCGCGATCGCCTTCGTCATGAACGACTTCCAGATCAGCGCGGGGAAGGTGCCGCCGGCGACCGGGTGCCCGTGGAATTCCGTCAGCATCGGCACGAGATTGTTCGGGTAGCCGACCCAAACGGCGATCACGAGCTGGTGCGTTTTCCCGTCGGCCCCGACGGCAGGCGGTGTGTAGCCGACGAACCACGCGTCGCCGTAGTTCTCCGTCGTCCCCGTCTTCCCGGCGATCTGCCAGCCCGGCACCGCGGCTGCCTTGCCCGTGCCGTACTGCACGACGCCCTGCAGCAGCTGGTTGATCGTGTCGGCTTGCGTGTTCGTCAGCACCTGCTTTCCCGTGACGGGGCGGTTCCGCTCCGCGCAGGCCCCGCGTGCGTCCGTCAGGCAGTCGACCGCGCGCGGGACGTTGCCGAAGATCGAACCGTCGATCCGCGCGCCGCCGTTCGCAAACGACGTGTATGCGCGCGCCATCTCGAGCGGCGTCGCCGGTTCGGCGCCGAGCCCGATCGCGAAGTAGCCCTTGAGATTGGGTATGCCGAGCTCGGTCGCCGTGTCGCGGACCTGCCGGGGGCCGACCAGCGCAGTCAGCTGCGAGAAGACCGAGTTGTCCGAGTAGGCGATCGCCTTCCCGAGGTCGATCGGCCCGAGCGCCTCGCCTTCGTAGTTGTTCACCCGCCAGAGCCTGCCGCCGGCGTTGATCGTCACGTTCTTGGACGAGGTGAAGATGCTCGACGGGGCGATGCCCTCCTTCAGCGCGGTCGCGAGCACGAACGGCTTGAACGACGAGCCGGGCTGCCGCTCGCCCTGCGTCGCGAGGTTGAACTGGCTCCGGTGGTAGTTCGCGCCGCCGACCATCGCGAGGACGGAGCCGCTCTGCGCGTCCAGGACGACCATCGAGGCGGTCGGCCCGTACGAGGGCGAGCGCACCGACCCCGGCAGGACCGAGGCGATGGCGTCACGCGCGGCCTTCTGCAGGTCGAGATCGAGCGTCGTCCGCACCCGCAGCCCACCGCCGAACGTGCGGCTCGCGCCGTACTGCTTGACGAGCTGGTCCTTCACGTAGTTGGCGAAATACGGCGCGGCTTGACCCTGCGTCGATGGCAGGTTGACCGTCGTCGGGTTCGGCATCGGATCGTCCTTGCCGTCGCCGTACTGGCTGAGGGTGATGTAGCCCTGCTGGTAGAGCTGGCCCAGGACGAGGTTCCGGCGCGCCTTGGCCGCCTTCGGGTGCGCGACCGGGTCCCAGAGGCTCGGATCCTCGGGGATGCCGGCCAGGAGGGCTGCCTCCGACGGCCGCATCTGCGCGGCGGAGTGGTGGAAGTAGATGCGCGAGGCCTGCTCGACCCCGTAGGCGCCGTTCCCGAAGTAGACCGTGTTCAGGTACGCGGTCAGGATCCGGTCCTTGGACCAGCGCTGCTCGAGCTGCCAGGCGAGCGCAGCCTCGAAGAGCTTGCGGCCGATCGTCTTCTGGTTCGTCAGATACGCGTTCTTGACGAACTGCTGCGTGATCGTCGAGCCGCCCTGCACGGTGCCGTGGCTCGTGATGTCCGTCCAGAGCGCGCGGCCCATGCCGCGCAGGTCGATGCCGCGGTGCTCGTAGAAGCGCTTGTCCTCGACCGCGACGATCGCGTGCTTCAGCCACGGGGAGATCTGGTCCGACTTGACGATGATCCGCGCCTGCGAGCCGCGGAGGATCGAGAGCACGGTCCGGTTGTTCGCCGCATAGACATAGGTGTTCGCCTGCGAGCGCTGCGTCTTCGGATCGAGCTTCGGGATCTGCGCGGCGACAGCCGTCAGCAGCCCAAACGTGAACGCCGCGGTCCCCAGGAGCCCGAGTACGGCGAGGAGGGCGAGGAGTCTGAGCTTGCGGATCCGCCGACGCTTAGGTCGGCGCGCATGTCTCCGGAAGGGCGCCAGAACCGGGGTAGTCTAGAGGCTTGATGCGGATTGAGGGTGCTTGTGGGGATGGCTCAGACCAAGCAGGTCGTTCGGCCCGGGCACGCATTTCTGAAGAGCCGTGCATAGCGGTGTCTACGTTCAAGCCCGGGCCGGGCGAGATGCGCCGTGTCTGAGGCACCATCCGCGAGTGCCCAGAATCCGCCTCAAGCCTCTGGCCCTCCGATGAGCGTGGAGAACGCGAAGCAGCAGGCGGTCGACATCCTCCCCGAGGGCGGCCTGGAGCAGAAGGTGAAACTCGGACGGCCTCTGCGCGTGAAGCTCGGGGTCGACCCGACCTCGCCGGACGTCCACCTCGGGTTCGCCTATGTCCTGGAACGTCTCGCCGACTTTCAGAAGGCAGGCCACATCGTCGTCCTGATCGTCGGCGACTACACCGCCAGGATCGGCGACCCGTCGGGGCTCTCGAAGGAGCGGCCGATCCTCGAGGACGCGGTCCTCGACGAGAACTCGAAGTACTTCGCCGAGCAGGCCTTCCGCATCCTCGACCGCGAGAAGACCGAGGTACGGCAGAACGGCGAGTGGCTCGGCAAGCTCACCTACGCCGACACCGTGCGGCTCGCGCGGACGATGACCGTCGCGCGCCTGCTCGAGCGCGACGACTTTGCCAAGCGCTTTTCGGCACATGTGCCGATCTCGCTCTCTGAGCTGCTCTACCCGGTCATGCAGGCCTACGACTCCGTCGCGATCGAGGCCGACATTGAAATCGGCGGCACCGACCAGCGCTTCAACCTGCTTGCGGGTCGCGATGTAATGCCGCAGTACGGCTTGGAGCCGCAGGTGGTCATGACCTTCCCGCTGCTCGTCGGCACGGACGGCGAGCTGAAGATGTCGAAGTCCCGCGGGAACTACATCGGGATCACGGAGCCGCCGGCGGAGATGTTCGGGAAAGTGATGTCCATACCCGACAAGGCGCTCGAGCAGTGGTGGACGATGCTCAGCGAAGGCCCGCACCCGGATGATCCGATGGAGTGGAAGCTCGAGCTGGCGCGCCGGATCACCGCGCGCTGGCACGGGGAGGAGGGCGCCAAGGAAGGCGAGGCGCACTTCACCCGCGTCGTCCGCCAGGGCGGGGCACCCGAGGAGGTTCCGGAGTTGTCGCTCCCGGCCGGGGATCCGGTGCATCTACCGGCGCTTCTCGTCGACGGGCTCGGGGTCGCCTCGACCTCCGAGGCGCGCCGCCTGATCCAGCAGGGCGGGGTCAAGGTCAACGGCGAGGCGGCGGCGGGCGTCGACCTGCCACGGGTTGTGCTCGCGGGTGCGCTCCTGCAGGTCGGGAAGCGCAAATTCGCTCGGTTGACTGACTAAGTCAGCGCGGTTGACGGGCTGAGTCGGTGCAGTTGACAGGTTAAGTCAGGCCGCTATACTTCCCAGGCCGTCCGAGCGGACGCGCGTAGGAAAACCCTGTAACTCGACCATAGGAGCCTCCAGGCCCGACTCGTATAGGCTACGATTCGCAACCTCGGAGGCCTCTGGCGCGAGTCGGAGGTCTTTTTTACGCCGTCTTTCAGACACGGCACTGGTCTTTGAAAACTCAACAGCGAACGTTCTTCGATGTCGAGAACCTCGATCTCGGACGGGCTTCGGCCTGCTCGGGTGAGAGGGTTTCAACCTCGTCGCGGAAGCTCTGTCACTGATCCGATCCTTCGGGGCCGGATCTGTGCGTGGAGTGGAAGCGGCCTTTGAGCAAGTAAGACGCTCGAAGTGAAAGGATCGCCGGAGGCACCATGTGCCGGCAACCATCTTCACGGAGAGTTTGATCCTGGCTCAGGACGAACGCTGGCGGCGCGCTTAACACATGCAAGTCGAGCGAGAACC
>DATBDB010000022.1:0-35729 GCA_036270155.1 Gaiellaceae bacterium
AGATGAGCAGGAGCGCGAGCCCCCGGTCGCGCGCGAGCCGGACGAGGAGGTTCGCGGCCTGCGCCTGCGCGGAGGCGTCGAGCGACGACAACGGCTCGTCGAGGACGACGACGGAGGGATCCGCCGCCAGCGCGCGGGCGATCGCGATGCGCTGGCGTTGACCGCCTGAGAACTGATGCGGATAGCGCCCGACCGCGCTCGCGGCAATGCCGACCTCCTCGAGCAACGCCGTCGTGTGTGCCTGGTGAGAGCCGCTCGGCACGCCCGCGAGCGTCAGCCCGTCGGCGATCTGCGCGCCGATCGTGCGGCGGGGGTTCAGCGAGGCGAACGGGTTCTGGAAGACCATCTGCACGCGCGCGTCCTCGCGGCTGCGCGCCTTGCGGCGGAGCGGCGACAAGGGACGGCCGTCGAGCAGCACCTCGCCCGCCTCACGGGGCACGAGCCCGACGGCTGCTTTCGCGAGCGAGCTCTTGCCGCAGCCCGACTCGCCGACGAGCCCGACGATCTGCCCGCGCTCGACCGAGATGCTCGCGCCGGCGACCGCGCGCACCGGTCCGCTCCCCTGGTCGCGGTAGACGACCTCCAGGTCGCGAATTTCAAGGGCGCTGCTCTCGAGCGCGCTCATGCGGGCTTGAACGGGTCGACGTGGCAGGCGAGTAGGCGCGAGTCCGAGACGGCGACGAGCGGCGGCACCTCTACTCGCGACTGCTCGGATGCATACGGGCACCTCGGATGGAACGCACAGCCGGAGGGGCGCGCGCGCGGCGTCGGCGGCGACCCGGGAATCGCGATCAAGGCAGTGCCCTCGGCTGCTTCCGGATGAGGCAGAGCGTCGAGCAGCGCGCGCGTGTACGGATGACGCGGGGCGGTCAGCAGATCGTGCGTCGGACCGGACTCGACGATGCGCCCCGCGTAGAAGATCGCGACCTCGTCGGCGATCGACGACATCACGCCCAGGTCGTGGGTGATCAGGATCACCGAGAGGCCGCTCTCGCGCCGGAGCCGGTCGAGCAGCCGCAGGATCCCGGCTTGCACAGTGACGTCGAGTGCAGTCGTCGGCTCGTCGGCGATCAGGAGCTTCGGCCGGGCCGCGAGGGCGATCGCGATCGCGATCCGCTGGCGCATTCCTCCGGAGAACTGGTGCGGGAACCTGTGCAATGCGCGCTCGGGGTCGGGGATGCGCACCTCGTCGAGCAGCTCGACGGCGCGTTTCGTGGCAGCCGAGCGCGAAGCGCCCTCGTGCGACCGCACGTGCTCGGTGAGTTGCTTGCCGATCGAGAGCATCGGGTGCAACGAGGTGAGCGGGTCCTGGAACACCATCGCGAGCTCGGCGCCGCGCACCTGGCGCAGCGCGCGCGGCCGTAGCGAGAGCAGGTCCTGCCCGTCGTAGCGCGCCACGCCGGAGGTCTGTGCTCCGGCCGGCAGCAGCTGCATCAGTGCGAGCACGGAGATCGTCTTCCCGCTGCCGGACTCACCGGCGACTCCGAACACCTGGCCCTGCTTCACGGCGTAGTCGACGTCGTCGACGATCGTCGTCGGCCCGCTGTTCGTGGCGAGCGTCACCGTCAGTCCCTGCACGTCGAGGAGCGTGCTCATTCGGCGTCGCCTCCCCGGGCCGACGACGACTGCGGATCGAGCGCGTCGCGCAAGGAGTCGCCGAGGAAGTTGAACGCGAGAACCACCGTGAAGATCGCGAGGCCGGGGAACGTGCCGATCCACCAGTACTGGAAGTACTGCGTGCCTTCGGCCACCCCGGCGCCCCATTCGGGCTGCGGCGGTTGGGCTCCGAGGCCGAGGAAGGAGAGGCCGGAGAGGAGGAGCACTGCGTTCCCGAGGTCGAGCGTCGCGAGCACGAGCACCGGCCCGAAGACGTTCGGCAGGATGTCGCGGATCAGCGTTCCGCGTGCGGACTTGCCGAGCAACCGCGCCGACTGGACGTACTCCGCCTCACCGACGGAGAGCACCAGTCCGCGCACGACGCGGGCGTACGACGGCCAGCTGACGATCACGAGCGCGAGCACTGCGTTGCGCACTGTCGGTCCGAGCGCCGCAGTCACGACCATCGCCAGGATGATCGCGGGGAAGGCGAACACGAGGTCGGCGGCGCGCATGACGAAGCCGTCGACGATCCCGCCGAAGTAGCCGGCGACCGCACCGAGCGTGCCGCCGATGAGCAGCGCGAGCGTCACGAGCAGCAGCGCGAGCGGGATCGAGAGCCGCGCGCCGTACAGCACGCGCGAGAACACGTCGCGGCCGAGCTCGTCCGTGCCGAAGAAATGCGCCCAACTCGGAGGCAGGAACGTCGACGCGCTCTGGGTGAGCGGGTTATGCGGGGCGAGCCAGGGCGCAAAGATCGCGATGAAGATCCACGCGCCGGCGATGACGAGGCCGGCGATCGCGAGTGGATGGCGCCACGCCGGGTTGGCGAGCATGCCCCGCCGCTGCCACGACCGCAGTTTGATGGGGACCGCGGGAACGCTCATGAGATCCTGATCCGCGGGTCAATGACGCCGTAGAGCACGTCGACGAGGAAGTTGATCACGATGTAGACGACGGCGACGAAGAGGCTCACGCCCATAATCGCGGGCAGGTCGAGCGTCGTCGCCGAGTGATAGGCGTACTGGCCGATCCCGGGCCACGAGAAGATGTTCTCGACGAGCACTGCGCCCGTCATGACGTTGGCGAACGCGAGCCCGATCACCGTCACGACGGACGGGAGCGCCGCACGCAGCACGTGCCGGACGATCACGGTGCGCTCCGCCATGCCCTTCGCGCGCGCGGCGCGCACATAGTCGTTCGAGATCACCTCGAGCACAGCCGAGCGCGTGTAGCGCGTCAGCAGCCCGACGTTGTACGCCGCGAGCACGAGCGCCGGCAGCACGAGGTGCTGCAGCGCGTTCCAGGCCGTGGCCCACTGGCCGGAGATCGCGGCGTCCACGGTGTAGAACCCGGTGTGGTGTGGCGGCGGCGAGACGACCGCGTCGAGGCGGCCGGTTCCGGGGAGCCAGTTCAACTTGAAGAAGAAGACGTACAGCGCGACGAGCGCGATCCAGAACGTCGGCATCGAGACTCCGCCGAGGGAAACGACGCGTAACAGGTGGTCGGTCAGCTTGTTGCGCTTGATCGCGGCGATCACGCCGAGGGTGATACCGACGAAGACAGCGATGAGAATCGAGACGATGGCCAGCTCTGCGGTCGCCGGGATGAACTCGCCGAGATCGCGGCTGACGGGGGAGTGCGTCTGCTGCGACTCCCCGAGATCGCCGTGGACGAGCCGCCAGAGATATGTGCCGTACTGCTGGGGCAGCGACTTGTCGAGCCCGTAGTGCTGGCGGAACGCCTGCACTGCGGCCGGGTCGTCGATCGCGCGCTGTCCGAGGTTCGCCGCCGCGGGGTCGCCCGGGACGAGTTGCGTCAGCATGAACGCGATCAGCGTGATCCCGATCGCGAGGAAGAGCAGCGCGACGATCCGACGCGCGAGGAAGCGAAGGAAAGGCTGGGACGACCGCTTGCGCGGTCGCCCCAGCCTGATCGGCAGTCGAAGTGGCTTACTTTGAACCGACAGCGGTGACGTCGATCCAGTAGACGACGTTGAACGTCGTGTTCGTCAGGTTCTTCGAGCTCGCGACCACCTGGCCGGGCTGCACGAGCGGATAGAACGGGCTCTTCGCGTTCAGATCGTTCCCGATCGTCTTGTAGAGCGCGGCACGGGCCGCCGGGTCGGACGTCGAGCCGGCCTTCACGCCGAGCTTCTCGAGCGCCGGGTACGAGCCGGCCGCCCAGCCTGCGCGCAGACCGACGGTCTGGCCCGGCAGGAACACCAGGTAGTCGTTCGGGTCCGGATAGTCAGGGCCCCAGTACCAGAGGCCGAGCTCTTCCGTGCCTGCGCGGTAGGTGTTGAGCGAGGTCGCGACCGGCGAGCCGGAGAGGTCGACCTTGATCCCCGCCGCCTGGAGGTCCGACTGCACCTTCTGGGCGAGGACGCCGAACGAGAGGCCGTTCGACGTGATGTCGCTCGGGAACTCGATCTTCAGCGTCGGATTCGAGATCCCCGACGCCTTGACCTCGGCCTTCGCCTTCGCGAGGTTGGTGTTGATCGCGGACTTCTTCAGCGCACCCAGGAACATCGACGGGATGACGCCCGCGGCACGCGCGGCGCCCGAACCGGCGACGTGGACGTAGCCGTTGTAGTCGAGTGCGTACCGAATCGCGATCTGGATGTGCGGGTTCGAGCTGGTCGTCGACACCTTCGGGTTCGAGTTCGCGAACAGGAAGAAGACGTTGGCCGACGGCGTGCGCTGGATCGTCAGGCTCTTGCTGCTGAGGCCCTTGGCCTGGTCAGCGGACAGGTCGAGCGAGACCTCGTTCGAGCCCCGCTGGATGTTCAGCAGCTGGGCAGCGGAGTTCACGTTGCGGATGACGACGTTCGTGAACTTCGGCTTCGTCGCACCCCAGTAGTTCGGGTTGCGCGTCAGCACGACCTGCGAGGTCGTCGAGTAGCTCTTGAGGATGTACGGGCCACTGCCCGCGGACTGTGAGTTCAAGAACGACTCGGCCTTGTCGGTCTTGTCGGCGTTTGCGGCGTCGGAGCCGCCGTGCGCCTTGACGACCTTCGAGTTCACGATGCCGAGCGACGTGTTGGCGACGAGCACCGGGATCGCCGGGTTCGGCACCTTCGACTTCAGGACGACCGTGTACTTGCCCTTGGCGGTCGTCGTGATACCCGCGAGCAGGAACGACGGGTTGGCCTTCAGGTTGACGAGCCGGTTGAACGAGAACACGACGTCAGCAGACGTCAGCGGTGTCCCGTCGGAGAAGTGCACGTCCTTGCGGAGCGTGAACGTGTAGGTGCGTGCGTCCTTCGATGCCTTGTACGACGAGGCCACGCTCGGGGCCGGATGCGCCACGTCGGCGCCCTTGAACTTGAGCAGCGTGTCGTAGAGCCCCCGATCGACGATGCCGCCGGTCGGCTCGTACTGCCGCTGCGGGTCGGAGGTCTTCAGGTCGAACGACTTGTCGATCACAAGCGTGTCGTTCGCCGTCGCACTCTTGTGCGTGGCGGTCGCCGCGGTCGCTGCGACGGCTGCGACAAGCACCGCTGCGATCGCGACGGCCAATGCGATCGGCCGTTTTGGAGATCTCATCTTCCTGCTCCTTCTGGTGGACGACGGGGGTTGGGGGGTTGTAGAGCGGTGGACCACTGGGTTAAACGGTGACGAACTCCCGCTGCAAGGCGCCGCGTGCGAAGCGGGCAAGCGAGAACTTTTCGAGCGCCTCGTCGGCACCGTCGCCGAGAACCGCGTCGGCGATGCGCCGGCCGACGGCCGGGGCGAGCATGAAGCCGTGCCCGCTGAATCCGGCGGCAAGCTGGAGGCCTGGCAGGCCCTCGACCGAGCCGAGGACAGGCTGGTTGTCGGGCGTCACGTCGTAGAAGCCCGTGACGAGGATCGAGAACGAGACGTAGGTCAGCCGCGGGAGCAGGTCGGTCGCGGCCCGGCGGACGTTGCCGAGCCACTCGGCCCGGCCGGCCTCGGGGTCGCCGACGGCGGAGAGGTCGCTGGCGAGGATGCGGCCATCCGCGAGCTGCTTGGCCGCGAAGTGGCGCTCCGGCGCGACGACGAGCGGCTCGAGGATGCGCTCTGCGATCGGCTCGCTGTAGAAGAGGTGGCGCGCCTCGCGCTCGATCGGCAGATCGATGCCGGCCGTCGCCGCCAGAGCTGACGTGTCGCACCCGGCCGCGAGCACAACGCGCCCGGTCACGATGCTCGAGCCGTCGCGAAGCGCGAGCGTCCAGCCGTCGCCGTCCGGCGAGATGGACACGACGTCGGCGACCAGCAACTCAGCGCCGCGCGCCCACGCCGCTTGCGCGAAGGCCTCGACGACGGATTGCGGCCGGTCGAAGTACCCGTCCTCGCTGCACCAGGACGCTCCGGCCAGGCCGTCCGTTGCGAGCCCGGTCACCGTGGCGGCGGCCTCGTCCGCCGACAGCAACGTCGAGGGGATGCCCGCAGCGTTCTGGACCGAGACCGCCTCGGCGAGCTGCGCCAGTCGCTCCTCGCTGTGGGCGAGGAAGGCGTAACCGCACTGGGAGAACCCGAGCGGCAGCGTCGAGTCGAGACGCGACGGCAGGTCGGCGAAGAACGCGGCCGATTCGCGGGCCAGCAGGCAGTTCAGCGGCGTGCTCCATTGCTGGCGCACCCCGCCGGGTTGGACGCCCGAGGCGCCGGCCGCGACCCCTTCCCGCTCGAGGACCAGGGGCTTGACCCCGGCTTCAGCGAGGTGGAGCGCCACGGACAGTCCGGTGATCCCGGCGCCGACCACGACGACCTCGGAGTGGCGGGTCGTCATTGACGCGCGCCCGATTGGTGTGCACTATCTTGCACGGCTTGCAGTTTATTGTGCCCACACCCCAGCCTGTCAAGGGAACTGGATGAAAGCGGCCCAGGATCAGCGGTCGGCAACCGTCGGCGCCTACTTGCGCCAGGCGAGGCGCGCCCGGAACCTCTCGCTCGCCGACGTCGCACAGGCGACGAGCATCTCCGCGTCGTTCCTCTCGCTGGTCGAGAAGGACAAGAGCGACATCACGATCGGTCGCCTGGTGCGCCTGATCGACTTCTACGGGATCTCGATCAGCGACATCCTTCCGGGCGCGGTGTCGACCGGCTACCCCGAGGTCGTGACGCCGGAGGAGCGCCGCCTGCTGCACTCGCCGGCCGAGGGGATCGACGTTTACCTGCTCACGCAGGACACGCGCCACCAGATGATGCCGCTCTATCTCGAGGTCCAGCCGGGAGCGGAGCTCGCGGAGCCGGGCCAGCATGCGGGCGAGGAGTGGGTGATCGTGATGGAGGGCGAGCTGTGCCTCGAGCTCGACGGAACACCTCCTCGAATCCTGAAGGCGGGCGACACCGCGTACTACCCCGCGGAACGGCCGCATCACTTCGCAAACAACAGCAAGACGACGCTGCTGAAGCTGATCTGCGTCGACACGCCCCCGACGATGTGATGGACAGCACAAGGACACACTCACGGAGCGGCAGCCCGTTCGAGCGGACGGCGAACTACTCGCGTGCGGTCCGCGTCGGCGATTTGATCGCAGTCAGCGGGACGGCCGCCACCAACGCGGACGGCGCGGCGTTCCATCCCGGAACGTACGAACAGACACGCGAGGCGTTCGACCGGGCACTCGCAGCCGTTCGCGAGCTCGGTGCTGGCGTCGAGCACGTCACCCGCACTCGAATCTTCTTGACGGTCGACGCCGAGTGGCGCGACGCGGTTCGCGCGCACGCGGAGCTGTTCGCCGGCGTCGATCCCGCGAACACGACCCTGTACGTATCCGCATTCATTCCAGAGGGCGTTGTCGTCGAAGTCGAGCTCGACGCAGTCGTCCGGTAATCGCAAGGAGGACATCCAACATGCCGAGCGCTTCCAACGAAGAGCTTCCCCTGCAGGAGATCGTCCCCGGCTACTCGAGTCGCTTCGCCGACTGGGGCGGCATCACCGTCGCGTTCGAGAAAGCGCACAAGGGCCAGGACGCCTCGAACATGGTGAAGGGGCTCCCCGACGACCGCTGCCAGGCACCGCACTGGGGATACGTCTTCTCGGGGAAGATCGTCGTCGACTACGGCGACCGCGAGGAGACGATCGAGGGCGGGCAGGCGTACTACATCGCGCCCGGCCACAAGCTCACGTTCCTCGAGGACAGCGAGGCGCTGGAGTTCACGCCCACGGAGGAGCTCGAGAAGACGTTCGAGGCAGCGCGCCGCAACGCTGCTGCAGGCGAAAAGCTCGGCGGCTAGACCCGGGCGCGGATGCTCAGGACGGTTGCGCGTCGTCGGGCGGGTCGAAGCTGTCGAAGCCCTCGCGCTCGCCGCCGTCGAACACCGACCACGTGGCGTCGAGCAGTTCGTGCGCGAAGAGGATCCGTAGCGCGCGTCGCGGCCGGTTCGCGAGCGGCGGAACGTCGTCGACGTGGAACACGGAGCGAGTCTATGCAGGCAGGAATGCGAAACCGTCGCGCAGCACCACGAGTCCGTCGCGCTCGAGCGAGACGAGCGCATCGCCGTCCACGGGCTGTTCGCCCGCCGCAACAGCGCGCAACGCGTTCGCGCGCCGCTGGCGGAACGAGCCTTCGAACTTCGACTGCTTGCGCAGCGCCTCGTACCGTTTCCCGCGCGACGGGCAGCCCGCCGCGAGCGGACACGCGCCGCAGCGCGGGATGCGCGCGAGACAGATCGTCGCGCCGAGGTCGAAAAGCGCCTGCGTGCACGACCCGTCGAACTGCTCCCCGGTGCGCTCCTGAATCCGGCGCACGTTGACATCGAGCGGGAGCACGTCGCGTCCGAAGGCGAAGTTGCCGACGGCGCCCGCGGTGTAGGGGCCGACGCCCGGCAACTCGGTCAGATCGTCGGGCCAGCCGTGCGCCGCGACGTGCTGGGCGGCGCGGTGCAAGTTGAGGGCGCGCCGGTTGTAGCCGAGCCCCTGCCACTCGATGATCACGTCACCGGCTGAAGCGGCGGCGAGCGCCTCGACCGTCGGCCACCTTTCGAGCCACGCGTGCCAGCGCGGGACGACCCGCTCCACCTGAGTCTGCTGCAGCATGATTTCCGAGACCAGGATCTCGTACGGGTCGGTGGTCTCTCGCCAGGGAAGAGGGCGCTGGTTTTCCTGGTACCAAGCCAAAAGCAGCTGGTGCACCTGGTTCAGGCTAGTCGCTTGTCCGGATTGTGGCTGCGGGCCTTAGCTTCTCCGGCCGATCTCCTGCAACGCCCAAGAGTTCCCGTCGGGGTCGCTGAAGTAGGCGTATTTGATGCCACCCAGATCGTCGATCCCGCTGACGGCCACGCCGGATTGTTCGAGCTGTTTCCGTGCTGCGCCGATGTCGTCGACGACGAGGTGCAGGTTTTTCACCGGGTCGCGATCGCCTGCGGAATCACCCATTCCGGTGCCGAACACGATGGAGCACCCGGAGCCGGGCGGGGTCAACTGGATCACGCGCATGCCGTTTCCGGGCTCAACGTCGTGATCGAGGTGGAAGCCGACCTTGTCGGCATAGAAGGCTTTGCTGGCGTCGGCGTCGGAAACAGGCAGCGGCACAAGCTCGAGTCTCATGTCCATGTTTTGGTTCGTCCTTTCGCTCGTTTAGTCCTACTCGGCAGTTGTCCATGGTTAGTCGTCGCCGAGTCCCGAAACTCGACATCCTTAACCCGGCACTGAGAGCACCCGACGAGCAACGGCGTCAAGTATTGCGTGAGCGCAGCTGGAGAAGCATCTTCGCGGAGTCAGTCCCGACGCGGTTCGTCACGATCTCGAGTGTCTGAAACCCAAGCCGCTCATAGAGGCGAAGGGCCGGGTTGTCGACGCGAACTGTCAGCGTGACGGCGGGGTAATGGGCGGCGGCTTCCGCGAACAGTGTCCGTAGTAAGAGCGTTCCGAGCCCGCGGCCCTGGTACCCGGGGAGGAGGGCGACGGCGAGCTCGGGCGTTGTGTCGTCGACATACGCGACCGTCTCGCGTTCCTCCCCGACGAGGAGGCGGAGCCAGGCTGCACCGACCGCCCGGCTTCCACTCTCGACGATGAAGCCGAGATCGCCGGGCCGCCCCCAGCCGTGGACGTAGCGAACGAGTTCCGGGGTCGCGGCGACATCCTCCGGGACGGCGCTCTCCTCATACGCATGCGACGCATAGAAGAGCATCAGCCAGAGGAACTGTTCATCCTCGGGCTGTGCGGGGCGGACGACGGCGTCGATGACGACAATCGTACGCGGGAGCTCGTGCCCGCCGAGTTGTTCTCTCGTTCGCCACCGAGGGCCAACGGCGCCTGGCGAGGAGGGATTACGGAAGGCCAGTCCGTCGTTGCATGGTTGATGGGTGTGACGTCCCCGGACGTGGACCTTCGGCCCGCCGCGGTACGCGTGGGCTCGTGGCTCGGGTGGGCCTCTATCGTCGTCGTGCTCACCGGGCTCGCACTTGATATGGGCGCGCGGCACCGTTTGCTGCTGGTCGCGTTGACGCTGGTCGCTGCTGCCGCCAACGCCGCAGGGACGTTTGTTCCCTGGCAGAACTGGCTTGCGGCGCGCCGCGGTCGGTTGTTGCTCGATCTGTGGTGCGGCGGCCTGATCGGTTTCGTGGCGGTGCTCGTGGTCGCGGGCGGCCCGACGTTCACACTGCTCGTCTTTCTGACGATCCCATTCATCGCAGTCGTGCAGACCGGGTGGCGCCGCGGCTTCTGGCTCGCAATGAGCGTGGGAGCCTGTGCGGTGTCGGCGTCGTTGCTTCAGATGTCTGTCGGCGCGACCGCGGTGCGCCTCTCGCTCGTGGGCGCCGTTGCCGGAGTCGCGCTTCTGCTCACGCGAACGCTTCGCCGTGCAGTGGCTCGCGTCGAGTTGGAGCGCGCCCTGGCAAAGGAGGCGAGTCATCGGATCAAGAACGACCTGCAGACGGTCGCCGACCTCCTGGTGCTGGGCCGACCCGCAGGCGGCGATGGCGTCGCGTTCGACGACACCGCGGCTCGCATCCGCGCGATCGCCACGGTCCACCAACTGTTGACGGAGACCGAGGACGAGGTCGACGGCGGCGCGCTCCTGCGCAGCATTGCGGAGCGCGCGCCTGTGCGGGTCGAAGTGGCGGCGGAGCCGGCGGCGTTCGACGCGGCGACCGCACAGAAATTTGGGATCGTCGCCAACGAGCTGGTCACGAATGCCTTCCAACACGGCGCGCCCCCGATCGTCGTACAGCTCACCGCCGGCGTGCAGACCCGCTTGCGCGTCGACGACAGCGGCTGCGGCATCGAACACTCGTCGGGCTTCGGCCTCGAGCTCGTTCGCAGCATGGTCGAGCAGGGACTGCACGGCCGGTTCGAGTTGAGTGCGATCGCCGGCGGCGGTACTCGCGCCGACGTCGTGTTCCCGGTGGTGTCGCCATGAGAGTGCTCGTCGCCGAGGACGATCCCCTCATCGCCCTCGGTTTCGTCGAGCGCCTGCGCTCGCTCGGTCACGACCCGATCGGCCCGGCGAGTGACGGCGAGGAGGCGATCGCGATGGCGAGCGCCAATCCGCCCGATCTGTATCTGTTCGACATCGAGATGCCCAACGTCGACGGGCTCGAGGCGGCGACGCAGCTCGCAGCTGCAGGTCTGCGACGTCCGGTCGTTGTCGTCACGGGTGTCGACGATCCGGAACTGATCGAACGTTCCATCGCCAGCGGCGTCAGTGCGTACCTGACGAAGCCGGTCGACTCGCGCGAGCTGCATGCCGCGATCGACCTCGCCGCTGCCCGCCACGCCGAGTTTCAAGCCCTCGAATCCGAGGTCGATCGGGTGCAACAGGCGCTCGAGGATCGGAAGGTCGTCGAGCGCGCGAAGGGCCTATTGATGACGGCGCTCGATCTTTCGGAGCAGGATGCGTTCAGACGGCTTCAGCTCGCGGCGCGCGAGCGCAACATGCGTCTTGCCGACGTCGCGCGTCGCATCGTCGAGCAGAAGAGCCTGCTCGAACCGAAGCGCGCACGTTAAGACGGCTTGGCCGCCCCGAGCGGTCCTGCTAGCGTGATCTCGCGGCGTTCACGACGACGTTGCGCGAGGCCAAGGCTCGCCTCTTCCGGAGTTCTTCTACGGAAAGGCAGGGGCCATGGCCTCGAATCGTTTGGCGTCCGACGCATCCTCGACGACCGACCAGGTCGCGCCGGAGACGCCCAATGACACGCTCGTGACGGTTGCTCGCCACGCCGCGCGCATTCAGATCGCTGCGTTCAGCGCGGCAGGTAACGCACTCGCAGGCTGGGCTCGCGCCGCAGAGCGGCTCGCGCAGACGGTCGCCGACGAGCTCGTTCGTCGAGTCGACGGGGACGGCGACACGCGCGGGTCGATCGTGCGCGTCGCCTCGGCGGCCAACGACCACCTGCGCGAGCTGACCGCATTGCCGAGTGCAGCCGCCAACCACTTCGATGCGCGGCTGTCCCGCGCACCGATCGACAAGCAGGAGGTTGTTCGATGAAGCACTGGATCAAGCTGCTCACCGCGCTCGCAGCATCTGCGGTGATCGCCTCACTCGCGGCGACGCTCGCGCTCGCCGGCAAGACACAGATGGGCGGCACGAAGGTCGCCGTCGCCACGTCACCCCTCGGCCGGATCCTCGTCGACAGCAAAGGGATCACGCTCTACGACTTCGCGCAGGACAAAGGCACGACCAGCACGTGTTACGGCGCGTGCGCTGCGCTCTGGCCGCCGCTCCTGACCACCGGTAAGCCCATCGCCGGTCCGGGCGTGCGGGCGTCACTCCTCGGTACGACGAAGCGGAAGGACGGCAAGCTCGAGGTCACCTACGGCGGGCATCCGCTCTATTACTTCGTCACCGACCGTAAGCCCGGCCAGACAACCGGCCAGAGCATTAACCAGTTCGGCGCACCGTGGTGGGTGATCTCACCGGCGGGCAAGGAGATCCACCGTGGCTAGCCACGCGCTGCCGGCCGGGATGCGCCTGCACGTCGGCGAGGTGGCCGAGGTTGCCCGCTACCTCGGCGCAATCTCGATCCTGCTCGTCGGCGCCGTTCACGCCCAGCAGTACTACGGCGCGTACTTCTCGGTCGTGCCGACCATCGGGACGCTCTTCCTTTTGAGCTTCATCGGCTCCGCTGTGACCGGTGTCGCCCTGGCCGCTCCCGTGCGACGGCTCGGCCGGGGCGTCGGCGACCTCATCCTCGTCTTTGCCGCGCTTGGCGCGGTGGGGATCGCGGTCGGATCGCTGGTGAGCCTGCTCGTCAGCGAGTACACGCCGCTCTTCGGTTTCATGGAGTCCGGCTATCGGCTGGCGATCGTCCTTGCGCTCGTCTTCGACGCTCTGACGACCGTCTTCCTCTGCGTGTTCATCGCGCTTGTTGCGCCTTCACTTATCGAGAGCGTGCGACCGCGATGACGTTCTCGTCGCTCGCATACCTCGTCGGAGTGCTCCCGTCGTGAGGCGCGCACCTGTCGTCGCGGCCGCCGCAATCGCAGCCGGTGCTGCGGTCATCGTCCTGCCGCTGATCCGCGACGGACGGGCCAACTCCTCGCCGCTTCCGCTGGCGTCCCTCGCCACGTTGCCTGCCCTTCGTGCGGGTGGCGCGGTGGGTCCGCTGGGGCCTGAAGCGGTGCCCATGGGCGTTGGCAAGGCACTCGCCCGCCCGCGCGCGGTCGTTGTCGGTCGCCGCATCGGCGGGATCGTTTGCCAAGCGAGCGAGCAAGTGCTCTTCCACATCCACGCGCACCTGGTCATCGTGGTTCGAGGCGTCGCGCAACAGGTGCCGGCGGGCATCGGGATGGCGCCTCCCTACGAAGTTGCGTCGACGCCGCGAGGTGCGTTCATCGCCGGCGCGGCGTGCTTCATGTGGCTGCACACGCACGCTGCGGACGGGATCATCCACACGGAGTCGCCGGTCGTGCGCACGTACACGCTAGGCGACTTCTTCGACATCTGGGGGCAACCGCTTGGTCGCCGCCAAGTCGGTCCCGCACATGGGCGAGTCACGGCGCTCTTCAACGGGCGGGTCTTCACGAGCGATCCCCGTGAGATTCCGCTGCTCGCCCATGCGCAGATTGAGCTCGAGGTAGGGCATCCCCTGCTCGCCCCCGAGCGCATCGCGTTCCCGGTCGGCCTATGAGCCGGTCACGTTCTCAACCATTCACGAAGGGAGTTACCGCAATGAAACGCTTTTCCGTACGGCTATTCGCTCTCGGGCTCGCGCTCGGCGCCATCGCCGCCGCGACATTCCTCACCGCCGGCTCCTACGCCCGCACTGCCCCGGAGCCCGGCCAGCCGGTGATCGACTGGAACCGGGCTCTCCTCTCGATCGTCAACACACCTGGTGCGCAGCCGGCGAACATCCAGCCGACTCGCAACTTCGCGATCCTGCACGCCGCGATCTACGACGCGGTCAACTCGATCGACCGCACGCACGAGCCGTACCTCATCTCCGTCCGCGCGCCGCGCGGCGCGTCCGAAACGGCGGCCGCCGACGCTGCAGCTCACACCGCGCTCCTCGGGCTCTACCCCGCGCAGCAGAGCAGCCTCGACGCGACGTACACCGCCGAGCTCGCGAAGGTACGGGACGGGCAGGCCAGGGATAACGGCGTCCACGTCGGTGAGCAGGTCGCGACCGATCTGCTCGCGATCCGTGCAGGCGACGGTTCGAACGTCGTTGCGGCCTCGTTCACGGCGGGCACGAATCCGGGCGCCTACCGGCCGACGCCGCCGAACCTTCCGGCGCCGGTCTTCAATACGTGGGGGCACGTGACGCCGTTCGTGCTCAACAGCGGCGATCAATTCCGTCCCGCCGCGCCGCCGGCACTCACGAGCAACGCGTATGCGGCGACGATTAACGAGGTGAAGAGCCTCGGCGCCGC
Source organism: Gaiellaceae bacterium (assembly GCA_036270155.1). GTDB lineage: Bacteria > Actinomycetota > Thermoleophilia > Gaiellales > Gaiellaceae > PALSA-600. Next base: position 14,377 of record DATBDB010000022.1, read on the forward strand.
GAGCAACAGCACGCGCACCGCCGATCAGACGCAGATCGGTCAGTTCTGGAGCCCGCCGATCCAGAACTTTTGGAATCAGATCGCCCAGACGGTCGCGCTCGCCCACCACAGCGACCTGCCGACGACCGCGCGGCTGTTTGCTGCGATGAACCTCAGCTTCGCCGACTCGGCGATCGCGTTCTACGACGCCAAGTACACGTTCCAGCTCTGGCGGCCGGTCACGGCGATCCGGCTCGCCGACACCGACGGCAACTCCGGCACGGTGGGAGATCCGAATTGGCTCCCACTCGCCGGGAACACCGCGCCGGATCCCTCGTACCCCGGGGCGCACAGCACGATCAGCGCCGCGGGTGCCGACGTGTTGGCGAGCTTCTACGGTGACAAGCAGCACTTCTCCGTCAGCTCACCTGCGTTGCCTGGCGTGATGCGGTCGTTCAGCAGCTTCAGTGCCGCCTCGCAAGAAGCTGGGCTCAGCCGCATCTATGCCGGCCAGCACACCCGGATCGACCACGTCGCGGGGCTCACGCTCGGCCGTGACGTCGCCGGTTTCGTCCTCCATAACGCGCTCCTGCCGGCACGCGAGTCCGTGGCGTACTAGCGAACGCCACCTTCCGTGACGTCCCAATCGGGTCCTGCGAACTTTCGGGTTCGCAGGACCCGACCCTGAACGTCTTCCGCGCTCTTGTTGACGGGTCGAAGGATGCGCCTTTAGATCCGCTCATGCGGAAGCCTCAACTTCGGCAAAGAAGCTGTTTGTCTCGCCGAACGGCAGCCCGCTTCGCAGCTGTTCGTAGCCTCCTTCGCCAAGTAGCTCCCTCGCGGCACGCTCTGTCGCCGCCAGCGCAGCAAGGGCGATCGCCGGGCCGACGCTGATCCGCGCCACGCCGAGTGCCGCGAGCTGATCGATCGCCGGTGTGCCAGGGCCGACCATGATGTTCAGCGGTGCGTCGATGGCCGCGATCAATGCGGCGATCGTCTCAGCGTCCGTCACGCCGGGGACGAAGATGCCGTCGGCGCCAGCCTCGCAGTACGCCACGGCCCGTTTGACCGTTTCCTCGAAGCGGTCGTCGACTCCGCCGACAGCGAACAGATAGGTGTCGATTCGCGCATTGATAAACAGATCAGAGCCGCTGGCGGCCGCAGCCGCGCGGGCGGCCCGCAGGCGCTGCTGGTGCCGCTCGAGCTCGATCAACGGCGCGCCTTCGGAGCCGGAGTCTTCGAGATTGATTCCCGCGACTCCGACTCCGACCAGCCGACTGACCATGGACGCGACCTGTGCCGGCGCCTCGTCCCCGTAGCCCGACTCGATGTCGACAGTGACCGGGACGGCAACGGCTCGCGTGAGCCGCCTCGCCAGGGCGACCGAGTCGTCGGCGGTCAGACGCTCGCCGTCTGCTCTCCCTTGCGACCAGCTGACACCGGCACTGGTTGTCGCGACCGCTTGAGCGCCTGCGCGTTCGATGATCCGTGCGCTACCGACGTCCCAGGCATTCGCGAGGACGAGCGGCCGCTCATCATGAAGCGCGCGAAAACGCGCTGCGGCTTCCGCCTGTTTCGGCCGGTGTTCTGACGACATCAGTGACTGACAAGCAGCTCGTGATCGAGTTCGACGAACTCGACGATGGTGTCGGCGAACTCGCCGGCGACGAGTCGCTCGTATGCGCTCGAGCTGGTGTGTGCGTCGTATGCCGCCTGGTCGGTGAAGTGCTCGACGAACAGGAGGTAGTCAGGTCGGTTCTTGTCGCTGTAGACGCGGAACGACAGGGTGCCCGGCTCCTGTTCCGGTCCGATTGGCGCGAACTCGCGCACGATCGCCTCGGCTTTTGCCTGATGGCCCGGCTTGAGTTCGATCGGGAAGACCTTGCATAGCATCGCTATCGACTCCTTCTTCGAAATTGCGCGGTTGCGCTGTGGACGTTTCAGAAGGTATGTCGATCGCCTGCTCGCGTCTGGCCGAATTCGGACGAATGTCGATGGTGTCCGGTCCGGCTAGCGCGGCCCACAGGTCAGCAGTTTTCGAGAGGACACCTGTTTGCAGCCTGGCTAGGGTCGCCACGAAATCAACACACAACGGAGGGCGACAATGCTGAAGACGATTACGACCGCGAACGTTTGGGTGCATGACCAGGATGAGTCCCTGGCGTTCTACACCGACAAACTGGGCCTCGAGATCCGCGAGGATGTGACGTTCCCTGAGATGGGCAACTTTCGCTGGCTCACCGTTGGCCTGCCAGAGCAACAGGACATGGCGCTCGCGCTCATCCCGATTCCGGGCCTGCCGGTGTTCGACGCTGAAACCGCGGAGCAGCTTCGTGCACTCCTCGCGAAGGGTGCGGTCGGTGGCATCTTCTTTGGCACCGACGACTGTCAGGGCACCTACGAGGAGCTGAAGAGCCGCGGCGTCGAGTTCCAGTCGGAGCCGACGGAGCGGCCGTATGGGATTGACGCCGGTCTGCGTGATCCGTCCGGCAACCAGCTCCGAATCACGCAAGACGTGTAGCGAGCGGCACGCCCTGCCGGGCCGCGGGTCACGGACCCGGCGGGCGTTCCGCTGATTTTTGGGCACACGGATACGGAGCTTGCTGAGCACCAAATCGAGCGCGATCTCTGTGTGTTGCTCCCACGTGCGCGGCCGCACGTCCGCAGTTTTCGAGAAGACAGCTGCAGGTCACCTGGATAGCTTCGGGCGAAGTCACATGTAGCGCATCGACGCTGCCTGAACTCGATCAACCACAAGGAGATCAGATGAGCCATGTTCTTTCTCGCGACAACACGGTGATCGCCTACGACCGTGTCGGCGAAGGGCCGAGTCTCGTGATCGTCGAGGGCGCGCTTGTCGCCGGGCGAACAAATCACACCGCGGGGCAGCTCGCTGAAGCGCTGGCGTCGCGGTTCACCGTCTATACCTACGATCGTCGTGGTCGCGGCGATAGCGGTGACACGGGTCCATACTCGGTCGCGCTCGAACTTGACGATCTGGACGCCGTCATCTCCGAGGGTGGTGGAGAGGCATTCGTGTTCGGTGTATCCGCGGGCGCCGTTCTCGCACTCGACGCCGCAGCGAGGGGATCGGCGATCAAGAAGCTCGCTGTCTACGGAGCACCATTCATCGTGGACGACAGCCGGCCCCCGGTGCCGAACGACTATCTGGCACGACTGAACGAGCGCCTCGCTGCCAACCGGCGTGGTGACGCCGTTGAGCTTTTCTTCGCTGAAGCTATTGGCATGCCGGCGGAACGAATTGCCGGGATGCGCAGTCAGCCGTTCTGGGTAGGCCTCGAGCGGGTTGCGCACACACTCGCCTATGACGGAGCGATCCTCGGCGACACGACGAGCGGGCGGCCGCTGCCCAGTGCGCGTTGGAGCAGGATCACCGTTCCCACACTGGTGATCGACGGCGGCGCCAGCGACACCTTCATCCACACGGCTGCGGAAGCGCTTGCGAACAACCTGGCACAAGCCAGACGGCTGACGCTTCCCGATCAGACGCAGGACTACGCCGCCGACACGATGGCCCCAGCGCTTGTCGAGTTCTTCAGCGAGACCAGCACAACAGAGAGCTACGCCGCCTGAGGCCCTAGTGCACGGGGCATATCCAGATGCGCCGAAAATGGCGCGGTTCGCATCAGCCCGACGACAAGAACAGGAGAGGATCAGTGACTGAACGTAAACCTCGGAGTGCGACGTTTAGGACCACGGTCGCGGCGAGCGGCAACAACAACACGGGCATCGTCGTCCCAGACACGGTGATCGAGGAGCTCGCGGCCGGCAAGCGGCCGTCGGTGGTCGTCAACGTGAACGGTCACGAGTACCGGAACACCGTGGGCGTGATGGGTGGCAGGAATCTGATCAGCATCAATGCCGCGATCCGTAAAGCCACCGGGTTGAAGGCCGGCGATCCGATTCTCGTAACCCTCACCGTCGATGAGACTCCTCGTGAGGTCAACGTTCCGGCGGACTTCGCTGGCGCTCTCACGGCCGATGCGCAGGCAGGAGCCTTCTTCGAGAAGCTCTCGAACAGCATGCAGCGCTATCACGTCGACAACATCAACGCCGCCAAGGCCGACGACACGCGTCAGCGCCGGATCGAGAAGGCCATTTCATTGTTCCGCGACGGCAAGCAGCGGTGACCGAACGTATGTCGTGCCCTGTTGCGGCCTAACTGCGTGGGTTCGGATTGCAACGGGACTCTGTCCGGGACGGTGGCACGGACGCGGAACCGCTCCCCGACGATGTCGTCGGTCGCGGTCACTCCGAAAGTGGCATTGCGGTCGCGGTGTTGGTCGTAGTTACGGTTTCGGCAATCACTGTCGTCGGATTGTTCTTGATCGCGCGATTTGCGTGAGCGCACACCCAACAGACTCCCCGGTCGATCTGAACGAGCGAACCGTGACCGGACGATGACTACGAGCTTCCTGATCCTTCACGGGATCGCGAATCACCGGCCGCCTCAGCACTGGCAGTTCTCCTCGCGGCACAGCTTGTCGCGCACGGCCACGACGTTCGCTATCCCGCTCTGCCCGAGCCCGATTGCCCGGAGCTCGAGCAGTGGCTTCCCACTCTGCAACGTGAGCTCGCGTCCCTCGCTGGCGAACGGCGCGTCGTGGTGTGTCATTCGCTCGCATGCTTGCTCTGGTTCCATGCGGCAGCCCGCGGGATCGTCGGTTCCGTTGACCGGCTGCTCCTGGTATCGCCGCCGGCATCCGAGCGCGTACCGGATGGCGGCGCGTCGTTCCGCCTGGCGTCGTTCGACAGCAGCGCAGTGCGCTCGACCGTCAGCGGGGAGATCGCGATCGCCTGCTCGGACGCTGACCCGTACAACCTGGAGGTTGCGCAAACTCTCTACGGCGACCCGCTCGGAGTGACCGCCACGATCATCGAGGGAGCGGGGCACATCACCCCCGACACCGGCTACGGCACGTGGCCCTTCGTAGCCGCCTGGTGTCTGGATGACGACTCGGAACGCGAACGATGAGCCGAGGCCGGTCGCGATGTTCTCTCTGCTGTGGCCGGCGAGCACCGCTCTTCCGGTCGGCGAGCCTCCTCGATTATTCCTCTGGTGTCGCCCGCCGTGCCTCTCGAGCCAGGGCGCGTACATCAGCGACCGGGCCGAGGTGGCGGAGCTTGTCGGGATTGATCACCGAGCGGACCGTTTGGACAACGCCGTCGACGATGTCGAGGGCGAAGACGTTGATCAGTTCGCCAGCGGGCGTTCGGAGGACCGCCCCCGGCTGTGCATTCACGTCGCGAAGCTCGACCGTGATCGCAAGGGACTGCAGTTGACGGCCAAGGCCGGCGAAGAGACTCGCGACCCGTTGCGGCCCGACGATCGGCTTGCTCCATTGCGGCGCCTTGCCGCCGCCGTCGCCGTACACGACGACATCTTCCGCAAGCATCGTCACCAACCCATCCAGGTCGCCGTTGGTCATCGCGGCGAAGAAGCGCGTGGCGAGTTCGTCGCGCTCGCGCTTCGATGTCTCATACCGCGGCTTCTCCGCCTCGATGTGACGCCGGGCGCGCGTCGCGAGTTGTCGGCAATTGATCGCGCTCTTGTGGACGATTTCGCCGATCTCGTCGTAGTCGAAAGCGAAGACATCGTGGAGAAGGAAGACGGCGCGCTCAACCGGACTTAAGCGCTCGAGCAAGAGCAGGAAGGCCATCGATAACGAGTCAGCTTCCTCTGTGATGCGGGATGGATCATCGACATCGGTGAGTATCGGCTCGGGCAGCCACTCGCCGACATACGTCTCGCGGCGATTGCGCGCCGAGCGCAGATGGTCGATCGAGAGGCGGGTCGAGATGGCCGAGAGATATGCCTTTGGAGATTCGATCGCGACGCCGTCGCTCAGCGCGCGCTGGTAGCGGAGAAAGGACTCTTGGACGATGTCTTCGGCCTCGCTGACACTCCCGAGCATTCGATAGGCGATCGAGAACAAGAGCGGTCTCAGTGTGTCGAACTCTTGATTCGTCACGTGCCACCGCGAGTTGCGGGAACGAGCAGGCGCCCATCCGCGGACGGACGGGCGCCTTGCTGCTGCTCGCTCACGCTGCCGCCAGGGGCTTGCGCTGCCGGGTCCGCATCGCGGGGTCCGACAGGCCCTGTTTGAATCCGTCGCGCCAGCTGCACCACGACGGCTGCCACCCGAGCTCGCGCTTCGCGCGCTCGTTCGAGGAACCGCGGATTTGCGTTGTCATCGAGACGCCGACTTCGCCTGCGGCCAGCTTCCCAAGCCAGACGGGAACGTGCATCGGCCTCCTGGCCCCCACGGCGTCGGCCAGGTACGGCAGCCACTCCGAAAGTGGTGCCGGGTCGTCGTCGACGATGTTGTACATGCCGCGTGTGCCCCGTTCGACCGCGACCACCGCAGCGGACGCTGCGTCGTCCAGATGGATCCATGACCAAACGCCGGCGCCGTTTCCAACCAGCGGCATCTTGCGCTTCTTCACCATCTCGATCAGTGACTCGGACGCACCTGGGCCATAGAAGTTGCCGTAGCGAAGCACGATGCCTTCCAAGGGCGCGGCCAAGACCGCCTGCTCGAGGAAGCGAATCGCGGCCAACGTCTCTGTCTGGGCCTTGGGCGGGTTCGGGTCGAACGGGTCATCCTCGTCCTTGATGCCGCCGCCATCGCGCATGTTCGTCCAGTTGGTGTAGCTCTGCGCGACGAACCGAGCGATCCCCGCCGCCTGTGCTGCGGCGAGCAGATGCTCTGTCCCGCGGGTGCGCAGTTCGTTCGTGGTGGCGAACCAGCGGTCGAAGTGCTTCATGTCCGGTGTGCCGGAGAGCGCGGTCATCTGGTGGATGATCGCCTCGGGCTCGGCGCGGGCGACCGCCTCGCCGATTCCGACTGCGTCGAGGCCGTCGACAATTACCGGTTCTGCACCGAGGGCACGCAGCAGCTCAACCTTGTCGGCGCTCCGCGTTGTCGCCGTCACCTGGTGACCGCCCGCGATGAGCTGCGGCACAAGCCGCTTGCCGATCGCACCAGTCGCTCCCGCCAGAAAGATACGCATTGCAGTTCTCCCTTCTCGTCGTTGTTGCGCCCTAAGACGAGATAGGGGTGGGCGCTGTGACAGGTGGCGCGCTTGACGGCCTACCGGAGGCCAGAAACTCCGTCTCACGCGAGGGAGCTCTCGGCCGTTGTACGAGTACTGCTCGAGCAGCTCTCCCTGATCACGCCGGGTCTAGAGAATGGAGCCGATCACCGATGCCCAGCCGCACAGTTGACACCCCGATCGGGACCCTCGGTCTCGTGGGCTCCGAGGCCGGGCTCAGCCGCGTGCTCTGGTCGGCGAACGGCCTGCCGGACGACACCTGCGCCGTCCTCGATGACACAGCCGTCCAGCTCGACGCGTACTTCGCCGGCGAGTTGATCGAGTTCGACCTGCTGCTCGACCTGGACGGCACCGAGTTCCAGCGGCACTGCTGGCTCGCGCTCGCGACGATCCCGTACGGCCAGACCGTCAGCTACGGCGAGCAGGCGCGCCGGCTCGGCCTCGGGCCGGATGCGGCGCGTGCCGTCGGTGCGGCGAACGGCCAGAACCCGCTGCCGCTCGTCCTGCCGTGTCATCGCGTGATCGGCGCCGACGGGTCACTGACCGGCTTCGGCGGCGGGCTCGACCTCAAGCGCTTTCTGCTCGAACACGAGGGCGCGCTGCTGCCGCTCGGGTAGCGATCCAGCACGTTTGGAGAAGACGCCGCCCGATCGCGTGGCTAGCTTGCCGATGTGGTCGAGCAGAGATCAGCAGCCGTGCAGGCCGAGGGACTGGTCAAGCACTACGCAGGCAAGAAAGAGGTCATCGAAGCGGTGCGCGGCGTCGACCTCAGAGTCGAGACCGGCGAAGTCTTCGGCTTTCTCGGGCCGAACGGCGCCGGCAAGTCGACGACGGTGCGGATGCTGACGACGCTGCTCTCGATCACCTCGGGCAGCGCGTTCGTGGCCGGCGTCGATGTCGCGCGCGACCCCGACGAGGCGCGTCGGCGGATGGGTGTGGCGCTGCAAGAGGCCGGGCTCGACGCGCGCCAGACTGGGCGCGAGCTGCTCGTCCTGCAGGGACGCTTGTTCGGCATGCCGCCGAGGGAGGCGTCGGCGCGCGCCGACGAGCTGCTCGCACTCGTCGAGCTCGAGGAGGCGGCCGACCGCCGCATCAAGGGCTACTCGGGCGGGATGAAGCGCCGGCTCGATCTCGCCTCCGCGCTCGTGCACGAGCCGGACGTCTTGTTCCTGGACGAACCGACGACGGGGCTCGACCCGGCCAGCCGGATCACCGTGTGGGATGAGCTGCGGCGCATCAACACGCGCGGAACGACGATCTTTCTCACGACGCAGTACCTCGAAGAAGCCGATCAGTTGTGCGACCGGATCGCGATCATCGATGGCGGTCTGATCGTCCGCGAAGGGACGCCCGCCCAGCTCAAGGACGAGCTGCGCGAGCGCCGCGGGCTGGCGGCCGACCCGACGCTCGACGATGTGTTCCTCGATGCAACGGGACGCACGCGCGTCGCCGGCGATGTGCAGGAGGTGTCCAGATGACACAGGCATGGGTGCTCGGACAGCGCGCGCTGCGCGAGGCGTGGAGGACGCCGGAGGCGCTGTTCCCGACGCTGTTCATCCCGCTGTTCTTCCTCGTCGTCAACGTCGGGCAGGCCGCGCGGATCTTTCCGTCGAAGTCGACCTCGTTCTTGCACGGCCAGGGCTACGGCGCGTTCCAGTTGCCGAGCTCGCTGCTCCTCGCCGCCTCGTTCGGGTCGGCGGCCCTGTTCCTGGTCGAGGAGATCGAGGGCGGCTACTTCGACAAGCTGCGCGCCACGCCGATCCCACGCAGCGCGATCGTGCTGGGTCGTCTGATTTCCGAGGGCGTCAAGGGTGTCTTCATGGCGAGCGCGCTCGTGGTGCTCGGCCTGATCTTCGGCATCAGGATCGCGAGCGGGCCACTCGGCTTCGTGCTGCTCGTCGGCCTGGCCGCCCTCTGGGCGGTCGTCTTCAGCGGCTTCATGCAGGCGATCGCGCTCAAGACCCGCAGCGCGGCTGCCACGAACTCCGCCGGCCTGATCTTCTTCCCCCTGCTCTTCCTGACGCCGAACTTCGTGCCCCGCAACTTGCTGACGAGGCCGATGGAGATTGCAGCGACGGTCAACCCCGTCACCTACGTGATGGAGGCGCTGCGCTCCCTGATCCTCGAGGACCTGGTGTGGAGCAAGATCCTGTACGGCTTCGCGGTGGGGGCGGTGCTCGGGGTGGTGATGCTCGTCCTTAATGTGCGCCTGATTCGGCACTACGACTGACCTGACGAAGGCGCGAAGCAGCGCCTCCTGGAGGCGGTTCGCCTGCTTCGAAGCGTTGCTTGACCGGAAACCACGCGCGCGCGAGAGGCGGATCAGTCCGCCGGGTCACTCGGCGAACTGTTCGTCGCGCGCTTCGGCCCAACGACGACCGTCGCCGCGGACGAGCAGGTGAGCCTGAAGATCGCGGCCGAGCGCATGCTGCTCTTCGACGCGGCCTCCGGTCACGCGCTGAACTGACGCGCTGACGCCGGCGAGAATTCGCTCCGCGTCCCGGGCGATCAGGACGAGCAGGACGGCGAGCGGCAGCTCAGCGAACGCCGCCTCGGCGATCGCCACGGCCAGCTCGAGGTGCGTGGACGAGGTGAGGATGTCGAACCACGCGTCGACGGCGAGGAGCGCCGCCGCCGCGGTTGCCGCGCCCTCGAGCCAGGGCGACCGCCGCCAGGCGGCGACCGCGACAGCGAGCAACAGGAACGCGAGGGCGACATCGAAGCCTGCCCAGGCAATGTCCCAGTGGGCTGCCGCGTGCGTGGACGGCAGGCTGCGGATCAGGAAGAGGATCCAGGGCACGAGCACGATCCCGGCGAGCGAGAACAACGGGACGACCCAGCGGGCCGGGCGCCAGGCGCCGCTCTCGGAACGTGGATCGAAGTGAAGCCCAGTCATTACTTGATAGGTCAACGAACCGGCGGCGCGGGGTATTTCATGCCGCTCCGCGGCGGGTGTATTTCACGCCGCCGGTTCGTTGCGGACAGTCCTTAGACGTCCCGCCGGCGTAGCTGGATCGCGGCGATGGCCAGCGCAGCCGCGGTGTAGGCGGCAAACAGGCCGAGCCCCGTCCACGGTGCGAGGGTGTGATCGGGTGTGCCGGTCTGCATGATCGCGCTCCCGGCGTTGCTCGGGAGGTAAGGCGAGATCGCGTTGTTCCAGCTCGACGGGAGGACGTTCATGAGCGGAGGCAGCACGAACAGGATCGCCGCGAACGCGGAGATGCCCGCCGCGGTGTTGCGGAGGATCGCTCCGAGCCCGAGCCCGAAGAGCCCGCTGATCGTGAGGTAGAGCGCACCGCCCAGCACGGCACGCGCAACACCGGGGTCGGAGAAGGACAGGGCGATGTCGTGCCCATTGAAGCTGTGTCCCGTCAGGATCGCCTGCGCGGCAAAGAACGCGATCAGTGTTGACGGCACCGCGAGCACGAGCGTGACGAGGCCGAAGACGCCCGCCTTCGCCCAGAGCACCGGCAACCGTTTTGGCACCGCGGCGAACGTGGAGCGGATCATGCCGGTCGAGTATTCGCCGCTGATGATGAGGACACCGAGCACGCCGAACGCGAGTTGCGCAAACGAGACGCCGATCAGCGACGTCTCCAGCGGATGGAAGCCCGCCTTGTCGATGGTGCTCATTCTGCTCCAGCGGCTCGCGTTGACGAGCGCCGGGATGACCGCGAACGCAATCGTGAGCCCGACGCCGGCGAACAGCGTGTAGCGGGTCGAGCGAAGCGTACGAAGCTTTGTCCACTCCGACACTGCGACGCGCAGCTGGGTCACGCGGCCTGTGTGGATGCGAGGCCTGAGGGTTGGGAGTGCGGTAATGGCGCTCATGCTGCGATTGCTCCTTCGAGTTCACTGGAGGTGGATGTGTTGGCGTGGAACTCGACTTCGTCGCGGGTGAGCTCCATGAACGCTTCCTCGAGGGATGCCTGACGAGGGGAGAGCTCGTGCAGGACGATGTCGTTGGCGGCTGCCTCGGTTCCGATCTGCTCGGCGGTCAGGCCCTGGATCTCGAGCAGCCCGGGCTCGACCGCGTCGGCCGTCACGTCCGGGCCCGCGACGAGCTCTGCGAGCTTGGCGGCCTGCGGTGAGCGGACGACGACGACGAGCTTGGAGTGCCGGCGGATGAACTCGTCGACGGAGACGTCGGCGATCAGGCGTCCGCGACCGATCACGATCAGGTGGTCGGCAGTGAGGGCCATCTCGCTCATCAGGTGCGAGGACAGGAACACCGTGCGGCCTTCCGCCGCGAGCGTCTTCATGAGGTCGCGGATCCAGCGGATGCCGTCGGGATCCAGGCCGTTGACCGGCTCGTCGAGCATCACGACCTCGGGATCGCCGAGCAGTGCGGACGCAATGCCAAGCCGCTGGCCCATGCCGAGCGAGAACTGACCGGCGCGCTTCTTCGCGACCGACTCGAGACCGACGAGCTCGATCAGTTCCTCGACGCGGCTGCGCGGGATGCCGTGGGTCTGCGCCAAAGCCAGCAGGTGGTTGTAGGCCGAACGGCCGGTGTGGACGGACCGCGCCTCGAGCAGGGCGCCGACCTCGTGCAGCGGCGCCGGGAACTCGGCGTAGTGCTTGCCGTTGACCTTGACCTCACCCGCGCTCGGAGCGTCGAGCCCGAGCATGAGCCGCATTGTGGTCGACTTCCCCGAGCCGTTCGGGCCGAGGAACCCGGTCACGATGCCGGGCTTCACGGTGAACGTGAGGTCGTTCACCGCCGTCTGTTCGCCGTACCGCTTCGTGAGGTTGTGCGCTTCGATCATCTGGGTTCTCCTTTGGAAGGACGACGCTGAGTGCGTCTACGTCCAGAGAACCAGCGGATGCTGAAGCGAATGCGAGCGCTAGCTGGGAGTTTCCCGAGAGTGGAGCTGTCGAGAATCGGTGTGGACGGGAAGCCGCACTTCGAAGATCGCGCCGTGCGGGTGAGCCGAGCGAATCGCAATCGCGCCGCCATGCGCAGTGACGATCGAGCGAACGATCGCGAGGCCCAGGCCCGCGCCGCCCTGTTCACGGCCTCGCGCGGCATCCGGCCGTGCAAACCGTCCGAACACCACCTCTCGGTCTGTGAACGCGATTCCCGGCCCCGTGTCCTCGACCGTCAAGACCACGTCATCGTCTGCGGCGCGCAGCGAGACGAACGCAGGCGCGTCCGTAGGCGTGTGCCGGCGCACGTTTGCGAGCAGGTTGTCGATGACCTGGCGCAGCCGGCCCTCGTCGCCCTCGATCACGAGCGGCCGCTCGGCGAACTCGAACTGGATGAGGCGACCAGGCTCAGCAGCCCGCGCCGCCTCGATCGCCCGCTCGGTGAGATCGTCCAGCGCCACCGGCAGGTGCTCGAGGGGGCGCGCGTCGTCCAGCCGCGCGAGCAGAAGCAGGTCCTCGACGAGCCGGGACATCCGTGCCGCTTCGTCCTCGATCGCGCGCATCACCGTTGCAAGGTCTTCCGGTCGCTCGCTCGCGCCGCGGCGAAACAGCTCGGCGTAGCCGCGGATCGACGTGAGCGGCGTGCGCAACTCGTGTGAGGCGTCGGCGAGGAACTGCCGCAGCCGCTCCTCGGTTGCATCGCGCTCCGCGAAGGCGGCTTCATTCTCTCCGAGCATGCGGTTGAGTGCCGTCGCGACCCGACCGATCTCGCTGCGCTTCGGAGCAGGGGGGACTCGCGCACCGAGGTCACCGCCGGCAATCGCGTCTGCTGTCGACGCGATCTGCCGCAGCGGCCGCAGGCTTCGCGTCAGCACCACCAGGGCAACCAGCGCAAGCAGGCCAAGCACAACGCCGCCAACGAAGAAGTTGAGCCGGAACAGGTGCGCGAGGGTGCTCACCTCGTTCCTCACCGACACCGCGGCGATCACCGTTCCACCCGCTGCGGGCTCGGCGATCTCCGCATACGACGGGCCGCGGTACCCGGGCACCTCGATCTGCCGGGGATGCCCTGGATGCGCGACAAGATCGGAAGGAATGGGAACCTCGGTGCCCACCTGCTGCAAGACCTTCCCCTGCGGGCTTCGCAGTTCGACGAGGACCAGTCGATCCGTGCCCGCGAACGTCTTGAGCGTCAGGGGCTGCCCGTCGCGCAGGGTCGCGACCGCCTTCTGGGCTACCTCGCGCACGTTCGCGTCGGCGCGCTTGTTGAAGTATCCGCGCAGCAGGATGAACGTCGTCACATCCGCCGCGCCGACCGCCAATGCTGCGAGCACCACGGTCGCAAGCGTGACCTTGAGCCGGATCGACATCGCTACTCCTCCGGCATTCGCAGCGAATAGCCCACTCCGCGGCGCGTGTGGATCAGCGCCGGACCGTCGCGGTCGACCTTCTTACGGAGGTAGCTGATGTAGGTCTCGACGATTCGTCCGTCGCCGCCGAAGTCGTACTGCCAGACGTGGTCGAGAATCTGCGCCTTCGACAGAACCTTGCGCGAATTCAAGAGCAAGTAGCGCAGGAGCGAGAATTCGGTCGGGCTGAGCTCGATGCGGCGCGAGCCACGACGAACCTCGTGCGTTTCCTCGTCCAGTTCCAGATCTGCGAACGAGAGGCGATGCGACACCGCCTCCTCGGTCGACGTCCGGCGCAGCACCGCGTGCACGCGTGCAATGAGCTCTTCGAGACTGAACGGCTTCGTCATGTAGTCGTCCGCGCCCAGCGTGAGCCCGCGCACGCGATCCTCGACGGCATCGCGCGCGGTCAGGAACAGCACCGGCACCTGCTGCCCGTCGGCGCGAATCCGCGCCTGCAGCTCGAAGCCGTCCGCGTCCGGCAGCATCACGTCGAGCACGACGATGTCCGGCGCCAGGTCGCGGACCGCGGCCAGGGCGCTCGCACCGTCCGCCGCCGTCCGAACGTCGAAGCCCTCGTAGCGCAGAGCGGTCGCGACGAGCTCGGCGATGTTCGGCTCGTCGTCGACGACCAACACTCGGCGGCCGGTGCTCCTGAGGGTGGTCACACTTCCATTATCTGGGAGCAACCTGGGAGCCGTCTGAGAGTGTTTGTGGCGTTGTTGACTAAATTAGTTGGTTTAGTGTAGAACTAGCCGCGCTTATGCGTGAGATAAGAATAGTTAGGGGGAGAATGATGAGATACAGAGGTTTGGCGGGGGTTGGGGCGATTGCGGTCGTCGCAGCAATTGCGGCCGTGAACGTCCAGGCACACCGCGGGGAGTCGACTGCGAACGTTCTGCAGTGGTACGACCTGACAGCTCAGAGCGTTGCCGCGGCAGGCCTGCCCGAGCAGGTCAGCCAGGAGCGGATCTGGGCCGTGGCGTGGCTCGCGGCCGCGCGGGCGACGCAGGCCGACCAGGGCCTGCAGTACCGCGACGCCGCGTTCGCTTCCGCGTTGCATGACACGCTCGTGTCCCTCGTCCCGGTCGAGGCGTCCGAGGTCGACGCGCAACTCGCCGCCTCGCTCGCGGCGATTCCCGCTGGGCGACAGAAGGACCGCGGTGTTGCGGCCGGGCAGGCCGAGGCGCAGCGTGCGCTGGCTGAGCGCGCGAGCGATGGCCTCGACACGGCGTCGGTCGACCGTGCCTGGACGGCGCCCGTGGCAGCGCCGGGGGTCTACCAGCTGACGGGAGGCCCGGCGGTTCGCGCCGGCCTCGCGGATGCGAAGCCGTTCCTCCTTCGTTCGAAGGATCAGTTCGATCCCGGCCCTCCGCCGTCATTGACGTCGTCGCGCTACCTCGATTCGCTCGCCGAGGTGCACGCGCTCGGCGGTGCGGCGAGCGCTGCTCGTACGGCGGCGCAAACGGATACAGCTCGATTCTGGGCGCAGTCCTCGCTCGTGACCTACACGCAAGTGCTGCGACAGGTTCTCGCGGCGACCGACCATTCGCTCGCGTGGCAGGCACGGCTCGTCGCCGGCTTCCACGTGATCCAGATCGACCAGCAGATCGCGATCCACGCGGCGAAATACCGCTACGTCTTCTGGCGGCCGGTCACGGCAATCCAGACCGGCTCCGTCGACCCGGATCCAAGTTGGACGCCGCTCATCTCGACGCCGCGTCATCCCGAGTACCCGTCGGGGCACGCGGGCTACGGCGGCACGGCGGAGGTCGTGCTCCGGGCTCTCGCGTCGCCGAAGCCGCAGAGCGCCGTCAGTGCATCGAGCGCGACGGACGGCGGCGCGGTTCATTCGTGGACAAGCTGGACGGCGATCACGAACGAGACGATCGACGCACGCGTGTGGGAGGGCGTTCACTTCCGTTTCTCCGACAACGTCGGGGCACAGCTCGGGCGCGAGGTGGCGGCGTACGACCTGAAGCGACTTGACCAGCTCGGACTCTAAGGGCACCGGGCGCTCCGCGATTCTTCGCGGAGCGCCCCTCACGCTCGTCCCCGACGCACACGTCGCGCCAGCGGTGTGGCCGCTGTTCGGGCTCGGCTTGCGCACGAAGCGGCTCGAGCTCACACCGGTGACAGACGCCGACATCGACGAGCTCGTCTCGGTTGCGCAACGCGGCGTTCACGACCCCGACGCCCAGCCGTTCGCGAATCTCTGGACTGACCGTCAGGGCAGTGACTTCGAGTACCGGTTCGCGCAGTACTTCTGGGCGCAACGAGCACGTTGGTCGGTTGCGTCGTGGGTGCTGCCGTTCGCGGTGCGGTACCGCGGTCGGTTGATCGGGGTCCAGCAGATTCAGGCGGACGGGTTTCCCGTGCTGCGCACCGTCAGCACGGCATCGTGGCTTGGACGCCCTTTCCAGGGCGCTGGGATCGGGACCGAGATGCGTGCCGCTGTGCTCTCGTTCGGCTTCGAAGCTCTCGGAGCGGAGGCGGCGATCAGCGGTGCCTACGCGTACAACCTTGGCTCGATTCGCGTCTCGGAGAAGCTGGGGTACACCCGAAACGGCATACGTCGGGACGATGTTCGCGGAACCGCTGTCGAGGCAGTTCTCTTTCGCCTCACGCGTGGGGCCTGGCTGGACGATCCGCCACTCGTTCCGGAGGTGTGGGGGCTCCAGCCGTGCCTCGAGCTGTTCGGCCTGCGCTGACCTGCTCGAATCTCGTCAGTTCCTGCCCGACGAGTGATGCCCACGCAGAGGCGCGCGGCAGCGCAACGAGCCGGCCCGAAGGCGCCCGCAGCGCGATCCCGTGGAGACCGCCGCGGATCAGCGTGTACTCGCCCTCCGCGCCGAGCGCGCGCGCTCGCTCGAAGGCGCGGTTCGACATGCCGGGCGCCACGCCCGGAACTCCCGGGAGCGCGCGGTCGAGCGAGCCGTGCAGCACGCGCAACCGCTTGCCGCGCAGCGGCTCGAGCGAAAGCTGGTCGGGCAGCCACGGGGCGAGCCCGAGCACGGTCTCGACGGACGGGATGTCCGCGGTGCGCACGCTGACCGCTCCGCCCATCGAGAAGCCGAGGAGCAGGGTGCACTGCGCGCCGATCTGCGCAACGGCAGCGCGCGCATCCTGCACGCACCAGTCGAGCTTGTTCCACGACTTGATGCGGTAGCGGACTTCGGCGAACACGAGCTCCGGGAACCGCGGCGCCAGGCGGCGCACCAGCCACTCGAGCGAGGCGCTCCAGGTTCCTTCCACCTCCGCTGCCTGCCCGCCATTCACACAGACGACGGCCGCCGGCGCGTCGAGCGGTCCCGTGACACGGAGCTCCGCGCCGGTGCTGAGGCGCATCACGCGGGGGTCCTCGCTGACCAGTGCGTGTCCGGCAGCTGCAGGATCCTCACACGCCGTCGAGCCTCTTCGCGCGCCCGAATCGCCACATGACGACACCGACTGCGAACAGGACCAGCTCGACGAGCGTGATCACGAGCCGGTTGATCAAGGTCACGCCGAGCGCCGCGCCGGACGTCGTGACTGCGAGCAGCAGACCGTACATCGAGGCTTCCCGCGCGCCAATGCCCGACGGTGCAAACACTGCGAGGACGGCGACGATCGCGCCGACGGCAGACACGCCACCCAGAAACGGGATCGTCTCGAGCCCGACCTCCGCGCCCACTGAGCGGAGCATGAAGTACACCCCGAAGCCACCGATCACCCACGTGCCGCAATAGAAAAGGAGCAGCCCGAGCGTTAGGGGGAACGGCAGCGGCTCGATGTTGTGCGCGCCGAACGGCTTCAGCAACTTGTTGAACAGCGGTCGGAAGATGCGCGGGTGGAGGAGGGCGGCGAGTAGCACCGCGAAGCCGACGAGCGGCAGCAGTGGCGCTTTCACATCGCGCACCCACGCGAGGCTGAGCACGAACACGATCACACCGGAGATCGCCGACAGGGCGGCCTCGACGAGGATCGACGCGAGAACCGTGGGCGTGTCGGTGACCCCTCCGTAGCGGCGCAGCGCTACCGCGCGTGCGGCCGGCGTCCAGACCCCGCCGGGGAGGTACTTCGCAAGCATCGAGACCATCTCGTCCTGCAAGGCGACGCGATACGGAACCTGGATTTCCCACGCGTCGAGCATGCGGATCCAGCCGAGGATGAACACGAGGTAATAGAGGGCGACCACCGCGAGGCTCAGCGCGAGGTACGCCGGGCTCGCGTTCGTGAGGAGCGGCCCGGCCTTCGACCATTGATCCTGGACCGCCCAGACGCAGAACCCAACCGTCAGGACGAGCAAGACGAGCTGGATGCCCTTGATCAGGCGCGGGCGAGCGCGCAGGTACTGCACCCCGGCGGCGGCGTTCATCGTTCGAGACTAGTCGGACGAGAGCCGCACGCCGAGCCAGACGCCTGCGAGGCCGCCGAGCGCGGCGCAGACGACCGCGGAGAGTGACAGGCCGTTGTCACCCCAGAGCGCGGGCACATACCCGCCGGCGAACGTACCGAACGTGGCGCAGAGACCGATCACGGAGCGCATGGGTTCATGTATCGGCACGGAACGCCCCTGGCTAGAGTCCTGCCGTGGGGGAGCCGCAGCGGCAGCACTACAACGTCACGCTCGGCATCCTCGCGTTCGCGGGCCTGGCGTTCGCGCTACAGCAGACGATGATCGTGCCCGCGCTGCCGAGTCTGCAGCGCGACCTGCACACGACGACGGCCTGGTCGGCGTGGTTCCTCACCGCATTCCTGCTCGTGATGGCCGTCTCGACGCCGATCCTCGGCAAGCTCGGCGACCAGTACGGCAAGGAGCGCTTCCTGCTGATCAGCCTCGGGCTGTTCTTCATCGGGTGCTTCGCTGCGATCTTCGCGTGGAACGTGTGGTCGCTGATCGCGTTCCGCGCGCTCCAGGGCTTTGGCGGCGCGGTCTTTCCGCTTGCGTTCTCGATCATCAAGGACGAGTTCCCGCGCGAGAAGGTCGGCGCAGGCGTCGGGATGATCTCGGCGATTCTCGGTGTTGGCGGCGGCCTCGGGCTCGTTCTCTCAGGAGTGCTGGTCGACCAGCTCTCCTGGCGGTGGCTCTTCATCGTCGGTGCATTCGCAGTCGGTCTCGCGGCCGCGCTCGTGTGGCGGTTCGTGCCGGAGTCGCCGATCAAGACAGAGTCGCGCCTCGATCCCCTTGGCGCGCTTTTGCTCGCCGCGCTCCTCACGTCCTTGTTGCTCGCGTTGACCGAGGGCCCGAGTTGGGGCTGGGGCTCGACCCGCATCGTGGGCTTGCTCGTCGCGGCGGCCGTCCTCACGTTCCTTTGGATCCGCGTCGAGTTGCACGTGCCCGAGCCGCTCGTCGACATGCGCATGATGGTGCAGCACACCGTGCTGTTCACGAACCTGACCGCGGTGTTTGCGGGCTTCGCCATGTACGGATCGTTCGTGCTCGTGCCGAACCTGATGCAGCTCGAGGGTCACTACGGCTTTGGTCTGTCGCCGACGGCGACGGGTCTCTACCTGTTGCCCGGCGGCGTGCTGGGTCTCTTCGCTGGGCCACTCGCGGGCAGGCTCGGCACGCGGTTCGGATCGCGCGTCCCGCTCGTGGTCGGGATGTTGCTCGCGGCGCTCGGGATCGCACTCTTTGCCTTGCTGCACGTGAGCCCCTGGCAGATATCGATCGGAATGGTGTTCATCGGGATCGGCGTGCCGTTCGCCTACGCCGCGATGGCGAAGCTGATCGTCGACGCCGTTCGCCCCACCGAGACGGGCGTCGCGACAGGGATGAACACGGTCATGCGCACGATCGGCGGGGTGATCGGCGGCCAGGTCGGCGCCGCGCTGCTCACCTCGGACACGATCGGCGTGACAGACGTGCCGGCCGAGTCCGCCTTCGTGATCGCCTTCTGGATCAGCTCCGGCGTGGCGCTGCTCGGCGCGTTGCTCGCGCTGCGCACGAACGAGCGCTCGACGCGGCCCGCGTTCGCCGATTAGCTTCCACGTATGACCCGCGTCCGCTTCGCCCCGAGCCCCACGGGCACGCTCCATGTCGGCAACGCGCTGAGCGCGGTTGCGAACCGCCACTCCGGCGACTGGATGCTGCTTCGGATCGACGACACGGATGCGGCTCGCAATCTGCCGGGGGGCGAGGAGGCGATACTCGACGACCTGCGCTGGCTCGGCGTCGCCTGGGACGAGGGGCCCGCGCGGCAGAGCGAACGCGCGGAGCGGCACATGGAGGCCGCCCGCGAGGCGGGGCTCCCGCAGCGGTTCGAGGGCGGCGTGATGCTGTGGCGCGACGACGGCACGCCGACGTTCCATCTCGCGAGCGTCGTCGACGACATGGACTTTGGGATCACGCACGTGATCCGCGGCTCGGACCATCGCCCCAACGAGGAGCTGCACGCCGCGCTGCACCGCGCACTCGGGGGCGTGCCACCGGCGGTGATCCACCACGGCCTCGTCGTCGGCGAGGACGGGAAGAAGCTGTCGAAGCGCGCCGAAGGCGCGACGGTCGCGTCTCTGCGTGACGCCGGCTACCCGGCCGAGGCGGTGCGGGCGTACCTCGAGGAGCTCGGGCTGCCGAAGCACGACGTGCACCTCGATCTCGATCGCATCCGGTCCCTCTCGACCGACGTGCTCGCCGAGCTCTCCGACTCCGAGCTCGCGGCGCGGGCCGGCGTCCCCGCTGAAGCGGCAGCCGTGATGCGCGGCGCGCACGATCTCGTCGAGGCAAGAGAGCTGGCGTCCTCCGTGCTCGAACCGCCAAGTGTTGACTCAACACAAAGTCCGGAGACGCTCGCGCGCTTCGCCGAGCTGCGGGCGCAGTTCCCGGACACGGTCGACAAGGACCAGGCGAAAACGATCGTGCGCGAGCTGAAGGCGGTCGGCGGGAGCTTGAAGGCGCTGCGGCTCGCACTCACCGGCCGCGAGCGCGGCCCGGAGCTCTGGGCCGTCCTGCGCGCGCTGCCTCGTGACGAGGCGTTGCGCCGCGCACTAACCTGAGCGGGTGCGCCTCTACGACACCTATACGCGCTCGCTGGTCGAGCTGCCGGCTTCCGGGCCGGTGCGCATGTACGTCTGCGGTCCGACCGTGTACGCGCGGGCGCACATCGGGAACGCGCGGCCGTTCGTTGTCGGCATGTGGTTCCGCTCGTGGCTGAAGGCGACCGGGCACGACGCGACGCTCGTCCACAACATCACGGACATCAACGACAAGATCTACGACGCTGCGCCCGGCAACAGCGCCGAGCTCGCAGCCCGCGCGACGGAGTGGTATCTCGAGGACACCGGCGACCTCGGTCTCGGGATGCCTGACTACCTCCCAAAGGCGACGGAGTCGGTGCCGGCGATCGTGCACTTCATCGAGGAGCTCGTCGCGACCGGCCACGCGTATCCGGCGGGCGGCGACGTCTACTTCCGGGTCGCGAGCTTTCCCGACTACGGCCGGCTGTCGGGCCGCCAGAAGCCCGACCAGGTCGAGCAGGGGGAGGAGCCGAGCCCGCTCAAGGAGGATCCGCGCGATTTCGCGCTCTGGAAGGCGAACAAGCCGGCCACCGAGGACACGTGGTGGGAGTCGCCGTGGGGCCGCGGCCGCCCGGGCTGGCACATCGAGTGCTCGGCGATGGCCGAGGAGATCTACGGGCCGGCGTTCGAGATCCACGGCGGCGGGCTCGACCTCGTCTTCCCCCACCACGAGAACGAGGTCGCGCAGTCGCGCGCGCTCGGGCATCCGTTCGCGCAGATCTGGGCGCACAACGGGATGCTCCGGTTCACCGGCGAGAAGATGTCCAAGTCGTCGGGGAAGGTCGAGACGATCCGCGAGGCGGTGGACACGTGGGGGCGCGAGGCGATCCTCGTCTTCTTCCTCACGGCGTCGTGGCGCAAGCCGATCGACTACTCGGAGGAGACGATGACCCAGGCCGGGGCGCGGCTCGAGACGCTCCGCAACGCCTTCACGCGCGGGTCCACGGAGCACGACGAGACCGGGTGGGAGCCGTTCGCCGCGGCGCTGGACGACGACTTCGACACCCCCGCCGCCCTGGC
>DATBDB010000023.1:0-8188 GCA_036270155.1 Gaiellaceae bacterium
CGATCGTCGCCGACGTGCCCGCGACGAGGCTGATCAGGATGTTCCCGGTGACGTAGCCGCCGACGGTCTTGTAGATATCGTCGCCGATCTTGCGCACGCGCGCCTGCGAGTTGTCGGAGAACAGCCCGTAGATGCGCTCCATCCACGCCTCACCTTCAAGCAGCATGAAGAAGGTCAGGAAGACGATCGTGACCGTGCCGGCGATCAGGGTGATGATGCTTTTCGTGACGCTGAGTGCCGCGCCCGAAAGTCCGAGCACCTTGGTCGCGCCGCCACTCTGGATCGCGTCGCGGACCTTCTCGACGACGTGGTACTTGGTCTCGAGGAAGCCGAGCCGCCCGCGGCCGTGCGTCAAATCCTGGACATAGTTCGGTAGGGCGTCGACGAACCCGTTCACCTCGTCGATCAGCTTCGGCAGGAACGTCGCGCCGACACCGACGATCACGATCAGCACGATCAGGTAGGCAACCCCGATCGCCAGGCCACGCGAGAGCGGCGTGCGGCGCTGGATCCAGCTCACGAGCGGGTTCAGCGCCAGCGCGAGGAACAGCGCAATCACCACCCACGCGAGGATGTGCCGCGCGATCCAGACGACCTCCAGGGTGATCGCGACGCAGAGCACGATCAGCAGCACCCTCAAGACGGTGCGGGTGCGAAAGTCGACCACGCGCTCAGGCGGCACGGTTGTCAGCATCGCCAACCCGTCGGACGTTGTACGGTGCCGCGGTGACGCTGCGCGGAACTCCTGTTGTTGAGCACGCCTCGCTTCCCGGAGGCGGCACGATCACGGTGTGGGTCGGCGTTCCAGACGACCCGTACTTCGACAACAAGAAAGAGCTGACGACCGTCGACATCCAGCTGCGCGAGGGCAACGCCGTCATCGCGTCCCTCTCGACGGTGCTCGACCCGGACCAGGTCAGCGAGGCGCTCCAGCTCGCGCGCGAAGTGAAGGCAGCGATCGAGGCCGGCGAGATCGGGCTGCACGCGTCCGAGCTCGAGCCGTTCGCCGACCGCCTGCGCTAGCCCGAGCTAAAGCAACTCGCGGTCGACCCAGTCGAGGGCCACGGCGAGCTGGCGCCTCTGCAGGTCTCGCACTGTCGGCGCCGTCTCGGGCGGCGGGAGCCCGGCGACAGCAGCCCACACGCCGGCGATGAACGCGGCCAGCGCACCGCCGTCGGCCATGACCTCCCAGGGCGACGGCCCGCCTTCCACGGAGACGCTCGGCAACCAGCCGGCGACATCTGCCGCCGGGTTCGCGAGCGACGTCCAGTTCCAGTCGACGAGCACCGCGCGCCCTTCCCGGAAGCAGAGGTTGTCGCTGCGCACGTCGAGGTGACAGACGCGGTCGCCGGACACCGGTGCGGAATCGACGGCCGCCAGGATCACCGGGAGCGCGCGGTCGAGCCACGCCGCATCGCGCAGGCCTACGGAGAGAAAGGGCGCGGGATCCGACTCGATGACGCGCCAGCGATCGAAGAGCTCTGCGAACGACTCGCGAACGGTCGGCGTGTTCGGCGGTGGCACCGCATCGGCCAGCTCCTCGAGCGCCTCGAGGACGGCTTCGACCCGTGCTGCGTCCCACCGCGGCATCCAATCCGCGTCGCTCAGGTCCTCGATCGCGAGCAACGGACGGACGCCGTCGTCGTCCCACCCCTCGAGCGACGGAATGAAGCTGCCGGCAAGCGCCGCGTACACCTCGTGCTCACGACGCAGCCACTCCGCCAGACGCGGAGCCTCTGCCGATTTCACGAAGACCGAGCGTCCGTCGGCAAGCGTCACCGCGAACCGGTCCGCCGTCGAGTAGCCGCCGGGCCTCGGCTCGTAGCGCACAGGCGGCGAGCCGACGGCGCGCTCGATCCGCTCGTCGAGCTCCCTCACAGCGTGAGTCTCATCACGCGTGTCGGGCGGTCGTCGTGCGGCTCACCGGGGCCATCGTCCTCGAACCCGCAGGAGCGGTAGAGCGCCCACGCACTGCCGTTCGCCTCGAGCACCTGAAGGAGGAGCTCGCGCGGGCCGGCAGCGCGCGCGAACGAAGCCGCCGCCTCGACGAGCGAGCGGCCGATGCCGCGCCCTCGGGCGGCCGGGTCGGTCCACATGGCGATCAGCCACGGGCGGCCGTCTTCGACGAATACGCCGGCGATGCCCAGCGGCGCGGCTCCCTCCCAGGCCAGGAACATCGCCTGGCCGTCGCCGTCGGCAGATCGCGCCGCCCAGTTGATCCACCACTGGTCGGGCCGCTGCCGGGCTTCGTCGACCTGCGTCGCGAACGCAGCCGGCGAATCTTCCAGGGCGCGAAGCCTGACGTCCCGCAGGGGCTGCCACTCCTCGGGACGCACTCGGCGAACTTCCATCAAGCGGGTGGCGGGAATCGAACCCGCGTGATCAGCTTGGAAGGCTGGAGCTCTACCATTGAGCTACACCCGCGTGCGACGAATAGCCTAGCCGCCGTGGTGCTCGGTCACACACACTCGGTGTACGCGTGGCAGGCGGACGTCGACACGACGGTTGTCATCCCGGCGCTCTCGCTGCTCTACCTCTATGCGGTCGGGCGCTTCGGCGCGTCACGCCGCCAGATCGGGTGCTACGCGGCCTCGATGCTGCTGCTGGCGATCGCGTTCTGGACGCCTCTGCACCACCTCGGTCTGCACTACCTCCTGACCGCCCACCTGCTCCAGAACGTGATCCTCGCCGAGTGGGCGCCGTTCTTTGCAGTCCTTGGCGTTTCCGCCGGAATGGCGACCCGCCTGGCGCGCCTTGGCGTGTGGCGCCTCCTGACGCAGCCGGCGGTCGCATTGCCGGTCTGGCTCGTCAACTACTTCACGTGGCACGTGCCGTTCATCTACGAGGCGGCGCTCGGACCGCACACCTGGCTCGTCCACGTCGAGCACGCGTGTTACTTCGCAACGGGGATCCTGATGTGGTGGCCCCTCCTCCAGGACTGGCCGCGCCGGCTCCCGTCGGGCGCCCGCGCCGCGTACGCGTTCGCGGCATTCCTGCTCGCCTCGCCGCTCGGCCTGCTGCTCGCGCTCGTGCCGAAGCCGGTCTACGACTTCTACGTCGACGCGCGCCCGCGTGTCTGGGGGCTCTCGGCGCTCGCGGACCAGCAGATCGCGGGCGTGACGATGGCGAGCGAGCAGGCGATCGTGCTGTTCGTCGTCTTCCTCTACTGGTTCCGGCGTTTCCTGGCCGAGGAAGGGGCTACTTGAGGCAGTCGTGGATCGTGTTCTCGTCGGCCGAGGACGGGTGAAGCTGCCAGAGCAGCACCACGTTGTTGTCCGTCCTCAGGACGTCTTCGATCCCGACGTTCTTCGCGTGGAAGCGCCGGTAGGCGTCCGCGAGGTTGCTGGCCTCTTGCGCACTCTGGCCGAAGAGCGTGGTTACGGCATTGCTGTCCGGCAACGTGACCCGCAGCCCGCCGTTCGATGCGGTTGACGCCACGAAATCGTCCGTGCTGACCGCCGCGAAGTTGTGGATCCCAGCCGTGGTCTGAAGGCACTGCTTCGTTGCCGCGAGCGTGTAGAGGCTGGAGGCCGAAGAGGCGCCGCCGCATCCCGCGACGACGAAGGCGACCAGCGCGACGAGGGCGAAGGGCTTCACGGCGCGTCAGTGTACGGATCTGAGCGCTCGCATCGGCTCCCAAGCGGCTTGACCTGGGATGGATCGCTATCGTCCGCGCGGTGCCGGCAGCCGATCAGCGCCTCGAGTCCTACGCTCAACTCGCGGTCCAGGTGGGCCTGAATCTCCAGCCCGGGCAGACCCTCGGCATCAACGCGCTGATCGAGCATGCACCGCTCGTGCGGGCGATCACCCGCGAGGCCTACGCGGCCGGAGCCCGCTACGTGGACGTCCTCTATTCGGACCAGCACGTCCGCCGGGCTCACATCGAGGAGGCGGACGAGGACCAGCTCGGCTTCTCGCCGCCCTGGCTCGTGCGCCGCCTCAAGGAGTTCGGTGAGATCGGGGGCGCGCTCTGCGCGATCACCGGCAACCCGGAGCCCGAGCTCTTCGCCGACCTCGACGGCGAGCGCGTCGGCAAGGCGCGCATGCGCGAGGTCGCCGAGGCGTCGCTCGAGCTGACCGACGGCCTCTGTAACTGGACGATCGTCGCGTACCCGAACGAAGGCTGGGCGACCACGGTTCTGGGGGAGCCCGACGTCGAGCGGCTCTGGGACGCGGTCGGACAGGCGGTCCGCCTCGACCAGCCCGATCCCGTCGCCGCCTGGCGCGAGCACATCGAGCGCCTGCAGCAGCGCGCTCATTCCCTGAACGAGCGCCGTTTCGATCACCTGCGCTACCGCGGGCCGGGCACCGACTTGACGATCGGCCTTCATCCCGACTCCGACTGGCTCGCCGCGCTGGACGAGTCGAACGGCATCAAGCACGTCGCGAACATGCCGACCGAAGAGGTCTTCACGACCCCCGACTGGCGCCGCACCGAGGGCACGGTGCGCTCGACCCTGCCGCTGCAGATCCAGGGCAATATCGTGCGCGATTTCGAGGTGCGGTTCGAGGGCGGGCGCGCCGTCGAGGTGAAGGCAGCGAGCGGCGAAGAGGTGATGCGCACGCACATCGCAACCGACGACGGCGCGGCGCGCCTCGGCGAGGTCGCGCTCGTCGACGGGCACTCGGCCGTCGGCAACACCGGGCTCGTCTTCTACGACACGCTCTTCGACGAGAACGCCGCGTCACACATCGCGCTCGGCGCGTCGATCGTGCAGGCACTGCCGTGGGCGCACGAGCTTTCGCCCGACGAGCGCGTCGAGCGCGGCGTCAACCACTCGTCGATCCACACGGACTTCATGATCGGCTCCAACGAGCTCGAGGTCGACGGCGTGGCGGCAGACGGCGAAGCCGTGCCGATCCTGCGCAACGGAGACTGGCAGCTCTAGGCCTCGAAGGTCGGGACGGTCGGATTCGAACCGACGGCTTCTGCCTCCCAAAGGCAGCGCTCTACCAGGCTGAGCTACGTCCCGTCCGGCTCAGTGTAGGCGCCGGTTGAGCTCTTTGTCCGCGAGCTCCCACCCGCGGCGAATCAAGCGCCGCTTGTCCTCTTCCGACCAGCGCGGCTGGTTCCGCACCCCCGGCTCGAGCCCGGGGCTGTTCGTCGTGCCGTGGACGATGATCCGGGGAACGATCCGGTTCTGCCCGAACGGGAAACGGGCGGCGACGAAGCGCGCGGCGACCGCTTCGCGCAGGCCCGGGTCATCGACGAGCCCGAGCACGTCGTGTCGCAACGAGCGCAGCTCGCGCAACGACTGGTCGGTCGCCTCGGCGACTCGCTCCTCGCTTAGCGTGTTGCGGCGGATCGTGACGCGCGCGAGCCGCACGATCATGTCAGCGAGGTGCGCGGGCTCGCCGCGCTCGGCCCGTGCCTCCGCCTCGTCGATCTCCGCGATGAACGCGCGTACCGGCGGGATCTTCCGAAAGCGCATCAGCCGCGTTCGCAGCGGTTGCAGCGCTTCGACGCCGAGCCGCGGGTACCGCGCGAAGTAGCGGAAGCCGACGATCAACTCCACCTCCTTGTGGCTGTACGCATGCGCAAGAGGAAAGTTGCGGACCCACGCTCCGTCGGTTGCGATGCGGTCCCCGACGCGCACCGGCATGACGAGCGCCGACACGGCGGCGGACGCGAGGATCGCCTGTGCCAGCTCGGCCGGTGGAGTGGTGCGGGACGAGTAGACGAGCTCGAAGCCGGTGTCCGTGATGGCGGCGTCGGTGAGATCCGTCGCCACGACGACGAGCTCGATCGGCGCGGTCGCGAGGTCCTCGACCACGCGCGTCATGCCGCCGAACCAGATGTCGATCGTCTGCGGCAGGGCGTAGTCGTGGAGCCCGAGGAACGGCAGGCGCCAGAGCCGGTTCGGCCGGAACGTCTGCTCCGGCTGCAACGCCATCAGGAACCGCTCGAGGTCATCCAGCCGGTCGAGCGCAGCCAGCGACCCGCTGAGTGCGCCGGACGACGTGCCGAAGATCGCCGCGACGCGCGGCCAGAGCACGCTCTCGCGCAGGCGCTGGAGGAAGCCAAGCTCCATCATCACGCCGTTCACGCCGCCGCCCGAGAGGACGACACCGACGTCTCGCCGCGGCTTCATCGCCAAAAGGTACGTTCGCCGGTCGATGAGCGAAGCCCCCTTCCCGGTCCCACCCGCCCGCCGGCGGCGTCCGCGCCTCGGCTACCTGATGGCGGCGACAGCCGCGGTGCTCTGGGGGATCAACGGCGGAATCTCGAAGACGATCCTCTCGACGGGTCTTTCGTCGGAACGGCTCGCCCAGGTGCGGTCGCTGGGCGCGGCTCTCGCACTCGTCGCGATCCTCGCCGTCATTGCCCCCGGGCGTTTGCGGCTGACGCGCCGAGAACTGCCGTTCATCGTCACGTTCGGCGTCGCGGGCCTGGCGTTCGTCCAGTGGTTCTACTTCCTCGCGATCCACCGGCTGGCGATCGGCGTGGCGCTGCTGATCGAGTACCTCGCGCCACTTCTCGTCGCCCTTTGGGCGCGCTTCTTCTACAAGGAGACGGTGCGGCCGCGCATCTGGGTCGCGCTCGCCCTGGCGCTGACGGGGCTGGCGCTGATCGTGAACATGTTCGGCGGCGGAACCTCGCTGTCGACGGCAGGCGTGCTGTTCGCGCTCGGCGGCTCACTTGCGTATGCGACCTACGTGCTGCTTGCCGAGCACGTCGTCGGGAACCGCGACCCGGTCTCGCTGCTCGCCTGGGGCTTCCTGTTCGCATCGATCTTCTGGGCGCTGCTCGATCCGTGGTGGTCGTTCCCGGGCCAACTCCTGACCCAGACGACGTCGCTGCACGGGAACCTCCACGCTTGGCACCTACCGGTCTGGGTGTTGGCGCTGCTGATGATCGTGCTCGGCACCGTCGCGCCGTTCTTCCTCCTGATCAGCGCCCTCCGGCACCTCCCGGCGACCCGCGTGGGGATCATCGCGATGCTGGAGCCGGTCGTCGGCGCACTCGTCGGCTGGGCCTGGCTGTCGGAATCCCTCGGCGGAGTGCAGCTCGTCGGCGCCGGCGTCGTCCTGGCGGCGATCGGGTTGGCCCAGACCGCGCGATAAACAGCAGATTCGCACAAGTTCTCGGCACAAATCCCCCATCTGGGGGGTGGTTTAAAAGAGATATCGCTGCGATTTTGGCGCCATGTTCAAGCGGCTTTCCGCGGTCATTGCCGCCCTCGCCCTTGTCCTGCCCGCCGCCGCCCTGGCGGGCTCGACCCGCGCCGAATCGTCGCTGCTCCGCGAGATGAATCGTGTTCGCGCCGAGCACGGACTCGGCCGCCTCACAGCCGATCAGCACCTGATCCGCGCTGCGCGCTCCCACAACGAGGAGATGCTCGGCGCGAACGTCTTCCAGCACGGCGCCTTCGGTAGCCGCATGGCCCAGTTCAACGTGACCGGCACGCTCGCGGGTGAGAACCTCGCCTGGGGCACCGGCGTCAAGGGGACGGCGCAGGGCATCGTCCTCGCCTGGCTCGCGAGCCCGGAGCACCGCGCGAACCTGCTGCGGCCGTCGTTCACGCGCATCGGCATCAGTGATCTCGTGGGCTCGTTCCGCGGTCACAGCGGCGCGCACGTCGTCACCGCCGACTTCGCAGGCTAAGGCCCGCCCAGATCTCGTCGGGAAGCGGATGGGCCCGTTCGGGGGCGGGCCTACTCGCGTTCCAGCAGTGAACGCAACTCGGTCAGCTTCTCGCGCCGGACGTCGTCGCGCTCGCCGCGGCCCACTCGCGTGAGCAGGCTGCGGACGAGCGGCGCCAGCTCGACCGGGTTGAACGGCTTCGTCACGTAGTCGACACCGCCGAGATCGATCCCGCGTGCGCGGTCACGCAACTCGGCGCGCGCGGTGAGGAAGACGATGGGAATTGCCTGCGTGCCCTCGTCGTCGAGCAGCTCTTCCGCGACCCGCCAACCGTCAAGCCCCGGCATCATCACGTCCAGGAGAATCACGTCAGGCCTCTCCGCGCGCGCCGCCGCCAGGCCGCTAGGCCCGTCTGCCGCCTCGAGCACCTCCATCCCCTCTGCTTCGAGGTTGACCCGGCAGAGCAGCCGGATCGGCGCTTCGTCGTCGATCACGAGAACACGTGTAGCCACCGTGCGGTTATCCCTTCTTCGTCGGATTTCACCCATCGCGCCGCGCCAAGGGCAGTTCGAACGCGAACCGTGATCCGCGTCCTTCCTCGGA
>DATBDB010000024.1:0-5990 GCA_036270155.1 Gaiellaceae bacterium
CCCCCCCCCCGCGACGACTACCGGCGAGTCGGGGTGCCGCTGAGCACAAACACCGCGTCGGCGCGGTCGAGATCGTCGAGGATCCGTTTCCCGAAGGGCCCTACGACGCCAAGGGGATCTCGAAGATCGCGACGTCCCGTCCACACCGGCCATCCTGACCGCCGTGTACGACGCGACGGGCGTGCGGACATACGATTTCCCGGTCGACCTGAAGCTACTAAAGGAGCGTCTCACCTCATGATCAAGCTCGGATACAAGGCTTCGGCGGAGCAGTTCGGGCCGCGTGAGTTGCTCGAGTTCTCGCAGCTTGCGGAGCAGGTCGGGCTCGATTCCGTGGCGGTCTCCGACCACTTCCAACCGTGGCGGCACAAGACCGGCCATGCGCCGAACTCGCTCGTCTGGCTCGGCGCGCTCGCCGAGGCGACCGAGCGCGTACAGATGTTGACGAGCGTGCTGACGCCGACGATGCGCTACCACCCGTCGATCGTCGCGCAGAGCTTCGGCACGCTCGGGTGTCTCGCACCGGGCCGCGTGATCCTCGGCGTCGGCACGGGCGAGGCGATGAACGAGACGCCGGCGACCGCCGCCGAGTGGCCAGGCGCGAAGGAGCGCCGGCTGCGGATGGCCGAGGCGATCACCCTCATTCGCGAGCTCTGGACAAACGAGCGGGTCACGTTCGAGGGCGAGTACTACCGCACCGAAAAGGCAACGATCTACGACAAGCCCGAGCAGCCGGTGCCGATCTACGTGGCAGCGTCCGGCCCACTGGCGGCGAAGCTCGCGGGGCGTGCCGGCGATGGCTTCATCTGCACGAGCGGCAAGGGAACCGAGCTGTACGAGCAGCTGCTCGCCAACGTCGCCGAGGGCGCCGAGGCCGCGGGCCGTGACCCTGCGTCGATCGAGCGGACGATCGAGGTGAAGGTCTCGTACGACCGCGACGCCGACTATGCGCTGAAGGCCTGCGAGTGGTGGGCGGCCCTCGCTCTCACAGCAGACGAGAAGAGCGGGATCGAGGACCCGATCGAAATGGAGCGGCTCGCGGACGCCCACGCCGACCGCGCGCACACCCGCTTCATCGTCACCGCTGACCCCGAGAAATGCGCCGAGAAGATCTGGTGGTACGTCGACCAGGGCTTCGAGCACCTCGTGTTCCACGGCCCCGGGGCCGACCAACGGCGCTTCCTCGATCAGTTCGCGAGCGACGTGGTGCCGCTACTGCGCGAGCGCGCCGGCTAGCACCGCGCGGACATCGGGAGACAGCTCACGGCGGAGAACCTCCTCGAGGTCCGACGCTGTGTCGAGGTCGTGTGCGAGCCCCTCGATGTCGACGATCACCGACACGAGGCCCGCGGCCTCGGCGAGCTCGACGTGGAGGACCGCGCTGCCTTTTGCCCCGAAGCAAGTCGCCATCGCACCGCTCGGCCGCATCGCGACCCCATTCGTCCCGGCGTCCGTCGAGCGCGCGATCGCCGCGCCACGCTCCGGAAGGGCGGCGACGAACGACTCGACGTCGTTCGTCGTCAACAGCGGCACGTCGGCCGACACGATTATGACCCCGTCCGCCGTCACCGCGGCCGCGATCGCAGCTGCGAGCGCGTCGTTCCAGGGGGCGCCGCGATCGTCGAAGTGCGCCACTCCATGCTCGGCGGCGATCGATGGCGCCTCAAGCGCCGAGGAGACGAGCGTCACCGACCCAATCGACGGGGCCGCCTTCACCTGGGCGAGCGTGTGATCGAGCAGCGCGCGCATCACGCGTACGCGCGTCGGCGGGTCGAGCACGCTCGCAAGCCGCGTCTTCGCATAGTCGAGGCGCTTCAGCGGGACGAGCGCCTCGATGCTCATGTCGCCTCCACGGGTCGGGGCCGTCGGAGATACAGCGCGCCGACGGCTGCGGCGGCGAAGCACGTCGCACCCCCGACGAGGAGCCCGGCGCGTGCGCCGGCAAAGGCGATGATGCCACCGACGATCGGGCCGCCGATCGCGGTCGACCCCTGGAAGGCAACCGACCACAGCGACATGACGCGACCGCGCATGCTCGGGTCGGCGCGCAGCTGCAGCGTCGAGTTGCCGACCGAGACGAAGCTGACGCTGCCCGCGCCGACGAGGACGAGCGCGAGCAGCTCAAGTGCGACCGACGGTGCAAGCGCGGCCGCGGTGACGCAGATGCCGAAGGCGCCGGCCGCGAGCACCGCAGCCCGGAGACCGGTGCGGCCGCGCGCCGCCGTCACGAGGCCACCCGTCGCAGCGCCCACACCCATAGCTGCGGTCATGAACCCGTAGCCTGTTGAACCGAGGTCGAACGAGCGCTTGGCGAGAACGGGAAGGGAAACCGGGAACTCATAGGTGAACGTCCCGATCATGGCCATCATCGCAAGCGGGAGCGCGAGATCGGGCGTCCGCCGCACGTAGGCCAGGCCCTGGCGCAGCTGTCCCCGCGCGCGCAGCGCCGGCTCCGAGGGAAGCAGCAGCGACGCATCCATCGACAACAGTGAACAAATGACCGCGACGAAGCTGCCGAAGTTGATCAGGAAGCAAACCCCCTCCCCCACCGTCGCGATCAGGACGCCCGCGATCGCCGGCCCGATCGCCCGCGCCGCGTTGACGATTACCGAGTTGAGGCTGACGGCGTTGCGGACGGAGTCGCGGCCGACCATCTCGAGGATGAACGACTGCCGTGTCGGCACTTCGAACGAGCTGTTGAGGCCGAGTAGGAGCGCGAGCGCGCAGATCTCCCAGAAGCGAACGGCGCCGAAGACCGTCAGCAGGCCGAGCGCCAGCGCCTGCAGCGCCATCGACGCCTGCAGGCCGATCAGCAGCTTCCGCTTGTCGGCGCGATCGGCGATGACGCCGCCGTATGGTGCGAGCAGGAGGACGGGTGCGGTCTGCAACGCGACGACGACGCCGACCGCGACGCTCGATCCGGTCATTGTCAGGACGAGCCACGACTGCGCGACCATCTGCATCCACGTGCCGATGAGTGACAGCGCCTGGCCGAAGAAATAGCGCCTGAAGTTCGGGTTTTCGAGCGAGGCGAACATCGCCGCCGACGTCGCGCGCAGACGGATCACCCCTCTCTCAACCCCTCGACGACGCTTGTATCCCGGATCCAATATACTGTGATGACGGTGGCGGTGCAGCTGTGAGTCCTGACGATAGAAACGGCCTGGAGCTGCGTACCACGTCTTTGGACGAGATCCTCGGCGAAGCGCGCCGCATTCGCGGTATCCGCACCAGGCTCGTCACGTACTCGCCGAAAGTGTTCATCCCGCTGACGAAGCTCTGCCGCGACGTCTGCCACTACTGCACTTTTGCGGCGCCCCCAAAGCGCGGCGAGCGCGCGTACCTCACGATCGACGAAGTTCTGGAAATCGCACGCGCGGGTGCCGCAGCAGGTTGCCACGAGGCGCTGTTCACCCTCGGGGACAAGCCCGAGCTGCGCTACGAGGCGGCCCGCACGGAACTCGCGGCGCTCGGCTGCGCAACGACGCTCGAGTACCTAGCCCGCGCTGCCGGCGCGGTACTCGAGGAGACCGGGCTGCTACCGCATCTCAACCCCGGCATCCTCACTGCCGGCGACATCCGGGCGCTCCGCCCGGTGTCGGCGTCGATGGGAATCATGCTCGAGACGACGTCCGAGCGGCTCTCGCTGCGCGGCGGTCCGCACTTCGGCTCGCCGGACAAGCTGCCCGCAGCACGCCTCGCCACCCTGGAGGCGGCAGGCGAAGCGCGCGTGCCGTTCACGACGGGGATCCTGATCGGGATCGGCGAGACCCGGGCCGAGCGCCTCGACGCGCTGCTCGCGATCCGCGAGGCGCATGAGCGCCACGGTCATATCCAGGAGGTGATCGTCCAGAACTTCCGCGCGAAGCCCGGCACGAAGATGGCCGCCGCCCCGGAGCCCGAAGTCGAAGAGCATCTCTGGACGATCGCCGCGGCGCGCCTGCTGCTTCCTCCGGAGATCCACCTGCAGGCGCCGCCGAACCTGACCGAGGACTTCGGCCGTCTGCTCGAGGCAGGGATCGACGACTGGGGCGGCGTCTCGCCGGTCACGATCGACCACGTCAATCCGGAGGCGCCCTGGCCGGCCATCGGCCCGCTCCAGGAGGCGGCGCGATCACACGGTCTCGAACTCGCGGCCCGGCTGCCCGTCTATCCGGAATGGCTCAGCGCCGACTGGATCGACGGCAGCGTACTGACTGCCGTACGGCGCGCATCAGACGCGACCGGTCTCGCCCGCGAAGACCGCTGGGCGCCGGGCGAGCCAATTCCCGTTCCGTTCGTGCCTCGTGACGCGCTGCCGGTCGACTCGCACGACGAGCTCGACGAGGACGGCATCGCACGCCTCTTCCGCGCACGCGGGGAAGAGCGCGAACGGATCTACGCAGCCGCGGACAGACTCCGGCGCCAAGTGTGCGGCGACGAGGTCAGCTACGTCGTCACGCGCAACATCCAATATACGAACGTCTGCTATTTCCGTTGCGGATTCTGCGCCTTCTCGAAAGGAAAACTCGCCGCGAACCTCCGCGGGCCGGCCTTCCTCGTTCCGCACGACGAGATCATTCGACGCGTCGAAGAGGCGTGGGAGCGCGGCGCCACCGAGGTCTGCCTCCAGGGCGGCATCCACCCCGCCTTCACCGGCGATTACTACGAGTCCGTCGTCCGGACGATCAAGGAAGCGGTCCCGGCGATGCACGTACACGCTTTCTCCGCACTCGAGATTTGGCAAGGCGCAGCAACCCTCAACCTTCCCCTCTCCGACTACCTCATTCGTCTGCGAGACGCCGGCCTCAGCTCGCTGCCCGGAACAGCGGCAGAGGTGCTCGACGACCGCGTCCGACGGATCATCTGCCCCGACAAGATCACCTCGGCGCAGTGGCTCGAAGTACACGACACGGCACACCGCGTCGGACTGCGGTCGAATAACACGATCATGTTCGGGCACGTCGACAGCACCGAGCATTGGGCACGCCACCTGGTCGCTGTTCGCGAGCAGCAACGTTCGAGCGGCGGATTCACCGAATTCGTGCCACTGCCGTTTGTGCCGATGGAGGCGCCCATGTACGTGAAAGGCCTTTCGCGCCGCGGACCCACGTTCGCCGAGGCGCTCCTGATGCACGCCGTTGGACGGCTCGCGCTGCACCCATGGATCACCAACATCCAGGCATCCTGGGTAAAGCTCGGGCCCGGCGGGGTCGCCGCTGCGCTCCGCGCCGGCGTCAACGACCTCGGCGGCACGCTCATGAACGAGTCAATCTCACGCGCAGCCGGCTCCGAACACGGCCAGGAGATGACACCCGAGCAGCTCGAGGCCTTGATCCGCGGAAACGGCCGTACGGCACGTCAGCGAACGACGCTCTACGAGGACGCGGATCCCGAGCGGCGCGCCGCCAGCTTCGGAGCGCCCCCCTGCATCGAGCCGATCAACCCCCCCGTCCGAGACGCAGGCCTCAGGGCGCCATCCCGGCTCATTCGTCCGGGCTTCGCCGCAGCAGGCTGATCCAGCCCGGCCCGTCAGCCAGCGCGCACCCGGCTCGCGGATTACTCCGAAAGGATCTCCGCGTTCGTGCGTAGATGCACAAGCGTGGATGGACTACCACGACAGAGGTTCATCGCGATGATGTGCCTGCGGCATGAAACGCATCGGAATTACTTCGATCAGTTCCGCCGCGCGCCGGTACGCACGCACGCTGTAGTAGCTCGCACCGGCGAGATCGAGCAGCGAAGCGAGCGTTTCCAGGCGCTCGGCGATCGTCGCGTTGTCGGGCAGGGGCACGGTAGTGTCCCCAAGAGATGGCCACCGTCGTCGTCCCCTTCCGCAGCACCGATCCGAAGCGCCGCCTCTCGGCGGTCGTCGAGGCAGACCGCATCCGGCTCGCACACGCGATGCTCGAGGGGCTCACCGCGGTGATCGTCAACCTGAAGCGCCGGTACAGGGCGCACGCCGGCGTGCGCATCACCGGGATCGAATGATCTCGATCATTCCCGTGCAC
>DATBDB010000025.1:0-10527 GCA_036270155.1 Gaiellaceae bacterium
ATCTGGTCGAGCCCGACCTTCCCCAGCCCGAACGTCGACTGGGGCTACGACGTCTCCAACTACCGCGACGTCCACCCCGAGCTCGGGACGCTCGACGACCTCGACACGCTGATCGCCGACGCGCGCACGCGCAACATCGACATCTGGCTCGATCTCGTCCCGAACCACACCTCCGACAAGCACGACTGGTTCAGTGACCGGCCGGAGTACTACGTCTGGTCGGACTCGATCCCCAACGACTGGCAGTCGGGCTTCTCCGGCGGCATGGCGTGTGAGTACGACTCGCGGCGCAAGCGCTACTACCTGCACCAGTTTGCGATCGAGCAGCCGGACCTCGACTGGTGGAACCTTGACGTGCGCGCCGAGTTCGAGCAGATCCTCCGCTACTGGTTCGACCGCGGCGTTCGCGGCTTCCGCATCGACGTGGCGCACGCGCTGATCAAGGATCGCGAGCTGCGCGACGGCGAGCGGTATCAGCGCGAACGGCCCGAGGTGCACGACATCTTTCGCGCGTGGCAGGCCGTCGCGCACGAGTACGACCCGAAGCCGACGCTGATGGGGGAGACCTACGTCCCGCTGGCGCACCTTCCGCCCTACTTCCAGCACCTTGACCTCGCGCAGAACTTCGCGTTCACGAACGCCGAGTTCGAGCTCGACGCGCTCAGGCCGATCGTCGAGCAGTCGCTGAAAACGCTGCCCCAGGGCGCCACGCCGCTGTGGTTTGGCTCGAACCACGACCACTCGCGCCTTGCAACCCGCTGGGCGTTCGGCGACGAGGCGCGGGCACGCGCCGCGCTCTTCCTCATCCTGACGCTGCCGGGCGACGCGATCCTCTTCCAGGGCGACGAGATCGCGCTCGAGGATGGCAAGGTGCCAAAGGACCGCATCACCGACATCGGCGACCCGCCGCGCGACCCCGAGCGCACACCGCTCCCGTGGACGCGCTCCGGTGAGGAGTGGCAGGAGCCGTGGTTGCCGCTCGGGAGCACGAAGCGCAACGTCGAAGACCAGCGCGCCGATCCCGACAGCACGCTCCACTACGTCCGCGACCTGATCGCCCGTCGCAAGCAGTTCAGCGACGACAGCTACGAGACGCTGAAGTCCGTCTCCGGCGTGTGGGCCTACCGCCGCGGCGACAAGACGTGCGTGCTCAACATGACCGACGACGTCGCCGGCCACGAAGGCCGTACGCTGCAGCCGTGGCAGGGTCTGATCCTCTAGCCGTCTTCCACGCGCTCTTCCGCTCGGTCCTCGACGAGCGCAATCCGGACGCGTTCATGGCGGTCTGGGCCGAGGACGACGGCGTCGCGATGTGGGGCTCGGAACTGACCGAGCGCGCCGACGGTCGCGCGCAGATTCGGACGCTCGGCGAGGCGATCGCGGCGCACCCGGGAGAGATCAGGTTCACGTGGGACGACCTCCACGTCTATGAGCACGGCGACATCGCGTGGATCAACGCCGCCGGCTCTGTCAACGGCTCGCCGTATCGCATGACGGCCGTGCTCGTCCGCCGCGGCGGTGAGTGGCGCTGGCACACGTTCAGCGGTTCCGAGCCTCGCGGGTAAGCCCTAGACCCGAACGCGGTTCGAAGTGGTGTCTGACACCTGTTCGAAGTGCGCGCGCGTGTCGAACTTCGAAAAGGTGTCAGACACCAGTTAGCGGGGCGGGTGACCGTGCTCGCGCATCAGGTCGTCGAACTGCTGCCACGTCAGCGACCACGTGCGCTTCGCCTTGCCGGGCTTCCAGTCGATCGAGCCGCGGCTGATCTTCACGACGCCCAGTCGTTCTCCGTCACGCGTCACGACGATGTTGACGTCGACGTTCCCGACCGGCAGCTCGTGATCGATCTTCAGACCGATTGAGTGAGCCATCGGATGAGTCTAAGGCGTTTCGGCAATCACGATGACGCCGGACGCGGCGGTCAGCGCCTCGACGGTTCGCCGCGCCGCCTCCTCGATGTGAATGCGCGGGGGAGGTGGAAGGTCAGAGCTGGCCGGGTAGTACGTGCCGTCCCCGTAGAACATCCCGTAGCGGAGAACGACGCCGTTCGCCTCGAGGGTCGCCCGCTCGAGCTCGCGCACCGCGTCGGCGGCGACACCGGCCGCCAGCTCCCACGCGACGCTTTGTGCCAGGTAACGCGCGCCGTTCGCCGAGGCAATCAGATTCGCGTTGCCCTCGCGACGCATCCGCGCGTTCGCTTCGGGGACGATCCGCGAGAGATCGTCCGGGAGGTCGGTGAGCTCGTTGACCACGACCTCAGGCACGAACGCTGCCATCGCAGCGCGGAGTGCTTCCGCGTCGTATGCGTCGCACACGACAGGCAACGCGCCGAGCGACTCCACGACGGGCGCCTTCTCCGGCGTCCTCGTCATTCCGGCGACGACGTGCCCGGCTGCGACGAGCTGTCGAACGAGTGGCGTCCCGATCGCTCCGCTCGCTCCAGCGACGAACACCCGCATCGCGGGAACGTTACGCCGCGCGGCCGACGACCTCCAGCTGCCCGGCGGTGTACTGCATCTTCAATCCAGCGGTCATCCGCTTCAGCAACGCGAGTGACGCGCCGTTTTCGGCGCTCAGCGTCGCGCGGAGCGTCTCGATCCCCGCGGCGCGTGCGTCCTCGGCAAGGCGCCGGCTGAGCACCGTGCCGACGCCGTTCCCTTGCAGGTCGTCGACGACCGCGAAGGCGACGTCGGCGGCCGAGCCGTCGCGCACGAGTTGTGCGATCCCGACCGGCTCGCCGGCGAGCAACGCAACGAGCACGTGGTGATCCCCGTCCACGCGCGCGAGCTGCTCGAGCTCGCCCGGCAGGAGGACGTTCTTCGCGCCCCCGAACCGGAGCAGGCGCGAGCGCGGCCCGAGGCGGTCGAAGACCGCCTGCACGACCTCGGTCTCGCCGCTCCGGAGGGGACGGACCGTGATCCCCCGGATCACTTCCGTGTTCAAGTCTAAGAGCGTGCCTGCAGGCCCTGGCCGGCGCATCGTCCGCACGTGCCATTGACCTTCATCCTTTCGGACGATTACCCGGCTTTCAGCTAGACGCGATCGCGGCCGCGACCTGGCGCGCGGCGACGAGCATCGAGAGGTGCCCGGCGCCCTGCACGAGGACGAAGCGTGCGTGCAGATCGCGTGCGCTCTGCCTGCCCGACGCGACCGGATCGACGCTGTCGCTCGCACCCCACACGACAAGCGCGGGCACGTGAAGCGCGCGCAAACCCTGCTGCGTGAAGCCTGCGATGCCGTTCTGGGCCATCCCCTCGATCGCCCGCCGCGCATCCTTCGCACGGAACGGGTTGGTCCAGCGGCGGATCTCGGCGGCGTCGATCGGCGGGTGCGTCGGCCCGTACGCGTTCTCCACGATCCGCTTCACCGCCCACGGTGAGCGCAAGAGGAAGCGGTAGATCGTCGTGAAGTACGGCGACTTGACGAGCGCGGTCGTCAGCCAGCGTGGCGGGCCGCCGCCGCGCAACGCGTCGCCGTCGAGGAGCACGATCCGCGATGCGATTCCGCGGCGCGCCATCTCGGCAGCGACGGCGGCGCCGAGCGAATGGCCGATGACGATCGGCTTCTTCAGCCCGAGCGCCTTGCAGAACGCCTGCACCTGGTCGCCCCAGTGCGCGAGCGTCCACGGGCCGCGACGCACCGTGTAACCGAAGCCGTCGAGATCGAGCGCGTAGACGCGATGACCCTGCGCGAGGAGCGGCGCGACCTCCGACCAGACGAACGACGGCTCGAGGAAGCCGCCGATCAGCACGACCGGCGTCCCGCGCGTGCCCCACTGGCGATACGCGGTGCCGTCGACCGTCTTGCCGTGCCAGAGCTCGCTGACCGGCACGCTCGCGTCTGCAGTCGAGGCGTTGTAGATCAGCGACGCCAGCGTCAACACGGCCACGAGGCCAAGGATGGCGAGAAGGATCCAGCGAATGACCCGCACGCCTTGAGGTTAGAGCCAGACGCGCGGGTGGAGACCGGCGGCGCCGCAGGGCCGTCGACCTCCACCTTCGCGCGATGCTCTCGAGACTGTGGCCCGCCGCCGCAGGCGGGCGCCACAGAACTTGTCTCGAGCAGTGATTAGGACTCTGATCGACGCCGGGTGGAGGCTCGTCTCAGTTCCGTATGAATCCGGTCAGAGCGGTCAGATCCAGCTTGCGATGCGCGTTCCGAGCACCTCGCCGCGGTCTTCTTGCAGGAAGTGCCCCGCGCCTTCGACCGGCGGATCCAGTTCGGCGCCCGGCAGCAACTCGGCCATCAGTTCGGCTGCCTGGCGCGAGAAGATCGGGTCGCTGTCGCTGAAAAGGACGAGCGCGGGGCGGTCGAGCTCCCGCAGGCGGTCGCGGACGACGAGCATCGCCGGCCCCGATGGATGGTCGGAGCTCGTGGCGACGAGCTCGGGGAACTGGACGATCCCGATCCGCGATTCCGGCACGGGGAACGGCGCGTCGTAGGCGGCGATGATCTCGTCGCTCGTCGGCTGAACGAGTGAGAGGCGCACGAGCTGGCCGGCGAGGATCTCCGTGCCGACGCGGCGCATGAACGACTGGAAGCGCAGCCACTCTTCGCCCGGGGCGCGCGCGCCGATACCGGTGTTCATCACGACGATCTTCGCCACGCGCTCGGGGTTCTCGACCGCGAAGCGGAAGCCGAGCGGGCCGCCCCAGTCCTGCACGACGAGCGTGATGTTGCGCAGGTCAAGCGCCTGGACGAGTCGCGTGATCGACGCGACGTGGCGGTCGTACGAGTACCAGCCGCGCTCGGTCGGCTTGTCGGAGCGGCCGAAGCCGAAGTAGTCGGGCGCGATGCAGCGAGCGACCGCGGCAAGCGGCGGGATCATCTTGCGGTAGAGGAAGCACCACGTCGGCTCGCCGTGCAGCAGCAGCACGGGATCGCCCTCGCCCTCGTCCAGGTAGTGCATCCGCAGCCCGTCCTGGTCGAGGTAGTTCGGCTGGAAGTGGAACTCCGGCAGGCGGTCGAAACGGCTCTCCGGGGTGCGGTAGACGCCCATCACGCCTCCTCTACAAGCAGTTCGTCGTCGGGCTCCTGCAGCACGATCCGCTCGGGGCGCAGCATTGGCAGCTCGGACTGCACGTACGACTCGGCGGCCTTGTCGATGCCGACGTCCTTGCCCGCCCGCTCGGAGAGAAACCACCGGTGCTCCAGCACCTGGTGGAAGACCTCGGCGGCCGGCAGCGCCGCCCACAGGTTCTCCGGCACGGCGGAGACCGTCGGCTCGAAGACCTCATCGCGCCAGCGGGAGGCGGCAACCGACTCCGAGAGCGGCCGCTTCTCCGTGCGTTCGATCGACTCGCGGTAGCGCGCGATGTCGTTGAGCATCCGGCGCGCCTGATTCTCCTGGGCGTCGAGGCCCGTCAGCCGCAGCAGCCGGTGGCGGTGATGCCCCGGCTCGACGACGTGCGGGTCGAGGTGGAGGCGGTAACCGTCCGGCGTCGCGTTCAGCTGGATCTCCTCGACGTCGAAGCCGAGCGCGTTCAGCTTCCGCAGCCGCTCGTCGAGCTTGTACCGCTCGTCGG
The DNA here is from genome assembly GCA_036270155.1 of Gaiellaceae bacterium. Taxonomy (GTDB): domain Bacteria; phylum Actinomycetota; class Thermoleophilia; order Gaiellales; family Gaiellaceae; genus PALSA-600. Next base: position 5,526 of record DATBDB010000025.1, read on the forward strand.
CGCCGAACGTCTCCTCGCGCGTCAGTTCGTGCCACAGGGACTCGTAGCGCTTGATGATCTCCTCAGCCGTCTCCTCCGGATCGATGTTGGCCGGCAGGCCCATTTCGGCTTCGATGTCGAGCAGCTCGCCGATGATGTTCGTCTGCGCGATGTCGAGGTCGTAGCTGCGCTGCCCGTCGCTGAGCTGGGTATGCAGCTCGCCTGTCTCGGCATCGACGAGGTAGGCCGACAGCGCACCCGCGTCGCGGCGGAAGAGCGCGTTCGACAGCGAGCAGTCGCCCCAGAAGAACCCGCGCAAGTGGAGGCGCGTCAGCAGCTCGGCCAGCCCGTTCAGCAGATGCGTACGCAGGTCGGGGATCACGGCGCCCGAGAAGAGCGCACGGTAGGGGAGCGAGTACTCGAGATGGCGCGTAATCAGCACCGCGTCGAGGTCGTCCTCGCGCTTCGTCACGACCCCGACCGCCTCGACGACCGGCAGCCCCTGGCTCTCGAGCGCGCGCAGCAGCTTCCACTCGCGGCGCGCCGGCCGCTCGGGCAGCTCCTTCAGCGCGTACAGGGCGCCGTCGTACTCGACGAAGCGCACGATGTGGCGGCTGATCCCGCGGATCACGTTGACGAGCCTCGGGGTTGTCCATTCCTCGAGCGGACGGTCCCACGGCAGGTCGAGAAAGCTCGGGTGGCCCGTGCGCGCGACGAGGCGGAACTTCGTCGGCTCGGTCACCGCGTGACGCTCGCCTGGTCGAAGGCCTGGACGCCGCCTGGGCTCGCGACGATCGTGTTGTGCTTGACCTTCGCCTTGGCGAAGTAATGCGCCTCGATCGCCACGCCCGCGCGCGAGGGGTCGCCGCTCGGGTCGGTGCGGGTGCCGACGATCGTGTTGTGCTCGATCGAGCACTCGGAGTGGTCGAGGCAGATGATCCCGACGCCGTGGGCGCCGAGCACGTCGTTGTGGTTGATCGCTCCCATCGACATCTCGCCCATAGTGATACCTCGCAGGCTCGTTGCACCGATGTGGTTGTGCGTCACGTCGACCATCGTCATGTGGGTGACGATGCCCTCGCGCACGCCGACGATCGTGCAGCCCTCGACCATCGACATCTCCTTGTCCATGGAGAACGAGATGTCAATCCCCTGCACCCACGGGCCGTTTGGCGAGGTGATCTTGCAGTTCTCGATCATCACCGAGCTGCGGCGGACGTGGATCCCGTCGAGGGTCACGCCGACGATGCGCACGTTGTCGAGCATCACGTGATGCGAGTCGAGGATGTCGATCCCGTTCTCGCCCCCGATCACGGTCACGTTGCGCAGGGTGACCTTGTTCGCGCGGATCAGGATCCCGCCCTTGACGGTGCCGCCGACGAGCGTCTGCGCGTGCCTGATCACGAGCGGCCCCTGGACCTGCCCGTGCAGGTGGACCGTCGGTGGCCGGACGGCGTACGCCGCACCGAGCCCGCTGACGACGATCGCGGCGACGGCGACGGCGGTGAGCGCGCCGCGCCGGCCGAGCTCGCCGCCGTCCTCCGCGTACTCGAGGTGCAGGCGCGGGAAGACGGCGTGGCCGAAGAGCTGTGCAGCGACCCAGCCGATCGCATAGAGCGCGAGCGCCCAGCGGAGCGGCGCCATCAGCTGCAGCCAGCGCATCGCGCCGTAGACGAGCCCCAGCTCGAGCACGCCGAGCGGCAGCGCGAGCCACGCCGGCTGGTAGGCGAGCACACGGTCGTAGACGACCGGATCGAGCACCAGGCCGAGCCCGAGCATCAAGGCGACAAGCTCGATCGCCCACCAGCGCTGCAGCGCGAGCGCGACGAGCAGCGCTGGCAACGTCGAGACGACGCGGGTCTGGATCCGGCCGATCAGCGTGTACGACATGCGCGCCTCCGGAAGGCGTGGGCTGCGTACTTCGCGCCCGCGATCGTGTCCGCGGCGGGGAACGCCCACTGCGCGGCGACGCCGGCGATCGCGAGCGTCCGTGTCTCGTCCGTCAGGGCCGCGACCGTCGAGTCGGGATCGAGCACGATCCAGCGGTCGTGCGTCGGCAGGTCATGCGCGTCGACGAGGTCGGCGAGTAGCGGGTCGTGGCGGAAGCCCTGCCGGAAGCCCGTTGCGGCGATCACCTGGTCCGAGCCGTTTGGGGTTCCCTCGACGCGGAAGCGGCCCTCCCGCTCGGCGGCGCGCACCGGCTCGTCCCAGGCGGCGCCCGCGGGATAGGAGGGGGTCGAAAGCTCGCGCAGCGTCGCCGCGCGCCGTTCGGCGGTCGCTGCGTGGAATGCACCGAGGCCGCGCTTCGAGAAGTACGGGCGCGGGACGTTCAGGGGGCGCCGCAGCGGCTCGCGCCGGCGGATCGACACGACCTCCGCGCCGGCAGCGAGCGCGTTCAGCCACTCCGTCGCCGCGGCCATGCCCGCGCCGACGACCGCGACCTTTGTGGCGTACTCGTGCGGCTCGTAGGCGTGCACCGCGCCGGGGAATGCATCGGGCCGGGCGAGCCCGGGATGGCCGGTCGCGATCAGCACGTGGGCGAAGGGGCCTTCCCCGTCGAGGGTGAACCCGCGCTCGACCGCGCGGATGCGCTCGACGCGCTGCACGCGGAAGCTGCGCTGCCAGCCGGCCCGGTGCCGAACCGCCTCGGCGTGCGCGAGAAAGTCGTCGACGCTCGGGTGGTAGCGGTTCGCGACCGAGCGCAGGAGCGGCGCGGGGGAGCCACGGCGCAGCGCTTCGCGCACCGCGAGTCCCGGGAACGCCGCAGGGGCGAGGTGGCCGTCGCTCTCGGAGCGCATGCGCTGCTGGCGAATCGCCGCGGCGCGGGTGCGCCAGACGTCGGTCGGATCCTCGTGCGTGCCAAAGACCGCGATCTCTTCGGCGGGAAGCCCGCCATGGCGCAGGGTGGCGTACGTCGCAAGGGCAGCGAGCCCGCTACCGACGATCGCGCTGCGCATGATGGAGTCGACGGTACAGACTCCGTGCGAGAGCCACGGTTACTTGACCGAGCCCGCCAGCAGGCCCTGCACGAAGTACCGCTGGAACGCGAAGAACACGCCCAGCGGAATGATCATCGACATGAACGACGCGGGCGCGATGATGTCGATGTTCGAGCCGAACTGGCGGAGCTGCGAGAAGATCTCGACGGTGATCGGGCTCGTGTTGCGCGCCATCACCAGTGCGACCAGCAGGTCGTTCCAGGTCCAGAGGAACTGGAAGATCGCGAGCGACGCGATCGCCGGCAGGCCGAGCGGCAGGATCAGCTTGAGGAAGATGCGGATCTCCGACGCGCCGTCGATGCGCGCCGACTCGAGGATGTCCTTGGGTATCCCGATGAAGAAGTTCCGCAAGAGGAAGATCGCGAACGGCAACCCGAACGCGGTGTGGAACAACACGAGGCCGAGGATCGTGTCGTAGAGGTGGAACGTGTTGTAGAGGTGGAACACCGGGATCAGCGCCATCTGCAGCGGCACGACAAGCAGCGCGATCACGCCCACGAACAGCCAGTCGCGTCCCGGAAAGTCGAGCCAGGCAAACGCGTAGCCGGCGAGCGCGGCGACGATGATCGGGAGGAACGTGCCGCCGATCGCGATCATCGCGGTCGTCTTCAGCGCCGTCGGGATGCTCGTGTTGTTCCAGACGCCGGAGTAGTTCGCCCAGGTCGCAAGGTGCGGCGAGGAGATGACCTTCCACCAGCCGTTCGTCGCGAAGTCGCCGGGTGAAAGCAGCGAGGTGAAGAAGAGGCCGAGCGTCGGCACGAGCCAGAGGACTGCGATGAACGCCAGGAAGAGATGCACCGGCAGCGTGGCGACGCCGCGGCTGATCCGTGCAGCGACGCTCTCGCTCGGATCCTTGACGATGACGACGGGTGCGGCTGGTGCCTCGTAGGTGGCCATCAGACCTCTCTCCGGAAGCGGCGCACATTGAGGAGCAGCACCGGGATGACGAGCACGAACAGGAAGACGGCGATCGCGGAGCCGAGGCCGAAGTCGTTGACTCCGCCGAAGCTCTGGCGCCACATCTGCACCGCGATCACGGCGGCGTCGGATTGTGTCGAGCCGGGCGCGATCGAGATGATGATGTCGAAGACCTTGAGCACGTTGATCAGCATCGTGATGAACACGACCGAGAGCACCGGCGCGAGCATCGGCACGGTGATGCGCCGGAAGACTTGCCATTCAGTCGCGCCGTCCGTACGTGCCGCCTCGAGCACCTCGCGCGAGATCGCGGCGAGGCCCGCGCCGATCACGACCATCGCGAAGCCGGCCCACACCCAGATGTAGGCGAGGATCACCGAAGGCGTGATCAGCTTCGAGCCAAGCCACGAGATGCCGCCGAAGGGCGCTGCGAACGTGGACGCTGCGATCCCGACCTTGTAGTTCCTGCCGGAAACGTTCTTGAACGTGAATGCGCCCGTGGCGTCCGTCGTCGAGCTCTGCACGCTCTTTCCGCTCGAGTTGATCAGGTTGACCTTCACGCCCGGCAGTCCGAGCTCTTGCGACTCGACCTTGCCCGGCGTGCCGCCGCCCGGCTTGAAGTCGCGCCAGACGACGCCCGTCACCTCGTCGGGCTTCGGCGTGGGCGCGGCGGCCTGCTTGGCCGACGACGCGACGTCGGCCGGGGGGATCGCCGTCAGCCCGAGCAGCGCTGTCGTGCCCGGGTTGATCGCCTTGTGCAGGACGTAGCCCGTCTGCGGCGAGCCGGTCAGCGCCGAGGTCGACGGCGATGCGGTCGAGAGTGCGCCGGGGGGCGACCACCAGCTCTTCAGCGCACCGATTCCCGCGTTCACGGCGCCCTGGCTCGGATCCTTGATGTACATCAGGTGCCAGATCACGCCGGTCGCGAAGAGCGAGATCGCCATCGGCATGAAGACGATCGTCTTGAACGCGACCGCCCAGCGGATGCGCTCGGTCAGCACGGCGAAGACGAGCCCGATCGCCGTGACGAGGGCGGGGGCGACCAGGATCCAGATCGCGCTGTTCTTGATCGCGGTGACGAGGATGTTCGTCGTGAACAGCGACTT
>DATBDB010000026.1:0-15543 GCA_036270155.1 Gaiellaceae bacterium
GGTGATCGCGCTGAACGACGAGATCGCCGACGGCCGCGACATCTCGTGGATCTGGGATGTCGACTTCGAGCCGCTGCTCGATGGGCTCGACACACTCGTTGCGACCGGCGAGCGTGCCGCCGAGCTGGCGCTGCGCTTCGCCTACGGAGGTCTTCCGCGGGACCGCATCGAGGTCGTGCCGTCACTCGAGAAGGCGCTCGACCGCGGTCTCGAGCTGACGCCGTCCGGTGGCGACCTGGCGCTCCTCCCCACCTACACGGCGATGCTCGCGCTCCGGAAGATCGTCGCGTCGCGCGGCCACGTCACCAACTACTGGGAGACGGCAGCGTGAAGATCCGCGTCGGGCACCTGTATCCGGACTATCTCAACATCTATGCCGACCGCGGCAACATCGCGGTCCTGTCGGAGCGCGCGCGGCTGCGCGGTCACGAGCTCGCCGTCCAGGCGATCGGCATGCATGACGCCGTACCGGTCGGTGAGATCGACCTCTTCTACATCGGCGGTGGCCAGGATCGCGAGCAGGCGCTCGTCGCGCACGACCTGACCGCGAAGGCCTCGTCGCTCCGCGAAGCGGTCGAGTCCGATGCTGCGTTCCTCGCCGTGTGTGGCGGCTACCAGCTGCTCGGGCGGTACTACCGCGACGTTGCGGGTCACGAGCAGCCGGGGATCGGGCTGCTTCCGCTGCACACGATTGCCGACAAGCGGCGGATGATCGGCGACGTTCTCCTCGACTGCGCCTGGGCTGGTCAGACGCTCGCCGGGTTCGAGAACCACGCGGGGCGCACGATCCTCGATGAGGGCGCAGAGCCGCTCGGCCGGGTTGTCTCGGGCTTCGGCAATGACGGCGAATCGGGTCACGAAGGCGCCCGGTACAGGCGAGCCTACGGCACGTACCTGCACGGGCCGCTGCTCCCGCGCAACCCGTGGTTCGCCGATCACCTGCTTTCGGAAGCCCTCGCCCACGCCGGCGGGCCGACCGAGCTCACGCCGCTGCCGGATGAGCTCGAGCAGCGGGCGCACACGGTCTCCGCGGCGCGTGCCCGCGCGCGCGGCGGCAAGTTCTAGCTGAAAGATCAACATTCGACTCCGTCGGGCGTCTCATGGACAATCCACTGAAGTCAAAAGTAAGGAGAGGTCAGTGGCCCGGACGGTGCTCGCAATTGGAACGCGCAAGGGATGTTTTCTCCTCGAGAGTGATCAGGACCGGCGCGTGTGGACAACGCGCGGTCCCCTCTGCGAGGGTTGGCCCATCTACCACGCCGTGTTCGACCAGAGCGACGGCACGCTCTACGCCGCCGCTGCGAGTGAGTGGCACGGCTCGGCGATCTGGCGATCGACCGACGTCGGTGAGACCTGGACACACTCGAGCGAGGGTCTTGCGTACGAGGACGGCGGCAAGAAGCTGTCGAAGGTGTCCACCCTGTCCGTCGCGCACGGACGCGTGCTGGCGGGCGTCGAGGCACCCGGCATCTTCGAGAGCCGGGACCGGGGTGACACCTGGTCGCTGCTGACGAACCTCGAGGGCCAGCCGGGCAGCGAGCTCTGGGACGACCCCGCGAACCAGCCGCCTGGTCACCTCGGCATCTCCGGTTTCCAGTCGGACCCGGATAACGCGGACCGCTTCTGGGCAATCGTCCAGGGGATAGGACTCTTCGAGACCACCGACGGCGGCACGTCGTGGGCTCCTCGCAACCGCGGTCTCCGCGCCGACTGGCCGCGCGAGCACGAGGAGGTCGGCTTCTGCGTGCACAAGGTCGTGCGCTCGCGCACCGACGGCGATCGCATGTACCAGCAGAATCACGTCGGCATGCATCGCAGCGACGACGCGGGGCTGACCTGGACCGAGATCACCGAAGGCCTGCCCACGGAGTTCGGTTTCGCAGCTGCGGCACATCCGCACGACCGCGACACGTTCTTCGTGATCCCGCTCGACCCGGGCCACGGACGGACGATGCCGGACGGCAAGGCCGCGGTCTGGCGCACGCAGGACGCGGGCTCGAGCTGGCAGCGGTCCGATCGTGGGCTTCCGCAGCAGGAAGCGCACCTCGGCGTCCTGCGTCAAGGCATGGTCGCCGACACCTACGACGTGCCGGGCTACTACTTCGGCACGAGCACCGGCCAGGTCTTCGCGAGCGCGGACGACGGCGAGTCATGGACGGAGATCGCCAGCTACCTGCCCGCAATCTCCTCCGTCGACGTGGCGATCGTCGACTGAGGTGCCCGCCCTGCACCTCCCCATGACGTTGCTTCCGCTCTTCCCAGGCCTGCAGCGCCACGTCGAGGTGGAAGCCGTGACGGTCGTCGGCGCGATCGACGAATTGGATGCCCGCTGGCCCGGATTGCGCGATCGTCTGTGCGAGCCGGGCCCCGTCATCCGCCCCCACATCCACGTCTACATCAACGGCGAACGGGCGCAGCTCGACGCGCCGATCGATGCCAACGCGCGCGTGGACGTGATCGCCGCGATCAGCGGCGGCTAACGCGCGATCAGGCTGGCTGCGCCTGTTTCTCCCTCAGTCTGCCCTCGCGGATCGTCTGCTCCATGTCCTTCGACTCCTCGCGGTACCAGCTGCCGTCCTCGAACTCGATCGCGGGGTACGACGCTTGACCGGTTCCCTCGAGCACGGCGGAGCGGTTCTTCTTGCCGGGCCACGGTCCCTTCATGACCTCGTACTCGATCCCCTGGTCGTCGAGCGCCTTCTGCACCTTCCAACACGGGTGCCCTTTCACCTTGATGAAGATGTTGGGGCAGCGGTGGAGCTTTACGGCCATTCCGGCCTCCGATCGTCGGTTGGACCGATCATCTCAGAGTTCCCGATCAACCAGCTAGCGCGCCCAGAGGGCGCCGAGGTACACCGCCGGGTCGCCCGGCTCCCAGCGCGACAGGAAGCGCTTGATGGGCGGGTGCACCACGATCTCGCCAAGCTCGTCATTCGTGAAGAGACGAGCGCCCTTCACCGCGGCGTCCCTCGTCTCGACGTCCTCGAGCGACCGGTGCGAGAGATCGGCGGCAAAGATGATGTGCACGACGTGCTTACGCGCAAGCAGGGACTTCGGCGCGATCGAATCGCAAATCGCGACGGGCCCTTCGAACTGGACGTCCGCCTCGACACCGATCTCCTCGCGCAGCTCGCGACGCAACGCCTCGATCAGCGACTCGCCCCCGTCGACACCGCCGCCCGGCAGCAGCCAGTACTCCTTGCCCGGCTTCTCCTGACGGCAGAGCAGGATGCGCCCTTGCCAGCGGAGGATCGCGCTCACTCTGATCCGTGGCTCCATCAGCGCTGTTCCATCAATGCTTCGACGAGCCGAAGCCGCGGACGCCCCGCTCGCTCTCCGGCAGCTCGTCGACCTCGACGAGCTCGAGCTCAGGGATCGGGAGGATCACGAGCTGCGCGATCCGCATGCCCGGCTCCACAACGAATGCTTCCACCTTGTCCGTGTTGACGAGGTTGACGAGCAATTCGCCGCGGTAGCCCGAATCCACGAGGCCGGGCGTGTTGACGATCGAGATGCCGTGCTTCGTCGCGAGGCCCGAGCGCGGCTGCACGAAGCCCGCGTAGCCCTCCGGGATCGCCACCGCGAGCCCGGTCGGCACGAGCGCCCGCTCGCCCGGAGCGAGCTCCACGCGCTCGCACGAGGAGAGGTCGAGACCGGCATCGCCGCTGTAGGCGCGGCCGGGCACCACGGCATCCGGCCTCAGCCGCTGGATCGGGAGCTCGATCATGCGCTCTCGCGGTGGTCTTGATCTGATCTGCTGCTCGACGACTCGGCGATCAAGTACGGAGCGAACCGCGTCAGCTCACGCCGCGGGAGCCGCGCAATCAGGAGCACGCCGTCGGGCGTGTCTTCACGCTCCTCGATCGGGGTGCCAAGCGCGTAGAGCTCCGAGAGCTTGCCGCCGTCCTCGTACGGGACGAGCATCCGCACGCGCTCCCAGCGGTCCTCGAAGCGCCGAGCGATCTCGGCCTTCAGCTCGTCCATCCCCTCGCCGGTCAGCGCGGAGACCTGCGGCGCCGTCGGAAAACGGTTCGCGAGGCGCCGCCGGTGCAACGGGTCCGCCTGGTCGATCTTGTTCAGGACGACCTCGACGGGAATGTCGGTCGCGCCGATCTCGTGCAGCACGTCGTCGACTGCCTCGCGCTGGCGGTCTTGCTCGTCGTCCTCGGCAGAGGCATCGACGACGTGCAGGACGATGTCGGCGTTGAGCGTCTCTTCGAGCGTCGACGCAAAGCCTTCGACGAGCTGTGTCGGCAGGCGGCGGATGAAGCCGACCGTGTCGGTCACGAGGTAGCGGCGTCCGTCGTGCTCGAACCCGCGCGTCGTCGGGTCGAGCGTGTGGAAGAGCTGGTCCTCGACGGAGACGTCGGAGCCCGTCAGCGCGTTCAGCAATGTCGACTTGCCGACGTTCGTGTAGCCGGCGAGCGCGACGGTGGGCGTCTCGCTGCGCGTGCGCTCCTTGCGTCGCGTGGCGCGCTGCTTGCCGAGGTCCTTGAGCTTGCGCCGAAGCTGATTGATGCGCTGGCGCGCCATCCGGCGGTCGGACTCGAGCTGCGACTCACCCGGTCCGCGTGTGCCGACTCCACCGCCGAGGCGTTCGAGGTGCTGCCACATGCCCCGCATGCGCGGCAGGTTGTAGTCGAGCTGCGCGAGCTCCACCTGGAGCTTTCCCTCGGCACTCGTCGCATGCTGGGCGAAGATGTCGAGGATCAGCTGCGTGCGATCGACAACGCGGGTGTTGAGCGCATTCTCGAGGTAGCGCTGCTGCGAGGGATCGAGCTCGCCGTCGACGATCACACTCTCGGCGTCCGATTCCTGGAAGCGCTCCTTGAGCTCCTCGATCTTCCCTTTCCCGACGTACGTGCGCTGCGCGGGACGGGCGCGATGCTGCACGACGAAGCCGACCGGCTCGACGCCGGCGGTGCGCGCCAGCTCCTTGATCTCGGCCAGCTCTTCGTCGGGATCCGTACCCTGAGCCAGTACCGCGAGGACGAACCCGCGCTCGGGCTCCGGAGTACGTGGAATCATCAAAATGATTATGGCACTCGCTCAGCGCACCCTCGATCTGGTGAACATCCCGTCCGAATCCCGGAACGAGGCGGAGCTGTACAGCTACATCGCCTCGGCCGTGCCCCTCGATCGGGCCTATTCCGACGGCGAATCGGTGCTCTTCGCCAAGCGGCAGGGCAAGCCACTCGTGCTCCTCGCCGGCCATACCGACACCGTTCCGGCCCAGGGGAACCTGCCCGGACGGATCGAGGATGGCGCCGTTGTAGGCCTTGGCGCAAGCGACATGAAGGGTGGCCTCGCGGTGATGGCCGAGCTCGGCCGCTGGGCCGCGGAAACGGAGCTCGCCTACGACCTCGCGCTGCTCTTCTTCCCGCGGGAGGAGCTCGGACCGGCCGAGAACCCGCTCCCCGGCGTCTTCGAGCGCACGGGCCTCGTCGACGAAGCGCAGCTCGTGATCTGCCTCGAGCCGACCGACAACACGTTGCAGCTCGGCTGCCTCGGAAATCTCAACGCGCGGGTCGTCTTCGAAGGGAAGTCGGCGCATTCCGCACGGCCGTGGCTCGGCGTGAACGCGATCAAGCTCGCGTTCACGGGCCTCCAGCAGGCGCTCGACGCCGAGCCGCGTGACGTCGACATCGACGGGCTTGTGTTCCGCGAGGTGATCTCCGTCACGCAGCTGAACGCCGGCATCGCCTCGAATGTCATCCCTGCGCGGGCCGAGGCGATTCTCAACTTCCGCTACGCCCCGGACCGGACTCCCGAGTCGGCTGTCGAGCGCGTCCGCGAGCTGGTGGGCGCCGACGTCGAGATCCTCGCCAACTCCCCACCCGCGCACGTCGCACTGCGCTCGCCGCTCGTCGAGCAGCTGCGGGCCGTCGGCGGCTTCGAGGTGCAGCCCAAGCAGGCGTGGACGAATGTCGCCGACTTCGCCGCGCGCGGCCTCGACGCGATCAACCTCGGTCCCGGCGGCACGCGCTACGCACACGCCGTTGACGAGCGCGTTGAGATCAGCGAGCTCGAGCGGACCTACGAGGCGCTGCAGCGCTTCCTCTTGGGTTGATCGGTAGCGGTAGCGTTCGAGCAATGCGCCTCTCCCCCGTGCTCACCGAGCTCGCGCAGTACCCCTTCGCGCGGCTCGACGACTGGAAGGCCGAGGCGGCCGGGAGCGGGATCGAGCTGATCGACTTCGGCGTGGGCGACCCGCGCGAGGTGACGCCCGCGTTTATCCGCGAGGCGCTGGCCGCGTCGATCGAGCCCGTCTCGTCGTACCCGCGCGCGACCGGCCTGCCGGAGCTGCGCCAGGCGATCGCCGGTTGGATCGAGCGCCGGTTTGCGGTCTCGGTCGACCCCGCGAAGGAGATCGTCCCGACGCTCGGTTCGAAGGAGGCGATCTACTCGTTCGCCCAGATCGCGCTCGGCGACAAGCGTCTCGTCGCGATTCCCGAGCCCGCGTACCCGGTGTACGAGCGCGGCGCGCTCTTCGCCGGCGGCACGGTCACGACGTTGCCGCTCACCGAAGCGAACGGCTGGCTGCCGGACCTCGATGCCTTTGACGCCTGGGACGAGATCGCGCTCTTCTGGATCTGCTATCCGAACAACCCGACGGGCGCCGTCGCTCCGCTCTCGTTCTACGAGGAGCTCGCCGCGCGCGCCCGCGAGCATGGTTTTCTGCTCTGCTCGGACGAGGCGTATTCGGAGCTGTGGTTCGACGAACCGCCCGTGTCGGCGCTGCAGGTCGAGGACCGCACGAACGTCGTCGTCTTCAACACACTCTCGAAGCGCTCGTCGATGACCGGGTATCGCTCGGGTTTCGTCTGCGCGCCGCCCGAGATCGGCGATGCGCTACGCAGCTTCCGCCCCACCGTCGGCACAGCGCCGCAGGAGTTCGTGCAGCGCGCGTCCGTCGCAGCGTGGTCCGACGATCAGCACGTCGACGCCGTGCGGGCGCTCTACCGCCGGAAGCGCGAGACGCTCCTGCCCGCGCTCGAAGAGCGTGGACTTCGCCTTGCCGGATCGGAGGCGACGTTCTACTTGTGGCTCGACGTCGGCGGCTCGTCCGAGGAATTCGCACGCCGGCTGCTCGGCAACGGCATCGTCGTTGCGCCCGGCTCGTTCTTCGGCGAGGCCGGCGAGGGTTACGTTCGCTTTGCACTCGTGCCGACGCAGGAGCAATGCGAGCGCGCGGCCATGATCCTCAGGGAGGTCCTTTGAGCACCGAAGACACGATTGCCGCGCTCGATGCAGGCGAGCTCCGCGTCGCGGAGCCGGACGGCGACGATTGGCGCGTCAACGCCGACGTGCAGGCGGCGATCCTCGACTACTTCCGCGAACGGCGGATGGAACCGTGCGAGGTCGGGCCCTTCTCCTACCACGACAAGATCCCGCTGAAGAGCGGCTACGAAGCCCTTGGTGTGCGCGTCGTACCGCCCGCGACGGCGCGCTACGGCGCATTCCTCTCCCGCGGTGTCGTGCTGATGCCGTCCTACGTCAACATCGGCGCCTGGGTCGGGCCGAACACGATGGTCGACACGTGGGCGACCGTCGGCTCCGGCGCGCAGATCGGCGCCGACGTCCACCTCGCAGGCGGCGTCGGCATCGGCGGCGTCCTCGAACCGGCGGGCGCGCGTCCGGTGATCGTCGAGGACGGCGCCTTCATCGGCTCACGCTGCATCATCGTCGAGGGGGTGCGCATCGGTCGTGAAGCCGTGCTTGCGCCGAACGTGACGCTGACCGCGAGCGTGCCGATCATCGACGTCACCGGTGACGAGCCGGTCGAGCACCGCGGTTACGTGCCGCCGCGCGCGATCGTCGTGCCCGGCACGCGGCCGAAGGAATTCCCGGCCGGCACGTACCACCTCTCGTGCGCGCTGATCATCGGGACACGGAGCGAGTCGACCGACCTCAAGACCTCGTTGAACGACGCCCTGCGCGAGCACGGCATCGGCTCCTAGGCGCGTTCGCAGCCCCAGCCGTCGTGATCGGCGTTTTCGCGGTCTCGCGCGGCGCCGACCGACTGGTGTCTGACACCTCTTCGAAGCGCGCACCCACCACGAGCTGCCGCAAGGTGTCAGACACCTCTTCGCGCCGGACTACGGCTCGTGCTGAACGCGCACGGCCGGCCCCGTCAGAAACGCGCGACCCTCTTCAAACCGCACGGAGAGCTCTCCACCGGGGAAGTGGATCTTCACGGCCTTCCGGCCGAACGCTGCCGCGATCGCGACGGCGCTCGAGCCCGACGCAGCGGTCTCCCCCGCGCCGCGCTCCCAGACACGCGCCTCGATCGTCCCGTCGGCCGTCAGCCGGGCGACCTGCACGTTCGTCCGCCGCGGGAACCGCTCGTGCACCTCGAGCATCGGCCCGATCTGCAGCAAGTCGGCCGGATCCCCTTCGACGACCGCGTGCGGGTTGCCGACATCGACGGCGATCAGGCCGATACCTGCGACCTCCTCGGGCTCCGAGACGATCACCTCGCCCATGTCCTGCTCGACGAGCGTCCCGCCGAGCATGCGCGCCCGGACCTCGCGCGGGCCGACGCGCACCGTGATGTCGGTGGCATTCGTCCGCTCTGCGAGCCAGCACGCCGCGATGCGCGTCCCGTTGCCCGACATCTCGGCACGTGAGCCGTCCGGGTTCCAGATTGCGATCTCGGCCCAGTCGTCGCCGGAGCGAAAAATCTCGAGGATCCCGTCTGTGTCGCCGACCTCCGCGCGCACGGCGTCGGGAGTCAGCGACTCCTCAGTGACCAGATAGATGTTGCCGTTCGCGTCCCAGCGCGATGATCTCATCGGCTACCTCCGCCGCTGACCGATTCCCGTCGAGCCTAACGACCCGCGGCATCTTCCGCAGCCATTTCCGCTGGTAGCGGGCAAGCCTCCGCGTTGCCTGGGCGACAGCTTCGATTGCCTCGCCCTCAGGCAGCGTCGCGAATTGCTCGAGGCCCATCACCTTGCGCGCGGTGTCGGACAGAGGCAGCGCCCACGCTGCTCGGGCTTCCTCGGCAGCGCCGGCCCGAGCCATGGCACGTGTCCGCTCCTCGATGCGAGCATCGAGCTCCTGGAGCGGCAGGTCAAGGGCGACGATCGTCGTGGGCAGCCGCGTGTCCTCGGTCCACAACCGGTCGTGCGCAGGCGCGAGAGAGTGGCCCGCATCCGCGAGCTCGAGTGCGCGTACCACTCGCTTGCGATCGTTTGGGTGCACGCGTCTCGCGGCAGCCGCGTCTCGCTCGGCGAGAGCAGCGTGTGCCGTGTCGGCGCCGAGCCGGTCGTACTCGGCTAGCCAGAAGTCCCGCCGGCCCGGCGCTGCAGGCGGCGGAACCTCGAAGCCCGAGAGCGCCGCGCGGAAGTAGAGGCCGGTCCCGCCGACGACGAGAGGGACATCGCACTCGTCGATCGCGGCATGGGCGAGCCGCTGGTACTCCCCCACCGAGACGTCGTCTTCGAGCGGAGCGACGCCGACCAGGCGCGCGGGATAGTCCGGCGCCGCCGTGATCACCGGCAGGCCCTCGTAGAGCGCCGCCGAGTCCGCGGAGATCACCTCTGCGCCGAGGCGCTCGCGCAGGATGCCGGCGACGGCAGTCTTCCCGGACGCGGTCGGCCCGAACAGCCCAAGAACGTTCTTAGGCCCGCGCGGGCTCTTTGAAGCCATGCGCGAGCTCATCCGAGCTCTCCGGACGTTCGAACAAGCGGTCCTCTTCGGGATGGGCGCCGCGCCATTCCTTGAACCACGACACCGCCTTCGGGATGCCTTCGTCCAGGGACGTCGTCGGCGACCAGCCCAAAACGTCGTGTGCCTTGCGGACGTCCGCGACGTAGTGCGTGACCTCGCCGAGGAGCGACGGTGCAATCGTCACATTCGGTTCGACGCCGAGTTGTTCCGCGATCAGCTCCGCCGCGCGAACGAGCGTGTTGCCCTGCCCGAACGCCAGATTGACCGTCTCGTTGCCCGCCCGGCCTTCAGCGAGTGCGTAGACCCCGCGCGCGATCCCGTCGACGCAATCGTCGACGTAGGTGAAGTCGAGGACCTTCTGGTCGCCGCCGAAGATCGTGATCGGCTCCCCGCGCGACAGCTGGTGCATCCACAACGGGAGCACACGGTCCATCCGCCAGAGGTCGCTGTCGTAGCGGCCGTAGACGTTCGAGAAGCGGAAGACGAGATAGTTCAGGCCGTAGCAGCGCGCGTACGAGTAGATGAACGCCTCGCTCGCGATCTTGGACGCGGAGTACGGGCTCTCGGTGAAGGCAAAGTCCGCGGCCTCCTCGGCGTACTCCTCGAAGCGATGGACGTCGCCGTACACCTCGCGGGTCGACGAGAAGACGATCGGCAGGTTCTTGCCGCGCGCGAACTCGAGCACGTTGAAGGTCATGATCGTGTTCTCGAGCGCGCGGTGCGGCTGGCGGACGAGCTGATGCACCTTCGCGTGCGCCGCCATGTGCACGACGAGATCGACTTCGGGGTACTCAACCCCGTTGATGCCGCCCGGGAACGCCGAGTAGTGGCCGGCGAGATCCTGGAGCAGCGTCGGGAAGGCGTTGCCGACCCAAGCGTTGGGGCGCTTGTCGACACCGAACACCTCGTGCCCGTCCTTGATCAGGCGAAGGGCGAGGTTCGTCCCGATCTGGCCGGACGAGCCGGTGACGAGGATGCGCATGGGCCTAATCCTGACGGATGGATGTGATGGAGCCGTTAGACGGCGCTAAACCGCGACTAGAGCGTCCTGGACGCCCCGCAGGGTGGTTGAGGTGGCGCTCTCGATCAGCACGTTGACGAGCTCGCCCGCCTGCGCCTCACCGGTGAAGTTGACCATGGTGTTGCGGCGGGTGCGACCGCGCAGCAGTGACTCGTCGGTCCGCGAGGTGCCCTCGACGAGCACCTCTTCCACGCGGCCGATGCGCGCGGCGTTCCGTGCCCGCGCGCCGCGCTGGACAACCTCGACGAGGCGTTCCATACGCTCGATCTTGACCTCGTGCGGCACCTGATCGGGCATGGCCGCAGCCTCGGTCCCTGCGCGCGGCGAGTAGACGAACGTGAACGCGCTGTCGTAGCCGACCTCCTCCACCACCTCGAGCGTCTGGCGGAAGTCGTCCTCGGTCTCACTGGGGAAGCCAACGATGATGTCGGTCCCGAACGCGAGGTCGGGAATTGCCGCGCGCATCTTCTCCGCGAGTGTCACGTAGCGCTCGCGCGTGTAGGTCCGGCGCATCGCCTTCAGCAAGCGTGACGAGCCGCTCTGTAGCGGCAGGTGCACGTGCTCGCACACGGTTGCGCACTCCGCCATCGCGGCGATCACCGGGTCGCGGAAATCCTTCGGGTGCGGGCTCGTGAAGCGGATGCGCTCGACGCCGTCGACGGCGTCGCACGCGCGCAGCAGCTCACCGAACTCGGTGTCGATGTCGGGCAGCAGGTCGCGACCCCACGAGTTGACGTTCTGGCCGAGCAGCGTCAGCTCCTTCACGCCCTCGTTTGCGAGACGCTGAACTTCCGCAAGGATCTCGCCGGGCCGGCGGCTCTGCTCGCGGCCGCGAACCGCCGGGACGATGCAGTACGAGCACTTGGAGTTGCAGCCCATCGAGACCTGCACCCACGCCTGGAAGGAGCGCTCGTTGTGCATCGGCAACTCCGCGGCGAAGTCACGGTCGTCGAGGCCGAAGCGTCCGCGTGCGACGCCCTCCCCGCCGGCGCCGAGCCATTCGCCGAGGTGAGCGATCGAACCGGGGCCGAACGCGACGTCCACAGCCGGGTAGAGCTCGAAGATCCGTTCGCGCTGCGCCTCGGCGTAGCAACCGCCGACCGCGATCACGCGGTCGGGATGCTCGCGCTTGCGTGCGGCCGCTTCGCCCATGTACGCGGCGAGCTTCGTGTCCGGCTTTTCGCGGATCGTGCACGTGTTGAAGACGACGACGTCCGCGTCGTCCGCGGAGGTCGCCTCGCCGAGGCCGAGCTCCTCGAGCATGCCCTTGATCCGCTCGCTGTCGTGAGCGTTCATCTGGCAGCCGAACGTCGTGACGTGGTACCGGCGCATCGCCGCCACAGGGTACCCGCCGACTCCCGCGTTTCCGGCGGTTCGAGCGTTGCTCAGTTTCGGGTCTAGTTCCGGTTCGCCTCCCTAACTCTCAACCTGTTTCGGTTTGTGAACCAGGTTGACGAGTTTCGAGCTGCCCCGGCCTCCGAGAGACGCCCGAACCTGGTTGAAGAGCGAACCAGGTTCGGATCTAAGCAGGACGGTCAACGTCGGAGGTTGAAGCTGCGCAATCAAGCTGCCGCCGCGGCCCTTGTAACAAGGCCCGCAGTAGAGGACATAGACGTACTTCCCCGGCGCGAGTCTTGGCACCCGGTAGGTGATCGTGACGTCGTTCGCATGACGAACGTTGAGTGTCCCGATGCGGTGGTACTTGCCACCGCGAGGCGGAACGCCGACCCGGCGGCTGCCTTGAGATGGATCACGTCACCGACGCGCGCGCGTGTCTTCGACGCCGGGCCGATGTACGGGCCTGCGACGGCGAGCGCTGCGAGCGTTCCGGCTGCCACGAGCACGACTGTCAAGACAGCGGTCTTCCGCATGACGGACATACGGCGAATCCAGTTGGCGAGGTTCGTCAACAAACTCACCCGACGCGGAAACTCGTGAACCTGGTTAAAAGAGCGAACCAGGTTCTTGTCGGTATGGCCTGAGGTTGGGGTGCGACCGCGCGCTTAGGCCGCGTCGACGTGCTCGATCGGTGGCTCGTCGTCAACTGTCTCGGTCGTCACGGGGCCGGTGCGGCGGTGCTCGACCTTGTTCGAGGCGACGTCGACGGCACGGCTTTCGCGGATCACCGTCACCTTGATCTGGCCCGGGTACTCGAGATGCTCTTCGATCTCACGTGCGATCTCATGTGAGAGCAGCACCGCCCCGTCGTCGTCAATCTCGTGCGGCTTCACCAGCACGCGGATCTCCCGCCCCGCCTGCAGGGCGTAGACCTTCTCGACTCCCGGGTGGTTCGCGGCGAGCCTCTCAAGCGACTCGAGCCGCTTGACGTAGTGGTCGAGGCTTTCGCCCCGCGCGCCCGGCCGCGAGGCGGAGATCGCATCTGCCGCGATCAGCAGCACCGCTTCGACCGTCTGCGGCTGGACTTCGTAGTGGTGTGCCTCGATCGCGTGGCAGACGGCCGGGCCCTCGCCGTGGCGGCGCGCGAGCTGCGTGGAGATCTGGGCGTGCGACCCCTCGACCTCGTGGGTCATCGCCTTGCCGAGATCGTGCAACAGCGCGGCACGCTTGGCGGTCTTGACGGACGCCTCGACCTCGGCCGCCATGATCCCGGCGAGCTGAACGACCTCGAGCGTGTGCTTGAGGACGTTCTGGCCGTAACTCGTGCGGTAGCGGAGCCGTCCGAGGACCTTGACGAGCTCCTCGTTGAACTCGCCGCAGTTCGCCTCGAACACCGCTTGCTCGCCGGCCTGACGGATGTGCTCGTCGAGCTCGGCCTTCGAGAGGTAGTACATCTCCTCGATCCGGGTCGGGTGGATGCGCCCGTCCTCGATCAGCTTGAGCAGCGTCATGCGCGCGATCTCGCGACGAATCCCGTCGAACGAGGAGAGCACCACGGCGTTCGGCGTGTCGTCGATGATGAAGTCGACGCCGGTGAGATGCTCGAGCGAGCGGATGTTGCGCCCCTCCCGGCCGATGATGCGGCCCTTCATATCGTCGGAGGGAAGCTCGACGAGCGTGACCGTGGTCTCCGCCGCGGCGCTCGCAGCGACCCGCTGAAGCGCGTCGGCCACGAGGTTGCGGGCCCGCCGCTTGGACTCCGTTGCGGCCTCGGCCTCCATCTGGCGAACACGGCCCGCCAGCTCATGCCGGACCTGCTCCTGGGACTCGTCGAGGATACGTTGACGTGCCTCGCCGCTCGTCATGCCGGCGATGCGCTCGAGCTCGCGCCGGTGCCCGTCCTTCAGCTCCTTCATCTCCTCCTGGAGCTGGCGGAGGTGAACCTCGCGGTCGGAGACGCCCTGCTCCCGGCGGAGCAACTCCGTGAGCTTGCGATCGATGTCGTCTTCCTTCGCGAGCACCCGCTCCTCGATCTTCACGACCTGGTCGCGCCGTTCCCGGAGCTCGGCTTCGAGGTCGGCACGGAGCTTGATCGCGTGCTCTCGCGCTTCGATCACTGCCTCACGCCGCATCACCTCGGCGTCGCGGTTGGCCTCGTCGAGCAGGAGGTTCCGTTCACGGCGTGCCGCATCCAGGCTTGAGCCCGCGATGAGGCGCAGTGCGACGAGCGTGCCGGCGATCCCGGCGACGACTGCGATCACGACTGCCACGACGACGAGCATGGGCGCTCCTACGGGCTGGTTGCCCGCACGCCGCGTATTCGCCGCTTGGCGTTTCCGGCACCACCGCTGCGCTCAGCAGCCGGCGCGCCGTTTCGATCTCAGGTCAGGGTTTCTGGGTTGAAAATGCTCAGGTTGGACGGGCCCTGGGGGTGGCGCCTGTGGGATCGAAATGACAGAAGAGGGTTCAAGAAGCGTAAAAAGTCAGCGGAATATGCGTTATGCAGGCAAAAAGGGAATGAATAGAAGGTGAACTCTACAACTCATCCTGCTCGTTCCGCAACACTCAGTTCGCGGGGTCGATTCCGAGGGCCGCCTCGAGTGCGTCCTCCCCGAACCCCTTCCGCGCCAGCCGGGCGCCCGTCTTCGGGGTTCGCCCGAGCCGCTCGACCAGGGCAGCCGCCCGATCTGCCTCGGGCACGAGCGCGCCGATCGCCTCCGCGATCGCCCCGGCTGCGACGCCCTGCTCGCCCAGGTCGTGCCGGATCCATTCGTCGCCGTAGCCACGGGTCGCCAGGGCCTCCGCCCGGGCGCCGGCGAACCGTCCGTCATCGACGTATCCGACGCGCTCGAGGGTGTCGAGCGCGTCGGTCCGCCGGTCCTCGTCGATCCCGGCGCGAGCAAGACGCTTCTCGATCTCGCGGCGCGAGCGGTCGCGATGCTGCAACGCGCGCGCGGCGATCTCGATCGGGTCCTGTTCTGCCATGCGGGCTTACCTAGGCGACTGCGGTCTCTTTCTCCTTCGCTTCCTCTTCGTCGAGCACCGGGCTCACCTCGGTGGGCACCTCGCCCTGCGGCAGGAGCCGCGCCGAAATCACCTGCTCGGTCGAAGCCGCTGCCTGGATCTCGCGCAGGATTGCCTGCACGACGTCCGGGTGCTCCCTGAGGAACGCCGTTGCGTTCTGGCGGCCCTGGCCAAGGCGCTCGTCGCCGTAGGAGAAGTAGGAACCGGACTTCTGGACGACCTTCCGCTCGATCCCGACCTCCAGCACCGAGCCTTCCCACGAGATGCCGTCGCCGTAGATGATGTCGAACTCGGCCTGCTTGAACGGCGGGGCAACCTTGTTCTTGACGACCTTGACACGGACACGGTTGCCGATCGCCTCGACGCCTTCCTTCAGCGTCTCGATGCGCCGGATGTCCATCCGGATCGACGCGTAGAAGCGGAGCGCCCGCCCGCCGGACGTCGTCTCCGGGCTGCCGAACATGACCCCGATCTTCTCGCGCAGC
>DATBDB010000027.1:0-3613 GCA_036270155.1 Gaiellaceae bacterium
TTGCGCGCTCGCCTGTTCGTGGCTCTGCGCCGAGTAGCCGGGCTTCGCGTAGTAATGCAGTCTGTCATCGGTACCGCGCCAAGCCACCTCCGGCTTGCCGAGATCATGGAAGAGCGCCGCCAGCCGTACGCGCAGCGAGGCATTGTGGTCCGCGGCGGCCTGCACGACCTCGAACGTGTGCTCGTCGACGGTCATGTCGTGGTAGCGGCTCTCCTGCTCGAAACCGATCGCCGGCCCGAACTCTGGGAGCAGGTGCACGAGCACTCCTGTGTCGCGCGCGATGCGCAGCGCCTTCGCCGGATGCTTGCCCATCAGCAGCTTCGACAGCTCCCCCATTCCGTCGGCCGCGAGGCCGCCGCCGATGCGCTCGCCCGAGACGTGGCTGACGCTCTCCGCCTCCTCGCGCATCTGCGCTAGCGTCTGCTCGTCCGGGTCGAGGTCGAACTGCGACACGAAGCGCAATCCGCGCACGAGCCGCAGCGGGTCCTCCGCGAAGCTGTTCGGTGTCACGGTGCGCAGGACACGGCGCTCGAGGTCTGCACGCCCGTTGTGCGGGTCGATGATCGTCCCGTCGGAAAGGTGCCGTGCGATCGCATTGATCGTGAAGTCGCGCCGGTTCAGGTCGTCCTCGACCGACGCGGATGGATCGACGACGATCTCGAAATCGTGGCGGCCGGGACCGGTCGAGACCTCGCGACGCGGCGGCGCGAGCTCGATCCCCGCCCGTACCTGCTTCCGTACCTCCGGGTCGCGCGGAAAGAAGCGGACGCCCACCGGCCTGCCCGCCACGATCAGCTCCTCGGTACGGCCGTGTGGCTCGAGCGCGGCCCGCAGGTCGTCGATGTCGACGCCGCGGACGAGAAAGTCCGCGTCCTTCGCCTCATGCCCGAGCAGCTCGTCGCGCACAGCGCCGCCGACGACATAGGCGTCCAGCCCGAGCGAGCAGACGTACTCTTCGATCGATTTAAACGAGAGCGATCGCCTCGATCTCGACCAGCGCGCCCGACGGCAGCTTGGCGACCTCGACGGTCGAGCGTGCCGGCGGTGCGGAGCCGACGTGCTTCGCATACACCTCGTTCATCCCGGCAAAGTCGTCGAGGTTCTGCAGGAACACGGTCGTCTTGACCAGCTGGCCGAGCGAGCTTCCGGCCTCCTCGAGGATCGCGCGCAGGTTCGCGAATACCTGCTCGGTCTGCGCGCCGATCTCGCCGCCCTGCAGATCCTTCTGACCGGGGACCAGCGCGAGCTGGCCCGAGACGAAGACGAACCCACCTGCCTTGATCGCCTGTGAGTACGGCGCGCCCTGGAACGGTGCAGGCGCGGCTTCGGTGCGAACGACGTCCTTGCTCATGAGCCCTCCTTGTCATCGGGAACCGGACGGCAAGCCTGACCGAGCGCGGCGCCGACCGCTTTGAAGATCGCTGCGAGCACGTGCTGCGGGTCGGTGCCCTCGACGAGCCGCACGTGCAGGTTCAGGCCGGCGGCGACCGCGAGCTCCTGGAGGAACGTCGACGCGACGTCCGTGGCGAGCCCGCCGACTCGCTGACCCGAGAAATCGACGTTGGTGACGAGGCGCGGCTCGGGGTCGCGGTCGAGCGCCGCCAATGCGAGCGCCTCGTCGGCGGGCGCAAGCGCCCAACCGCTCCCCGCGTTCGCGGCGAGGCGTTCCCCGAGCGCCGCGCCGAGGGCGCGACCCGCGGCCGCGACGGCCTCGTCGGTGCTCCCCGGAGCAACTTCCAGTGAGAGCTTGAACCGCGCGGTGCGCGCAAGCTCGCCGACGAGATGGTCGAGCACGGGAAGCCCCGTCGCGACGTTCGCGACGCCTTCGCGCGCGAGCTCGACGCGCACTCCTGTCTGGGCGTCCGGCATCGCGCCGGAGCGTAGCCGCTATGAGAACCTGACTTACAACGGTGGGCCGAACGGCCCATTCGCGTCTACCCCTTTCGGGTTACGTTCCGCTCGGGAGGTACGGGGAGTTGGGGAAGGGCTTGAGCTGCGTTGCGGCGACGGTCGCGGCGTTGTGTGCCGCGCCGATCGCCACGGCTGACCGAGTGGTTTCGGTCGGCTACCGCACGCCCTCGGCCCTCCACGGCCTGAACGTCGTTTCGCGCATCCCGGCGTTGCGCACCGCCGAAGTCCGGCTGGCGAACGCCCGCGCCGAGCGCGCCCTCCGCTCGCGGCCCGGTATCCGCTACACCCAGCCCGTCGTCTCGCGCGGCCAAGCGGATGCCCCTGCGCTCCCGTTCCCGACGGGGCTCTCGGTGCCCGAGTGGCAGTGGACAGCCGTGCACGCGGACCTCGTCCCCGGGTGGGTGCAGCAGGCAGCACGCACCATCACGATCGCGGTGATCGATACCGGCGCCGACGTGCTCGCCCCCAGCCTGGCCGCGAAGAGCCCGGTCACCTGGAACGTCGCGAACAACGTCGGCACGGTGCATGACGCCGTCGGTCACGGAACGTTCGTCGCCTCGCTCGCCGCAGGCGCGATCACGGATGCGAGCGGCCTGTTGGGCTTCGGCGGCGAGGCGCGACTGATGATCGTCCAGGCAAACCGCGGCAGCGCCGACTTCACCGACATCGACGAGTCGAACGCGATCACCTGGGCGGTCGACAACGGCGCCAACATCATCAACCTCAGCATCGGCGGCACACAAACCTCCGAGGTCGAGCGCAACGCGATCGCCTATGCGACGCAGCACGGCGTGCTCCTCGTCGCCGCGGCCGGCAACTCCGCCGAGCAGGGCAATCCCAACGTCTACCCCGCGGCGCTGCTCGGCACGTCCGGCCTGGTCGTCGGCGCGTCGAATGCCGGTGGTGCACGCGCCTCCTTCTCGACAACAGGCGCGTACGTCGACGTCCTCGCTCCCGGGGTGGACGTGCTCGGTGCGCTCGCATCCGGCATCTCCTCGAGCTACTTCACGCCGGTCGCGACGCCCGGAACCGCCGGGACATACGGCTACGGCAGCGGAACGTCATATGCCGCGCCCGAAGTTGCCGGCGCCGCCGCGCTCGTGTGGGCGGCAAACCCGAGCTTCGATGCAGCCGGCGTCGCCGCCACGCTCGAGGCGACGGCTGCGGGCCGCGGTGCCTGGACGAAGGATCGCGCGTTCGGGACGATCAACGTCGCTGCCGCCGTGCAGCGCGCCACCGGCGGCCCGGCTCCGACGCTCTCCCAGCCCGTGCTCAACACGAAGCCGAAGGCTCAGCCGAAGGGCAAGGCTCGCGCGGCCGCCAAGAAGGCGAAGCGCACGCGGCCCTGAGGTCGCGCTCCTACCCCTCGACGCGCTCGATGCGCGCGCCGAGTCCGCGCAACCGCTCGTCGATGCGTTCGTAGCCCTTGTCGATCTGGTAGGCGTCGCCGATCGTCGAGGTGCCCTCCGCGCAAAGCGCGGCGATGACCATTGCCATGCCGGCGCGAATGTCCGGGCTCGACATCCGCTGCCCGTAGAGCTTCGCCGGGCCGGTGACGACAACGCGGTGCGGGTCGCAGAGAATGATGCGCGCGCCCATCGAGACGAGCTTGTCGACGAAGAACAACCGGCTCTCGAACATCTTCTCGAAGATCAGAATCGTTCCCCGCGCCTGGGTCGCGACGATCACCGCGATCGATGTG
>DATBDB010000028.1:0-3402 GCA_036270155.1 Gaiellaceae bacterium
GCCGCGGATCGCGTCGCTCAGGTTCTCGAGCTCGAGCCGGTAGGAGTCCTCCTTCTCGATCTCGATCCGCTCGACGCCGTCCTCGCGGCGCAGCTCGATCACCGGCACGTTGCAGTGCCACGGGTCGTCGAGGAAGAGCGAGCCCTCGCTGCCGATCACCTCGAGCTCGTCCTGCTCGGGGAGCGCCGTGCCGCAATGGAAGAGGCCGAGCACGTTGTTCGGGAAGCGAAGGGTGCCGTTGAACACCCAGTCCGTCCCGGAGGGGCCGTACCAGGCCTCGCCGAACACCCGCTCGGGCTCGCCTGCCACCAACCTCGATCCGCTGACGGTGTAACAGCCGACGTCCATCAGCGCGCCGCCCTCGACGTCCGTGCGCAGGCGGATGTTCTCCTCGTCGTAGAGCGCGTAGCTGAAGACCGAGCGAACCACGCGCAGCTCGCCGATCGCTCCCTCGTTCACGAGCTGCGTCACGCGCTTCGTCTGCGGGTTGTGGCGGTACATGAACGCCTCGCTGAGCAGGCGGCCCGCCTTGTCGGCGGCGTCGAAGGCTTCCTCGACCTCGCTCGTCTTCCGCGTCATCGGCTTCTCGCACAGCACGTGCTTGCCGGCCTCGACGGACTTGATCGACCACTCGCAGTGCATGTTGTTTGGCAGCGAGATGTAGACGGCCTCGATCTCCGGATCGGCGAGCAGCGCCTCGTAGGAGCCGTACGCGCGCGGGATGTCCCACTCCTTCGCGTAGTCCTCGGCGCGCTGCTGATCGCGGCTCGCGACGCCGACGAGGTCGACCTTGGGCGACGCGTGCGCTCCGGGAATCACCTTCCGGTTGATGTCGGCGGTCGAGATGATTCCCCACTTGACTGCGTCGCCCACTTCAAGCTCCTTCGTCGGATTGGACGTACGTAGTATCGCGTCATGGGTGAGATCGGCATCGGCATGCTGGGCTACGCGTTCATGGGCAAGGCCCACTCGAACGCGTTCAAGAAGATTTCCTACATCACGTGGCCGCCGCCACTCGAGCCGCGGCTCGTTGGCATCGCGGGCCGTGACGTCGAAGCGGTTGGCGAGGCGGCGAAACGCTACGGCTACGAGTACGCAACGGGCGACTGGCGTGAGCTGATCTCGGACGACCGGATCGGGCTGTTCGACAACGGCGGCCCGAACTCGCTGCACGCCGAACCGACGATCGCGGCGGCCCAGGCGGGCAAGCACGTGATCTGCGAGAAGCCGCTCGGGCGCGACGCGGGCGAGAGCTACGACATCTGGCAGGCAGTCGAAGCGACGGGTGTCAAGCACCTGTGCGCGTTCAACTACCGCTTCGTGCCGGCCGTTCGGCTGGCGCGCGAGATGATCGAGGCGGGCGAGCTCGGGGAGATCCGCCACTTCCGCGGGCGCTACCTCCAGGACTGGGCAGACGATCCGTCGCTCGACACGTGGCGGTTCGACCCCGACGCGGCGGGCTCCGGCGCGATGGGCGACATCGGCACGCACGTGATCGATCTCGCGCGGTTCCTGAACGGTGAGATCAAGACGGTCTCCGGCTTCGTGAAGACGTTCGTGGAAGGCCGTAAGGTGGACGATGCCCTCGAGGCTGCGGTCGAGTTCGACAACGGCTCCGTGGGCACGATCGAAGGCACGCGGCTCGCGCTCGGGCGCCGCAACGCGTTCCAGTGGGAGATCAACGGCTCGAAGGGCTCGCTCGCGTTCGACATGGAGCGCTTGAACGAGCTCCAGGTGTTCCGCGCCGACGGCGACCGCGCGCGCGGCTTCAAGACCGTCCTCGTCTCGGAGACGAACCATCCGTTCTGGGAGCACTGGTGGCCGCCGGGCCACATCATCGGGTGGGGCGACACGTTCGTGCACGAGCTGCACCACGTGCTGAAGTCGATCGCCTACGACACCGACATCGCGCCATACGGGGCGACGTTCGAGGACGGCTACCGCGCGGCCGAAGTCGCCGACGCGATCGTGCGCTCCGGCGAGTCCGG
This sequence comes from Gaiellaceae bacterium, assembly GCA_036270155.1. Classification (GTDB taxonomy): domain Bacteria; phylum Actinomycetota; class Thermoleophilia; order Gaiellales; family Gaiellaceae; genus PALSA-600. The sequence goes on from DATBDB010000028.1 coordinate 1,989, forward strand.
GCAGCGCGAGACGATCTCGTACCGCTCCTAGGCCCGACGCAAGGCGGCGTCGATCGCGGCGCCGGGCTGCCGTAGCGCCGGTCCGTGACCGGCCGCGAGCACCGTCGGCTCCAGTGCGCGGAGCGACGCGGCAGTCTCGGCGTCGATGCGCTTGTCCCAGGTCGCCATCGCGGCGAATGGAAAGCGCCAGTAGAAATGGTTCGAGACCTCCGTGCGGCCGTAGGTGGTGAAGACGTCGCCTGCAAGCAGCGACCGGTCTCGCGTGTCGAGGAACGCGACGTGTCCCGGCGTGTGCCCCGGTGCGTCGACAACCTCGAGACTGCCGACGCGGTCGCCTGCGCGCAGCCGGGTGTCCGGGGTGGTGCGCACGGTGGGCCAGCTACCGGGGACCTTCCCCTCGACCACCGTTTCGCCGGCGAGGATGCGCGCGTCGAGCTCCGGGATCGCCACATCGACTGCCGAGCCGAGCCGCTCCTTGAGCGCGTCCAGTGCGCCGACGTGGTCGCCGTGGCCGTGGGTCAAGACGATGCGGCGGATCGGAGCACCTGCGGACGCCGCGGCCGCCAGGATCGCATCGGCCGCGTTGCCCATCGTCGTGTCGACGAGCGTGAAGCCGTCGTCCTCGCGTACGAGGTAGGCGTTCACGAAGTGGAACTGCGTCAGCTGGGTGAGCGCGGGGGTGATCTGCCTTGTCTTCATCGTTCCTCCTGGCTTTCATAGGACATAGGCATCGTCGAGCACCAGCGTGGCCTTGACGCCGCGGTAGGCGAACGCCTCGGCGAAGCGGTCGAGCGGCACGCGGCGGCCGACGAATGCCTCGAGCTCCTCGGGCCAGCGCTCGCGTGCGCAGTCGAGCGAGGCGACAGCCGCCAGCCAGTCCTGCCGGTGCGCGTTGACGCTGCCGAAGAGGACGCGGTTCTCGAGGACCGCGTCGAGCCCGAGCACCGGCCCGTCGATCGACGCCGGCTGCGGCCGGCCGTCGATGCCGAGCAGGCACGCAACGCCGCTGCGGCGCAGCAGGCCGAGCGAGTCCGCCATCACCTGGGCATCCGGCACCGCCGAGATCACGAGGTCGAAGCCGCCGGTCTCCTTGCGCAGCTCGGCGAGCGGCAGCTCCTTCGTCGAGACGTAACGCGCCCCCGACGCGGTGATGAGGTCGCTGCTCGGCTCCAGTGACGCCGCCCAGACGTCGATGCCGGCAAGCCGGAGCAGGTACGTCGAGATCGTCCCGATCGCGCCGGCGCCGACGACGAGCGCGCGCTCGAGCTGCCACGGCTGGCGGCCGCCGATCGTCAGCGCGTGGCGGATCGCGCGCTCGCAGATCGAGGTCGGCTCCGCGAGCACGCCGAGCCGTCCGAGCCCGGCCGGGACCCGGATCAGCTGGTCGGGATCCTCGACGACCAGTTCGCGCGCG
>DATBDB010000029.1:0-14525 GCA_036270155.1 Gaiellaceae bacterium
CAAGTCGAAGAAGCTGGTCGGCGGCGGCGAGATCACGATCGTCAACAAGACGGTCGCGGGCGGCCTCGAGAAGCTCGGCTACGCGCCGAACGAGGTCGACGAGATCGTCGCGTTCGTCGACGAGCGCAACACGGTCGTCGGTGCGCCGTACGTCAAGAGCGAGCACTACCCCGTGTTCGACTGCGCCGTCGGGGAGCGCGCGATCCACTACCGCGGCCACGTGAAGATGATGGGCGCGATCCAGCCGTTCATCTCGGGCGCGATCTCGAAGACGGTCAACCTGCCGGAGTCGGCGACGATCGAGGATGTCGCGCAGCTCTACATCGACTCGTGGCGGCTCGGCGTGAAGGCGGTCGCGATCTACCGCGACAACTGCAAGGTCGCGCAGCCGCTCTCGGGCAAGGGCGACAAGAGCGCTCAGACGACGCTCGGCTCGGCCGGCGGTGCGATGGCCGCACCGAAGCGGCGCCGCTTGCCGGACGACCGCGTCGAGGTCGGCCGCAAGTTCCGCGTCGGCGAGTACGAGGGCTACATCCACGTCGGCGTGTTCGACGACGGCTCGCCGGGCGACATCTTCGTCGACATCGCGAAGGACGGGACGACGCTGCAGGGCCTGATGAACTCGCTGATGATCGCGGTCTCGATGGGCCTGCAGTACGGCGTGCCGCCCGAGGTGTACGTCTCGAAGCTCTCGCACCTCCGCTTCGAGCCGTCAGGCCCGACGAACGACGCGGACATCCGCGCCGCGAAGTCGATCCCCGACTACATCTTCCGCTGGTTCGGCAAGAAGTTCCTCGACGTCGACCAGCAGGAAGAGGCCGGGATCCTCTCGATGGAAGTGCGCGCCCAGATGGCGGAGCGGTACGCGAGCGGCGAGTCCAAGCCGGTCGTCGAGACCGCTCCGGGCCAGACGGCGCTCTTCAATCCGCACGAGGACGCGATCGAGTGCAACCGCTGCGGCGGGCGCATGGTGCGCGCAGGCACCTGCTACACCTGCCGCGACTGCGGCACGAGCACCGGCTGCGGCTGATCTGTTGCGCGACGTGAGCGTGCAACATCACGCGACATAGCGTTCGAGTTCCGAAAAGCGACACGTAGTGCAAGTGGAGGGGAGGCCCCGCTAGGGGTCTCCCCTCCACTCATCAGCCCTACGGTGTCTGACCGGGACTTGACCCGGTGGCGGCGACAACTCAGCGCCTGCCCTCGGGGTCGATTTCGACGGTCATGAGACTGTCACCGTGACGGTGGATGACCCTCCAGGCGCCGCCCTCTCGACGGTAGATCGTCGTTGCTCTCAGCGACATCTCCTCCAGCTTCCCGTCGACGTGGCGTGTGAGCCGCTCGAGTTCGACCGTGAAACCGAGCGTCTCGCCGAACCCGGTGGCGAGGTTCTCCGCATCCCAGGTCTCGTAGTTGAGCGTCTTGGCCGCAGCGGACAGGAGTTGGGTGACCTGCTCGATACCGACTTGGTGACCGCCGACTCCGCCCATGAGCGAGACGTCGTCGGCATCCGACCAGAGCTCGAGGTACGGCCGCGGGTTACCGCTCGTGTGCTGTCTGAGGGCGCGATGGCAGCGCTCGACAAACTCGGCTGCCTCCGCATCCAGTTTTCGCGTTGCAACGTTCATCGCATTTCTCCTCTGCTGAACAGGCTGTGGTTTGGGTGTTAGGCGTGGGTCTGTTCGGTTTCGGTGATCGGTGCATCGAGAACACCGTCGAGCCAACTATCGATCGCGGCCGCGACCTCCTGCCAATCGGCTGCAGCCATGTGCAGGTGCGGCCGACCCTCGAACTCGAGGTAGTCGGTCTTCGCCGGCGACGACTCGTAGCGCTTGAACTGGGCCTTCGATAGCGAGGCGGGAACGGTGTTGTCGTCGTCCGCACCAACGATCAGCAGCGGCGCACGGTCACCGTTCTTGAACTGCACCTCAGTCGGCGGATGGAGATGGAAGTTGGCAAAGCCGGCCTCGTAGAAGATCTGTCCCGTCTCCGGGACCGCGTAGCGCTCGTAGGCAGCAACAGCGTTCTCGGGTGTGAATGTGTTGACGAAGCCGTAGGTGAACTCCTCTAACGTCAGCGTGACGATGCCGTGCCGCTTCGACGGGTGGGTGAGCGCGGGGGCTCCCGCCTTCAAGGTCGAGAACGGCAGCTTCAGAATGCCCTTGGGCGGCGCGGGACTCATCGCCACCCCGGCACGACCCAGTCCACGGTCGAGCAGCAGCTCCACGAAGAGGCCGCCATACGAATGGCCGACCAACACCGGCGGCTGGGCGAGCTCGTCGATTAGCGCTGCGTAGTGGTCGACGATCTCCTGCACGCCGAGCCCTGCCGAGTCTTCGGCGGTCTCTCGCAGCTCCTCGACGTCGCCATGCTTGCGCGGCCACTCCGGCGCCGAGACCGCGAAGCCCCGCTTGGTGAAGTAGTCGGCGTAGTTCTCCCAGCTGCGCGCCGACAACCACGCGCCGTGGATAAGCAGCAGCGGGATCTGACCCTTCTCTATGGCAGCCATGTCCGGTTCCTCCCTCGTTGACCCAGCCGACGCTACGCGTCGGCAACAGCGAGGAGAAAGTCCGATCGCGACACCGATTCGGACCCGTTGCGTCTCAGTTCGCCGGGAGCTCCGTCCGTGCGGAGCGCTGCGTCAACCAGCCCTCGGCATCGCGCACACGCAACGCCGCCTCCACCAGCGCCTCCACGGCCTCGGAGGCAGGCCAGCAAGAAGCGAAATCCATCGGGAAGCTCAGCGGTGGATCAAACGGCACCGCCACCACTCCTGGGGCCTCGAGCGCCCACTCAGCGACAAACGGACACACCGCCTGCCCGTTTGCGACCGGCAACACGCGGCGATCCCAGGGCGCGCTGATCGTCTCCATCGTTCGATCCACCTCGAAACCGACAGATCGGATCAGCGACCTGAACCAAGAGTTGAACATCTGACCCACCGGCTCCCGCGGCAACATCACCACCTCGGCGACGAACGCCGCGACCGGTATCGCCGGTGCGTTCGCGTACTCATGCGCTGCGGAAAGCGCCGCCAGGAGCGGCTCGTCCCGCAGCGTGTCGATCCGCACACCGTGATACCGCGGCGCCGCCGGCGACGCCATCACCACCGCCGCGGCAAGCTCGCGCGAACCGATCCGCCGCAGCAACTCTGGCGTCGCCTCCTCGTCCAACCGCACGCTCAGATCGGAACCAGCCGCATCCAGCTCGGCGACGATCCGCATCGACAGTGGCCGGCTGAACGGGCCGTAGCCCACCCCCAAGACGGCCGCGCCGGCCCGGACCGACCGACGCGCATCCTCAATTGCCCCGTCGATCTCTGCCAGCGCTCGACGCGAGCGCTCCAGCAGGACTGACCCCGCGTCCGTCAGCTCAACGCGCCGCGTCGTGCGTACGAACAGCACCAGGTCAAGCTCACGCTCGAGCTCCCGAATCGCGCGAGACAGCGGCGACTGCGACATCCGCAACCGCTCGGCGGCCCGCCCAAAATGCAACTCCTCGGCGACAGCCACGAAATACCGCAGCTGCCGAAGCTCGATCGACGCCTCCACAAGAAGATACTGCCTGCGCCCAACGTCGTAGCTGCGATCAGGCGTAGGCATCCAACCGCGTACCCTGCCGGGGGTGACAGCGCCTGCGATCGTCGTTCCCGGCAGCACGGTCAGCCGCGTGCGCGAGCGGCTGGTGCGCGAAGCGGAACGTGTCGCGTGCAACCGGGACGTGCGACTGGTCGTTTTCAGCGGCGCGTTCGAGGCCGGGCCGATGCGAGACCTCTGGCACGGGCCCGACGTGGAGCTCGTGCTCGAGGACGCCGCAACGACCACTGCTGAGAACGCCGCGAACACGCTGCCGCTCCTGCTCCAACGCGACGTCCGCGAGGTGATCGTCGTCTGCGCGCCCGTGCACCTGATTCGCGCGCGCTGGATCTTCCGCCGCGTCTACGGCGCCCGAGGCGTTTCCGTCCGCTTCCGCCCTGCGCGGATCGTGCCTACGCCCGGAGCGATCGCCTGGGAGCTCGGGGCGTCGGTTATCGCGCGGCGCCAGGTGCGCGCGCAACGTGACCGTTCATGAGCGACACCCTCGTCTTCATTCCGGCGTGGAACGAAGAGGCGAACCTGCCGGCGGTGCTCGATGCACTGCGCGCCGAACTGCCGGACGCCGACGTCCTCGTCGTCGACGACGGGTCAACCGACCGCACCGCCGAGGTCGCGCGCGAGCACGGCGCACAAGTGCATTCGCTCGGCTCGAACCTGGGATTGCGCTTTGGCACCGCCGCCGGTTACCAATTCGCACTCGACCGCGACTACGCCTTCTGCGGGCGCGTCGACGCGGACGGGCAGCATCCGGCGCACGAGCTGAAGCGCCTGCTCGAGCTCGTCCGCACCGACGATTGCGACGTCGCGGTCGGCTCCCGCTTTGTGTCCGGTGACGGATACGCGCCGTACCGCTACGCGCCAAGTCCTTCACGCCGGTTTGGCACCGCGGTGCTGCGGCGGGCGATGGGAGCCGCGCTCGGGCAGCCCTTCGGCGACGCGACGAGCGGCCTCTACGCGGTCAACCGCAAGGCACTGCCCTTGCTCGCGGCGCCGTTCACGAGCCGCGCGCCGGAGGTCGAGGCACTGATCCGCGTCACAGCCGCCGGCCTGCGGCTCCGCGAGGTCCCAGTCACGATGGAAGAGCGTGCGAGCGGCGAGTCGAAGCTGCGCGGCTCGAAGGCGGTGAAGCTCGTGCTCACCGTCGCCGGGACGCTGATCGTCGCACGGATCGTGCGTGCACGGCGCCGCTAAACGCCGCCGCCCATCGCGGCACCGAGAGGCTCATCCTCCTGGGGTGAGGTCGGGCCCATCAGGGCCGACCACGATGGCTGTGAGCGCGGTCGATTCGGCCGCGCGCCACGTCGAAGGAGGAACGTCATGGCTGAGAACGCTCGGAAACTGATCGCGGCAACGTTCGAGACTCCCGACGGCGGTTCTCGCGCCGCGGGAGCGCTCGGCGGGTCGATGCCCGACAAGGTCGGGAACACCGCCGTCCTGTTCGTCAAGCCTGACGGCAAGGCGAAGTTCGTCGAGTCGAAGGACTGGGGCGCCGGCCGGGGCGCGTTGCTCGGCGGCGCGATCGGGATCATCGGCGGCCCGCTCGGCATAGCGGCGGGCGCTTCGATCGGCGCGCTCACGTCGAAGCTCAGGGACTCAGGATTCAAGAACGACCAGCTCGAGCAGCTCGGCAAGACGCTGGCGCCGAACAGCTCCGCGGTCGTGATCGAGATCGCCGGCGAAGCCGTCGACCAGGCGAGGAAGCTCCTCGAGCCGCTGAACGCACAACAAGTGGTCGTCCAGGACGTCGATTCGAGCGTCGCCTCGCTCTTCGCGAACGAAGCAGAGCCGGTTCCAGAGCCGGAGCTCGTGGCCAGCGCACCGAGTTAACTCGCGTTTCGAAGCGCCGACCTCGTTCGGATCGCGCAGTCGAGACGCAGCGGAGGAGAGGCCTGGTCCTCTCCTCCGCTTTCGACGGAATGGGCCGGCTCCAACCGGCGTTCTCTAGGCCGATGCTTGCGCTATCTGCCACAGCAGCGGCGCCGCACGTCGCGATGGTCGAGACGCTGGCTCCGGCTCCGCTCCGAAACGAAGCCCTGGTTCGCGTCCGCGCCTTCTCGCTGAACCGCGGGGAGGTCCTCGACCTCGCCACGCGAGACGAGGGATCGGCAGTGGGCTGGGACTTCGCGGGTGTGATCGAGCTTGCAGCCGCCGATGGAAGTGGCCCGCCGGCCGGAACGCGTGTCTTCGGGCTCGTGAGGCGGGGCGCCTGGGCAGAGCTGGTCGCCGTGCCGACCTCACAGCTCGCAGTCACACCGGCAGGCGTGCCGGATTCCAAAGCGGCCGCTCTGCCCACAGCCGGCCTCACCGCGCTCCACTCGCTCGAGCTTGGAGGTCTGCTCCTCGGCAAGAGCGTGCTCGTCACGGGGGCGACAGGCGGGGTCGGACAGTTCGCGGTGCAGCTCGCTGCTCTCGCCGGCGCCAGGGTGACCGCACTCGTTCGCGACGTGCATCGAAGCGCGACGACAATGGAGCGCCTTGGCGCCAACCAGGTCGCCGATGCGATCGATGGCGTGTTTGATCTCGTCGTCGACGCAGTCGGCGGATCGACATTCGGAGCGGCCATCGAACACGTCGCAGCACGGGGCCTCGTCGTCAACCTCGCCACGGGCGACGCCGACGAGGTCATCTCGTTCCGCGCGACGCGATTCGACCGCGCGCCCGGCGCACGGATCTACACCTTGAACCTCGTCGCTGAGCTACCTGCCTCGGACACCCCCGGTGACCTCGCCCGGCTGGCGTTGCTCGCCGCGGAGCAGAAGCTCCTGATACCGGTGGAACTCGAGGCATCGTGGACGCAGGTCGGCCGCGCCATCGACGCCCTCTTGACGCGGAAGATCTCCGGAAAGGCGGTTCTGCACGTCGACGCATGCCAGGTCTAGGCACTGCTCGGCCGAGCAGCCGGGTCTGCGGCAAATGGCTCAATCAACCAGCGTCATCCAGCCGAGTGGACAGGGTGGTTGCAACGCCTCCATGTGCTACCCAGGAAGCGGTGATTTCTTTCGACCTTCCCGGCGGGCGGACGACCCTGCGACGCGAGGATGTGAGCGCGCTTCGCGATGCAGCGGCCGCCCAAGCCGGTCGCTCGTTGGCAGCGCGCGACCTGTCACTTTTGCTCGACCGGGCACTCGAACGTGGCAGTTCGGTCGTATTACGCCGGGCCGAGGCCCAGACGCTCATCGAGGTTGCCCAAGCTGTTGCGCTCGATGACGTTGTCGCGGAGCTCGCTCGCCTCGCGGGCGGTTGACGCAGGAGCGCCTCGAGACGCCGATCGTCGTTAACTGAACGTGGCGAACGGTTCGCGAAGCGCGCGCAGCACGACGCGCAGCGAATTGGCGACTTCGGCGGCCAGCAGATCGGTCTGTTGAACCGTGTAGGTCATTGCACGCTCACACCACAAACCGGGCCTGGGTGAGGCGGAGTTTCGTTTCGTGGCGGTGAAATGGGCGTCGAAGATCTCCTGGTCTCCGTCACTGGCGATGCCGCGACTGAACAGCTCGGCCATGAACTTCGGCCACTCCTCGCGCTTGACCGCTCCGGTCCGCTGCATCGCCGCGAGCCAATAGCTGGTGTAGCCCTCGATATCGGCCGTCGGGTGGAGCCAAGCCTGACCGCTCTCGCGAAAGCCGAAGTGCATGTTCGGCTGGACCTCCCACTCGCCTTGCCGCTTGAGCTTGCGCAGCCCGTCGATCCGGCTCGCATCGGCGTAGAGCGTCCGGGCCTGGGTCAGTGTGTCGCCCGGGAAGACACGAAGGACGACCTGCTTCGAATCGAGCGGGCTCAGGTATGCGAACTGCAAGGAGGTTGTCTTCTGGAGCGTCAGACGTGCCCAGTCGCCGCTCTCGATGCGTCCACCGTGCGTCGGAAAGATGCCAACCTCTGCTCTGGGGGCAGCAAGCACAAGAGCCTGCCGACACCGCTCGGTCGCATCATCCACACCGCGAGCCTACGGACTTTGCGCGGCGCCGGGAGTTAGGCGAGACGCAGCGGTGGCTCGATCTCCTCCACCGCCGCGAACGACGCCTCCCGAAATGACCCGACCACCGGCGTGAACCCGTCGCACTCACACGGCAGCTTCGTCAGGGAAGGAACGTCAACCCAGAGATAACGACAGCGGCGACCCGTTGCGAGCGAAGACGCCGCTGTGCGATTCGCGGGGATGGCCGCAGCGATCGCAGAGGGGCGAGCCGGCGCAACGCCGACAGGCGCGGTCTCCTTCTGCAAGTGCAACAAGTCGCCCTTCCGCAGAACCGCAGTAACGGCAGTGCTCCCACATGCGCTCCTCATCGGCCGGTCGACGTCGTGCCTTGAGTCCGACATGAGAAGTGGTCTTGACAATCTTAATTGTCGGTGAGACACTCCGTCCATGCACGACGTCACCGTCATCGACGACCCCGCCGCCGCCGAGGCCTCGCTGGATCCGATCCGCGCCCACCTGCTTGCCGAGCTGGCCGTGCCCGGGTCTGCGAGCACGCTCGCCGCGCGCGTCGGGTTGACCCGCCAGAAGGCGAACTACCACCTGCGGGCGCTCGAGCGCCACGGCCTCGTCGAGCTCGTCGAGGAGCGGCGCAAGGGCAACTGCACCGAGCGCGTGCTCCAGGCGACGGCTGCCTCCTACGTGATCTCGCCGAGCGCCCTGTCGGCGGTCGCGCCGGATCCGTCGCGTGAGCCGGACCAGCGCTCCGCGCGCTGGCTGCTTGCGGTCGCGGGTCGCCTGGTGCGCGAGGTCGGCGAACTGATCACGAGCGCCGGCATAGCCGGCAAGCCGCTCGCGACCCTCGGGATCGACAGTGAGGTGCGGTTCGCCTCCGCGAGGGACCGCGCTGCGTTCGCCGCCGAGTTGGCGGACGCCGTCAACGGCCTCGTCGCGAAGTACCACGACGAGGCCACCCCCGGCGGTCGCTCGCACAGGTTCGTCGTCGCACTGCACCCGACCATCACCAAGAACAAGGAGCCACGCTCATGAGCCGCGCATTCGAGGTCAACCGCGAAGTCGACCTGCCCGCCGCCCCGGACGACGTCTGGACAGCGATCACCGCCGACCCGGCGGCCTGGATGTTCCCGACGGGGATGGAGATCTCCGCGGGCGCCACCCCGCCCGAGGGAGCGCCCGTCACGACGTGGGACCCGCCGCACCGGCTCGTGATCCGCATGGAGTCGCCGGACGGCACGTTCAACGCGCTCGACTACATGATCGAGGCCCGCGGAGGCGGCACGGCGCACCTGCGCTACGTGCACAGCGGAATCCTCTCCGACGAGTGGGAGGACCAGTACGACGGGATCGCCGGCCACACGGACTTCTATCTCCACACGCTCGGTGAGTACCTCGAGCACTTCAACGGGCGCCAGGTGACCTACGTCGGCCAGCCGTCGTCCGGCATCGAGGGACCGGCAGCCGCCGGAGCGCCCGATGCGATGGACGCGCTGCGCGCCGCCCTCGGCGTCTCGAACGCGGGCGTAGGCGATGCGGTTCACGCGTCGCTCGGCGACGCCGGGACGCTGGACGGCGTCATCGACTACTCGACGCCGGAGTTCCTCGGTGTCCGCACTGCCGACGGCCTCTACCGCTTCTTCGGCCGCAACCTCCAGGGCGGTGTCGTCGGGATGAGCGCCCACCTGTTCGCCGACGGTGTCGACGCGGCGGCACACGAGGCGGCGCTCAAGGCGTGGCTCGACGGCGTGTACGCCTAATACAGGCCGTCGCCGCGCGCGTAGCGCTCGGCGCGCTCGCGGTCGTACCGGTCGGCGTCGAACTCCGGGTCGGTGACCGCACGCATGATCTCGCCCGAGCTCGGGAGCTCCGAGCGGTCGATGTGCCGCTCGGAGTTCCACAGGTCGGAGCGGATCAGCGCCTTCGTGCACTGCGTGTATGCCTCTTCGATCGAGACGACGATCCCGAGCTTCGGCACCTTCCCGTCGACCGCGCTCCCCGCGAGCAGCTCGTCGTCCTGCACGATCACAGCACGCCCGTTGACACGGAACGAGTCGCCGACGCCCGGGATCAGGAACAGCAGCGCGATCCGGTCATCCACGAGCAGGTTCGTCAGCGTGTCGGCGAGCTTGTTGCCCGGGCGGTCCGGCAGCAGGAGCGTGCGCTCGTCGAGGATGCGCACGAAGCCGGCGGGGTCACCGCGCGGCGAGACGTCGAGACCGCCGTCGGGCCTCGCAGTCGAGACGCAGACGAACGGCGAGCGATCGATGAACTGGCGCGTGAGGTCGTTCAGGCGGTCGGCGATCTTGCTCGCGACAAGCGCGGTGGGCGCGCCGATCACCTCGCGCAGCTCGGCTTCGTCGGTGATCGCGCGGGACACCATGCTTCGAGCATAGTCATCCCGCGCGTCACCGAGATCGTCGCTTACGGGAAGCAGCCTCCAACGTCCTTGCCGGCGACCGAGGCATAGCCGCAGGCCTGGAACGGGTTCGTCCTCAGAGTCGCCGCGATGCTCACCAGCTCCCTGTCACTCGACCAGCCGTCCCAGAACGTCCAGTACGCGTACTGGATCGACGCCCGGCCACCCAGGTCGACCGCGGCGACCGGCGAGGCCGACTGCAGGGTCAGCTGCGCGTGGTAGGTGATCTGCGCGTAGCCGCGGACGACGAGGAACGACGCGGTGCCCGTCTTGACAGTCGTCTCGCCGGATACCGGCGCCCGCGCGATCGCCTTGAACGACCCGTCGGCCGAGATCGTGACCGAGACGCCGAACGAGAAGCCGTCCTTGCCGACGGTTGCAGAGGCGTTGAGCCTCGGCGGGAAGTCGACATCCGTGCACGTCTTGCCGTCGTAGACCGGCCAGTAGATCCCGATGATCCTGATGTACCGCCACTTGGCCTGGCACTGCTGGCCGTAGTTCGCGAAGTCCACGTTGGCGTCGACCGGGAACCCGGGCAAGTTGAGCCTCGCCTGCGCCGAGATCGCGAACCGTCCACTGGGCGCGAAGTTCAGCCGGCCGTTGACGGTGACGATGCTCCCGGCCTTGATCGCGACCTGCGCCGACAGGCCGGCGTCCTCTGGGAAGTTGCTGAACTTCACGTCGGCGTTCGCAATGTTGTAGGTGCCGACCTTCAGGTTGCCCGAGCCGTTGAGGCGGAAGAGGAACTTGCCGCCGTCGTACTTGAAGTCGCCGCTGACGTCGACGCTCGAGCTCGCGACGGCGATGTTCGCCTTCCCCCAGACGGTGACGGCCTGGCCGGCCTTCCTGACGGTGACCGCGACCGTTGGCTTGAACCCGGCCAGGTCGAGCGCGGCCGAGCCCGCGAGCGTGAAGTTCCCGGCCGAGTCGATGCTGCCGGCCACGGCGACGGTGTTGGTGCCGCTCGTGCCGACGATCTGGAGGTTGCCGTTCAGGTTGGCGCCGGTGACGCCGCCTGCGCGGCCGACCCAGACGCTGCCCGTGCCCTTGAACCCGGCGACGTTGAGCGAGACGTTCGACGCGGTCAGGTAGAAGTCGCCCGTCTGCGCCGCGACTTGCGTCCCTTGCGCGTTCGGGATCCTTGTCCCGGATGCGACAGCGCCGTAGTAGGCGGCACCCGCAATGTCGGCGGTGAAGACGTTGCCGACCGCGAAGCTCGCCGACACGGCGACGTAGCCGCTCTTCACCGAAACGGTTGCCTTCGCCAGATCGACGGTGCCGAACTTGGCATTGACCGTTGCATCGAGCGTGAACGGCCCCGTCTTCGAGTAGTTGAGCTTGAACGTGCCGTCGAGCGAGAGGCCGCCGGCTCCGCCGAGCTTGACGGCGGCGACCACGTCGGCCTTGGCCTGATTCAGCTGCCCGTTGGCGAGCGAGAGGTCGAAGTTCCCCTTCGCCGACGATCCGAGCAGCGTGATCGCACCCGAGGCCGAGAACTGGAGCACGTTTCTTGGCCCGGTTTCGACGTGGGTCGTCACCTTGAGGTTGTTCGCGGTGACCGCATCGCCGCCGAGCGCGAGCTTGTCGAGCGTGCCCGTGAAGTCGGCGATCACGGTTTGTCCGTTCTGTTGGAAGCCACCCGTGAGATCGACGTTCGTCCCGAACGCCTCGACGCCGCCCGAGAATGCGATCTTCACCTTGTTCACCGCGAGGGAGACCTCGACGTGCGTCTTCTTGATCGTCATGCCGCCCACGGGGAATTCACCCACGTCGACCGTCGCGTCGAACGCGAACGGCACGAGTTGGAGCGTCGCCTTGATCGCGAGCGGGACACCCGCGACCTTGCCGTCGAAGTTCACCGAGAAGCCCGGTGCGTACCTGAACTGCCCGACGGTGCAGCCGGTCGGCGCGATCTGGAGCAGGAACGCCTTCGCGGTCAACGTGGAGTTGCCGATGTTGAGCACGTCGACGCCCTTGCCCGTCGCGTCGTCGACCTGGATGCCGAGGCACGGGTTCGTCACGGAGATGTTCGCGACGATCGTTGTCCTCGCACCGTTGACGACACCGAGCTGCTGGCGAATCTGCGCCGGTAGGACCGCGCGCGCGCCGAACCCGACAGCCGGGGTCAGCGTGGGGATGTTGAACTGGAACTGGAGCGCGAGGTCGTAGAGCGTCAGATCCTTCGCACCGAACGCGTTCTGCCACCCCGCGGGGCTCGAGAACGAGAGCATGCCGGTGACGGTCTGCGAGGTGACCGCGTACCCGAGCGCCACGCTCAGGTCGACGTTGCTCTCGGGCGCACTGGCGGTCGCGGCGACCTTCAGACCGGCGGTGCCTCCGAGCGCGACGTTGAAGTCCGCCCCTTGCCGCGCGATCTCGAAGAACGTGCTCTTCAGCTTGATGCTCGTCGCCGTGTTGTCGCCGCCGTACAGGTACGGCTGGCCCGGGACGTCGAACTCCATGCGGAGCGAGTACGTGTCGTTTGCCGGGTCGATGATCCCGGTCGCGCGGCCGCGGATGTCTCCCGGCAGCTTCAGGCTCTGCTTGAGCCAGGCCGGCGTGGAGAAGTTGCCGGTGAGCTTGAACGCACCCGCCGTCAGGCTGATCTTCGAGACGGCCTTCGTGACCGGGTCGACGACCGACATCGTGGTCGGGTACGACGACCACCCCATGACCGTGTTCGAGAGCTTCGAGCCGTCACCGCTCGCGCCCGGCAGCGAGAACGAGCCGAGCGGAATGGCGACCGCCCAGCCCTTGCTCGAGAAGGACGCGTGAACGGTCGGCAGCTTGCCGAGGCCCGGCACCGTGATGCCGCCCATCAGGTCGATGCGGAGACCGCCGTTATCGACGTTCTCGGCGCTCGGTTCCTCCGAGGCGTCCTTCATGCCGTGCTGGATCAGAACGCTCGCGTTGTCGATCGTGATGCCCGCGGCGACCTGGAGCGGTTGCGTCAGCTTCGCCTCGACGCTGAACTCACCGCTCGGCAGGGCGAGCGCGCCGGCGATGCTGGCCTTCGCGACGCCGATCGACGGCAGCGTGAATGCGACGTCGCCCTTGAGATCGAGGAAGACCGACGCTTGCGGCGGGCACGGCGCTCCCGTGTTCGGGCAGACGTTCGACAGGTTCAGCACGAGGTTCGAGACAGTCATGCTCGACGTCGGCTTCCAGTCGTTCGAGAGCGCGACCTTGAGCGATAGCTCGTACTTGTCGTCCTTCGCGACGATCGCACCCGAGAAGTCCTTCGAGGCGATCGTCAGGCCCGGCAGCGGCGTCCAAGCCGCGTCGCCCGCGCCTTCCGCGGTGAGCGACCAGTTCGCCGGGTTGTCGTAGGCGAGCTTGACGTTCACATCTGCGGAGCCGGACGGGACCGCGAGACCGATCGTTCCCTCCGCGGTGATACCGAGCGTCTGGTCGGTCGGAGCGACCTTCACCTTCAGCGTCTTGATCGAGAGACCCGGAACGATCTGGATCGGGCTCGTGATCGAGCCTTCGACCTCGGCCGAGATCGCGCCACCCGGAGCCGAACGCGTCACGCGGCCGGAGACGTTCACACCCGTGCCCGCGAGCTGGACGATCCGCTGGATGTCGAACGCGAGCGAGAACGTGCCGTCGTTCGCAACCGAGCCCTGGACGGTCGCCGTCGGCGGATCCGAGTTCGGGCTCGCATCGATCTTCGGGCCGGTCGCGGTCGTCGAGACCGAGACACCCGTCCCATTCGAGCCGGAGCCGAACGTGACGCTCGTCGAGCCGTGCCAGCCGGAGGGGAGCGGCACGAACGCGAAGCCGCCCGCCGTGACCGTGCCCGACAGCGACACGGAGCCACCGCCGAACGGGATGGAGATCCCCGAGCCGATCGTGAACGACGGCGCGCCCCAGGCGTCAGGGCCCGTGAGGGTGCCCGAACTGAACGAGACGCCGTCCTTCGAGATCGAGCCCGAGACGCCCGTTGCGCTCAGGTACCCGTGCACCTTGAACGACGCGCCGGAGAAGCTGACCGTCGTATCGGCAGAGCAATCGGTCCCGGAGACGCTGATGCCCTTGAGCTCGAGGCTGACGCCGCCCGCGATCGTTGCGGAGAAGGAGCCGCTCGAGTTGATCGCATCGTTGACCAACTGGCAGAAGACGGCCGGCAGGGCGGGCCCGGCGGTGGTCGTCGCGGTCGTCGTCGTCGCGGTCGTCGTCGTCGTGTCGGCGGCCTTGGCCGTCGTGTTCGTCACACCCGGCGCCGCCGTGTCCTTTTTCGGCGCCGTGTTCTTCAGCTTCACCGCTGGTCGAGGCAGCGTCCGCTTCTCGGTCGCGGGACCGTTTGGCTTCTCGGCCTTCGGATGCGCGTTTCGGATCGTGAAGCCCTTGCCGGCCGTCGGCAGCGGCAGCACCTTGATCCGCACGAATTCGTTGGAGGTCGCACTGCCGTCAGTGACGGTCAGGTCGAAGACGAAGAACGTCGGCCTCAGTACACGCGGGGTCGCGAACCGCGTGTCCGCTTCGCGGCGGCGGCCGAGCCGGTGCACGGCCGGCGTGACGGTCGAGCAGTGGCTGCCCGGTAGCTTCGCGTCGGCCGCGGTGAGGCACCGCTGGGTCC
>DATBDB010000030.1:0-11241 GCA_036270155.1 Gaiellaceae bacterium
GAGGTCTCGTTGTAGACGCCGGATTTCACCTTCGAAACGGCATCTTTCGTCGCGCCTGTCGTGTAGATGCGAACGTCCTTGCCCGGTCGCTTTCCCACCGCTTTGATCGCCTGTTCGGCCCCCCGGGTCATGTCGTCCCACGACGAGATCACCATGTCGAGATCTGGGTGCGCCACAAGAGCGGCTCCCGTCACGCGCAAGGCAACGCGCGGGTCGTAGTTCCCGGGCTGATCGCTGACGACCTCAACCTTCGGATACTTCGCCGCCGCGTGCCTGATCGCCCGTTCCCAGATGGTGAACAGGTCGGATCCGGTGAATCCTCCGAGCGCCGCCACCTTGCAGGGCGTCGTGCACGTCTTGAAGGCGTTCTCGACGTGGGCGTCGAAAAACGCCTGACGCACCATCGTCACCGTCGCAGCCACGCCGGGTGTGTAGTCCGCGTCGTTGCACATTGGGATGTCGAGTGTCACGACGGGCTTTGTTGTCGGCCTCAGATACCTGTGCCACATGCTGCAACCAGGCGCTTTGGCGGTCGGCGCGAAGAGATACCCGTCGTATCCTCGTGCGACGGCGTCTTGCACGAGCCTCAACTGCGTCGCGGGGCTGAAGTTCGCATCGAAGACCTTGAACTCGAACCCGTATTTCCGCGCCGCCGCCTTGAGCCCGTCCAGCCTCGTTGCGCAGTACGGGTTGTTGGTGCACTCGGCCAGGTAGGCGATTCGGTACTTCGTCAGTGGTCTGGCGGCCGACTTGTCGTATGCCAGGACCTTGAGGGTCGCCGGATGGGGCTTCTCGCCGGCGCGAACGTGCGTCACCGGGGTCTGCGCGATCGCGCCGGCCGACGCGAGCGTGCCCAGGATCAGCACGAGGAAGGCGATCGTGAACGTCGACCGCGGAGTCGTCATTTGCAGTTCTGATACCGCCTGCCCATCGGTGTAAACCGGCGCGCGGGCAGGTGCCGATCGCCCCCTGGTCGCGGTTCCTGGGCAGTGGTTAACCGGGTCGCGAACGGGGAGCTAGAGCGCACGAGCTCGAGCCTGATCAGCAACCGCGAGACACGTCCGGGTGCGGTGGATGACCTGGGCGAATTCATCAAAGCTGCCCGGGGGGCCGTTGAAGCCGACCTGCTTCTACGCGGAGGCCGTGTGGTGAACGTGTTCACGCACGAGAGCGTCGAGACCTCGGTCGCGCTGCGCGGTGATCGCATCGTCGGGCTCGGCGACCTGCCGGCGCATGAGGTGATCGAGCTCGATGGCCGGTACGTGTGTCCGGGGCTGATCGACGCGCACGTTCACATCGAGATCTCGATGCTTCCGCCGCACCGGTTCGCCGATGCGGTCCTGCCGCACGGTGTTACGACCGTTGTCTGCGATCCGCACGAGATTGCGAACGTTCTCGGCATCGAGGGGGTTCGGTACATGCTCGACGTGAGCGAGGGACTGGACCTGTCGATGTTCGTGATGGCGCCCTCGTGTGTGCCAACCTCGTCGCTGGAAACGTCCGGTGCGGCACTCGGCGTAGATGATCTCGTCGCGCTCGGCGAGCACCCGCGGGTGCTCGGCCTCGCGGAGGTGATGAATTTCCCGGGAGTCCTTGCGGGCAGCAGCGACGTGCTGGACAAGCTGTGCGCATTTGCCGGGCGGCCGGTCGACGGGCATGTCCCGGGGCTCGCCGGTCCGGACCTGCAGGCGTACACCGGTGCCGGTATCTCGAGTGATCACGAGTCCGTTACGGCAGAGGAGGCGCGCGAGAAGCTGCGGCTCGGCATGACGGTGTTCCTGCGCGAGGCGTCCAATGCCCGGAACTTGCTCGATCTGTTGCCCGCGGTGGACGAGCACGCTGCTCGCCGATGCGCGTTCGCGACGGATGACCGGGTGCCCGGCGAGTTGTTGCGGGACGGCTCGATCGACTCACTTGTGCGAACCGCGATCCGCGGCGGTCTCGATCCGCTCACCGCCATCACCATGGCGACCCTCAATCCGGCGGAGCACTACGGCCTCCGCGACCGCGGCGCCGTAGCGCCTGGGAGACGCGCCGATCTCTTTGTGACGTCCGACCTGGGTGCGTTGCCGGTCGAGCTCGTGATCGCCGGAGGCCGGGTCGTCGCGCGCGACGGGATCAGGTTGGAGGACAGTGTCGCGCCTTCGGTCACGCTTCCCGACACGTTCAACGTGGCGTGGCCCGCCGACCTGCGATTGCCGGCGGCGGGGCGCCGGGTGCGAGTCATCGGCATCGTCGAGGACCAGCTGGTCACGACGGCGCAGGTGGAGGAGGTGTGCGTTGAGGACGGCGTGGCCGTCGCCGATCCCGACCGGGATCTCTTGCGCGTGAGCGTCATCGAGCGCCACCGCGCGACAGGCAATGTCGGAATGGGGTTCGTTCGCGGCTTCGGTCTTCGGCGCGGTGCGATGGCTTCGACCGTCGCGAACGACTGTCACAACATCGTCGTCGTGGCCGCCGACGATGAGGACGGCCTGGTCGCGGCGCGCGCCGTCGTCGACCTGGGCGGGGGAATCGCCGTGGTGGAGGGGGGCGACGTGAAAGCGACGATTGCGCTGCCGCTCGCAGGCCTCATGGCGGACGAGGCACCGGAGGTGGTGGCCGATGAGCTCGACGCCGCGACGGCCGCGGTTCGGCGGCTCGGCTGCGCAGTTCCCGCTCCATTCATGGCGATGAGCTTCCTGGCGCTGCCCGTGATCCCGCATCTCAAGCTCACCGACCGCGGGCTCGTGGACGTCGACGCGTTCGCCTTCACGGACGTCTTCGTCGACTAGCGGCTTGTATTCGGAACCGGGATCTCGAACGCATTCAGCAACCCGCAGACGGTCTGGTAGAAGCCAACCAGCAGAACGAGATCAAGCAGCCAGCGTTCGCCGAAAGCGTCGCGCGCGGCTGCGTACGTGGCGTTGTCGATCCGCCGCTCAGCGGTGAGCTGGTGTGCGACGCGGGCGGCGGCCCGTTCCGCCTCGGACAGAGCATCGGGGATCTCCCCTGCCACCAGCGCCTCGATCACATCGTCGCCAAGCCCGACAGCACGCGCCTCCGCGGAATGGGCGTACAGCTCGTAGCCGGCCTGCCATACGGCGCCGACAACCAGGATCACGACCTGTCGTGTCTGCTCGTCCAACGACGTCGAGGCCGCCTCGGCCTCCATGAAGGCCAACAGACCTATCCCCACGCCGGGACTGAACAGCATTGGGTTGAACGGGCCAATCAGCCGGCCTCCGGAGGTCGTGCTCTGGAACCCGGTTCGAGTGGCCCAGGGAATCTGGTTGCTCTCGAGATGCTCGTACAGTGAGCGCTGTTCCTCGCTCAGTGCGTCCGGTTCGGCTAACAGCAGTCGACCGCCGAGGTGATCGTCGCCGTCGTTGGTGGTCATCGGGTCGGTCATGTCAGGTGGTGGTGCGGGTCCATGGCTGGAGTCTGTGGGCAACGCGCCGCCTCTGCGATCGGACGCCGGGTCAGGACGCGCTGGATGAACAGGCAGACCACCGGGCCGCGGGAGTCACTGCTGCTCTGCACAAAGCCGTCGCCAGCTGACCATCACGTGATCCGAGCGTTCTCGGAATGCGGCGCTTCGACTGACTTCGGCGTTTCCGTCGCCAGCGGGATCTCTACCCGGATGTGCGTTCCGTGGCCCGGCTGGCTCGACACGGTGAACGTGCCGCCGACCGCCTCGATGCGATCGCTCAGCCCGACCATTCCCGATCCCCGGGCAGCGTCAGCTCCTCCAATCCCATCGTCGCGGATCGCCAGCTGCAAGATCCCGTCGTGCGTGTCGAGCTCGACGTTGACGACGGACGCTTGCGCGTGCTTGGCGGCATTTGTCAAGGCCTCCGACACGACGTAGTACGCCGCGACCTCGATCGGCGGAGGCAGACGCCGCACGGCGCGCAGGTTCAGGTCGACGGGCACGACCGAGCGGCGCGCCAGCACCTTCAGCGCCGGCGCCAGGCCTCCCTCGGACAGGACCGCGGGGTGAATCCCGTGTGCGATCTCCCGCACTTGGTCAAGCGCGTTCGTCATCCCTTGGACTATCTGCAACAACTCGCCCTCGAGCTGGCCGAGCTCCGGCGGCACCGCAGCCAGCGCCGCGCGCAGCTCGAGTGAGAGCGAGACGAGCGATTGCTGGATGCCGTCGTGCAGGTCACGCTCGATTCGCTTCCGGGTGTCATCCGCGGCGGCCGAGATCCGGGCGCGCGACGCACTGACTTCGACGAGACGCGCCCGCGCAATCTCGTGCCGCCGGCGCTCGTCCTCGGCCTGCACGCTCGCCGTCAGGTCGTGAAACGTCATGGCGGTCCCCATACGTCCATCGATCTCCATCTGGACGCAGTGAATCGAGATCGGAACCATGCTGCCGTCCTTGCGAACCCACCAGTCGCGCTCCATGCGAATCGCCTCGCCGCGCCGAGTCGCGTGGGTGATCGGGCAGTCCTCCGCCGGGTATGCCGACCCGTCGGGGTGCTTCCAGTGGACGGTGTCGTGGCTCGGGCGGCCGAGCAGCTCCTCGTCGCTGTCGTAGCCCAGGATCCGGATCGCTGCGTCGTTCACGAACGCGATCCGGTCGTCCCCGTCCACCAGCCACAGCGGGATCTCGCCGCTGATCACGAGCGCCTCCTGCACCTCGCTGGCGCTCCAGTTCCGCCGCTGGAACCGGTCCCCCGCCCTGACGCCTCGATGAACCATTCCTAGCCCGAGTAAAGCACCGCGGCCCAGGGTGCGGTAGGCCAGAAACGGCGGACGTGCCCTCGTGCCGCCGTCGGGACGCTTAACGCGTCAGGAGCCGGAAAAACAAGCCGCCGGTGTTGACGGCCCGCAGTTTCGCCCGCAGTTCAGTCGCACTCATGCCGCTCCTCTGTCGCTCCGCAGGTGATGGATGGAAATTGAGGCCCCGCCGCACAGGGCCCTTGATCACCATGCACGATCAAGGGCCGGTTGACCAAGCCCTCGATCGGTGGTTCACCGCCGCGGTTGACTTCAGTCGAAGGGGCCGGCTAGGCCGACGCGGTCTCGCGCTTGCGCTTGGAGGCGGAGCTGGCCCGCTTGGAGGCGGAGAGCTCGACCTTGCGCAGGCGCACCGACTTGGGTGTCACCTCGACGCACTCGTCGTCGCGGATGAACTCCAGCGCCTGCTCGAGTGAGAGCGGGCGCGGCGGGATCAGGCGGATCAGGTCGTCC
This sequence comes from Gaiellaceae bacterium, assembly GCA_036270155.1. GTDB lineage: Bacteria > Actinomycetota > Thermoleophilia > Gaiellales > Gaiellaceae > PALSA-600. Next base: position 5,182 of record DATBDB010000030.1, read on the forward strand.
GAGCCGGAGGCGCGCATGTTGGTCAGCTTCTTCGGCTTGGAGGCGTTCACGTCCAGGTCATCGCGCCGCGAGCTCTCGCCGACGACCATGCCCTCGTAGAGCTCGTCGGTCGGTGCGATGAAGAGCGAGCCACGCTCCTGCAGGTTCTCGATCGCGAAGCCGGTCGCCTGGCCGCGGCGGTCGGCGACGAGGCTGCCCGTCGGCCGCGTGCGCAGCTCACCGAACCACGGTTCCCACTTCTCGAAGATGTGGTGCATGATCCCCGACCCGCGCGTCTCGGTCAGGAACTCCGTGCGGAAGCCGATCAGGCCGCGCGCGGGCACGAGGTACTCCATGCGCGCCCAGCCGGTGCCGTGGTTGACCATCTGCTGCATCCGCCCCTTGCGCAGCGCGAGCAGCTGCGTGACGACGCCCACGAACTCCTCGGGAACATCGATCGCGACGCGCTCGACCGGCTCGTGGCGCTTGCCGTCGATCTCGCGCACGAGCACCTCGGGCTTGCCGATCGTCAGTTCGAACCCTTCGCGGCGCATGATCTCCGCGAGCACCGCGAGCTGCAGCTCTCCGCGGCCCTGTACCTCCCAGGTGTCCGGCCGCGCCGTGGCGAGGACGCGCAGCGAGACGTTGCCGACGAGCTCCTGGTCGAGGCGCTGCTTGACCTGGCTCGCGGTCAATTTGTCACCCTCGGTGCCGGCGAGCGGTGAAGTGTTGATGCCGATCGTGATCGAGAGACTCGGCTCGTCGACGACGGTCACGGGCAGCGGACGCGGGTCGGCCGGGTCGGCGATCGTTTCGCCGATCGTCACCTCCGGCAGGCCGGCCAGTGCGACGATCTCGCCCGGGCCTGCCTCGTCGGCGGAGACGCGGTCGAGCGCCTCGGTGATCAGCAGGTCGACGACGCGCGCGTTCTCGATCGTGCCGTTCGCGCGGCACCAGGCGATCTGCTGGCCCTTCTTGAGGGTGCCGTGCCGAACGCGGAGCAGCGCGAGCCGGCCGACATACGGAGAAGCGTCGAGGTTCGTGACGAGCGCCTGCAGCGGATGGTCCGGGTCGTACGACGGCGGCGGGATCGTCTCGAGCAGCGTTTCGAAGAGGGGCGTCAGATCGTCGGCGAGCGTGTTCGGATCGAGGCCCGCTTTGCCGTCGCGCGCGATCGTGTAGACGATCGGGAACTCGATCTGTTCCGCGGTCGCATCGAGATCGAGGAAGAGCTCGTAGACCTCGTTCACGACCTCTTCGACGCGGGCGTCGGGGCGATCGATCTTGTTCACGACCAGCACAACGGGAAGACGGGACTCCAGGGCTTTGCGGAGGACGAACCGCGTCTGCGGCAGCGGCCCTTCGGACGCATCGACGAGCAGCAGCACGCCGTCGACCATCGTCAGCCCGCGCTCGACCTCACCGCCGAAGTCCGCGTGGCCCGGGGTGTCGAGGATGTTGATCTTGACGTCGCCGCGCTGAACCGAGGTGTTCTTCGCGAGGATCGTGATGCCCTTCTCACGCTCGAGGTCGCCCGAGTCCATGACGCGCTCGGCAACATCCTGGTTCGCGCGGAACGAGCCGGATTGCCAGAGCATGGCGTCCACGAGCGTCGTCTTCCCGTGGTCGACGTGGGCGACGATTGCGACGTTGCGCAGGTCATTGCGCTGGGCGAGAGGGCGGTTTGCCACGACGCCGGAGGGTAGCGGCGTCCCCGGTTATGCCCGCGGAGTGCGGTTCACGCGGGTCAGGCCCCAGGCGAGCGAGCCCAATCCGAGCAGGAAGGCGACGACCGCCGACCCCAGCACGATCGCGAGGTGCACGCTGAAGGAGAACGGAAACTCGAGCGACGTCCCATCGGGAGCGACGAACGCGACCACGCGCCCCTGGCGGTAGCGGATCTCCGTCGTCCTGAGCCCCTGGAACGGGGCCACGCCGGTCTTGCTCAGTCCGGAGAGGGAGACGGTGACGTGCGGCCGCGTGTGGACGTTCACCGAGTACTCCCGGCGGAAGCCGTTGGCGCTTGACGCGGTCCAGGTGATCGTGACCGGCCGGCGCTTCGACACGCAGTCGGGCGCCTGGGTGGCGCCCCCGCAGAGCGCAAAGTCCCTGTCCGCCCGGCCTTTGGCCTGGTTCACCTCGTGGAGGCCTGTTGCGACGGCCGCCGCGATGAGGAGCAGACCCGCCATGACCCGAGTCTCGCGAGCTGCGCGCTTGAACACGGAGCGAACTATCGCCTACGGGGGCTAAGGATCGGGCCACTTCGTGCCGAAAGAGCCTTTGATGCGGAGCGGGCTCAGAGAGCGGCTGCTGCCTGTGCTCGTGGTCGGAGCGGTGGCCGGGGCGGCGCCCGCTGTCGTTCACGTCCTCTGGGGAGACGTCAAGGTCAACCTCACGGCGGCGATGCACTTCTACTCCGTCGGCTTCAGCGCGCTCGTCGCAGCGGCGGCGGCACTCGGCCTGACCGTCGTGGGCGCGAGGCGCTCCGATACGCGCACCGTCCTCGTCGGGACCGCATTCGCGGTGATGGCGAGCCTGCTCGCACTGCACGGCTTCGCGACGCCCGGCGTCTGGTTTGGGGACAACGGGGTTATTGCACTGACAGGTGGTGCGACGCTGCCCGCGGGTGCGCTGATCCTTGCGATGTCCGTCCTGCCCTTGCCGCGCGTCCTGCAGAGCGTGCGGCCGCTGCTCGTGCTCGAAGGAGTACTGCTCACGATCGTGCTTGCGCTCGGTTTCTCGGCGCTCGTGTGGCCGAGCCTCGTTCCGTCCGTGCCGGCGCCGAACAGCGCGGAGGCGATGGCGCTGCTCCTGGTCGGTCTCGCTGCGTACGGGTTGCTCGCGCTTCGTGCACTGCGGACGTTCCTGCTCACGCAGCGCGCGCTTGATCTCGTGGTCGTCGTGGGGCTGGTCTGGCTCGCGACCGCGCTCGTCCCGGCGCTGACGATGGACTACACCCAGCTCGGCTGGTGGATCGGCCACGAGGTGGAGCTCGACGGGATCCTGCTCGTCGGGATCGCCGTTGCGATCGATCTCGCGCGCGCAGCGCAGTCGCGACCGCTCGCCGGCGACCTCCGCGGCGCGGATCTCGTCGCTGCCGAAGACATCTTTCTCGGCTCCCACGTGCGCGCGCTCACGGTGCGCCTTGCCGACAAGGACGAGTACACCGAGCGTCACACGCGGCGCGTTGCGCTGCTCGCAGTGCAGGTCGGGGAACAGCTCGGGCTGTCTGCGAATCGCCTGCGCACCCTCGCGATCGGGGGGCTCGTCCACGACATCGGCAAGCTCGCGGTTCCCGACGCGATCCTGAAGAAGCCGACCGCTCTCGACGACGACGAGTACGAGGTCGTGCAGGGACACCCGGAGTGGGGGAACAAGCTGCTGACCGAGCTCGGCGGTTTCTCGCAGGCGGTCCGCCAGCTCGTGCGTGACCACCACGAGCGCCTCGACGGCGCGGGCTATCCGCGTGGCCTGGCGGCCGACGCGATCGATCTTGACACGCGGATCCTCACCGTGTGCGACGTCTACGACGCGTTGATCTCCAAGCGCGTGTATCGCCCAGCGTGGACGCACGAGGACGCGATGGCGCTGCTGCGCCGTGAATCGGGCACCGCTTTCGACGAACGCTGCGTCGCCGCGCTCGAGCGGGTCGTGTCCGGCGAGACGGCGGTCGACTCGCCGGCGCCGCTCGTCGCGCTGCGCGTCAGCTCTTCCTAGGGGCACGCGCCCGCGCTAGCCTGAACTGTGGCCGCGACCGACCGCGTCTCCGCCCTATCCCCGGACGACCTGGTCGAAGGCGCCCCGACACCCGGGATTGTGCGCGAGCTCGCGTTCGAGACCGCTCGCGCCACACTCATTCGTTCGCGGGCCGAGCCGCGTGCCGAGACGGGCTGGCACCACCATGGGAACCGGGACGTCCTCGGCTACATCGTCTCGGGAAGCGCTCGCTTCGAGTTCGGGCCTGGCGGCACGGAGAGCACGGACGTCGTTGAGGGTGGGTTCTTCCACGTCCCGGCCGGGCTGATCCATCGTGACGTCAACCCGCTCGATCAGATCCAGGAGCTCGTTCTCTCCCTCGTCGGAGACGGGCCGCTCGTCGTGAACGTCGACGGGCCGGCGCCCGCGTAACTACGCCGTCGCGGCTAGCTGGCCGCACGCGGCCGCGATGTCCCGGCCGCGGGTCAGCCGCACGGTCGGCGAGAAACCGGCGGCGTGCAGCGCGTCCTTGAACTCGGCAATCGTCGTGCGCGATGAGCCGTCGTAGAACCCCGTCGGGTTGTAGGGGATCAGGTTCACCTTGAAGATGTTGCGGTCGAGCAACTCGGCGAGCTTCTTCGCGTGCGTGACGGTGTCGTTGACGCCGGCGAGCATGACGTACTCGACGAACACCTTGCGCCCGCGCAGCTCGAAGTACCGATGGCATTCCGCGAGGACGTCCTCGAGGGGATAGCGGTCGTTGACCGGCATGATCGAGCTCCGAAGCGCGTCGGCCGGTGCATGCAACGACAGCGCGAGGCGGATCGGGTCGTCGACCTCGTCGATGAAGCGCGTGAGCCCGGGGAGCCAGCCGACCGTCGAGATCGTGGTGCGCCGGTGCGTGACGCCGAGATCCGGAAGCCGGCGCGCGGCTGCGAGCACGTGGTCGAAGTTGAGCATCGGTTCGCCCATGCCCATGAAGACGACGTGGTCGATCGGCTCGATGCGCTTGAAGTGCAGCGCCTGATCGAGGATCTCCCAGGCGGTCAGGTTCCGGCGGAACTGCATCTGGCCGGTCGCGCAGAACGTGCAGGTCAGCGGACAGCCGGATTGCGACGACACGCACACCGAGCGGCGTCCGTCGCGGAACCGCATCAGGACGGCCTCGAGCGGGTGGCCGTCGTGGGTGTGAAAGAGCGCCTTCACCGTTCCGTCCACCGATTTGGCCTCGTGGACGAGCGTCAGTGTCGAAAACGGGGCGCGCTCCTCGAGCAGTGTGCGGGACTGCGCCGGGAGGTTCGTCATCTCGCCGTACGAGGTCGCGCCACGCGCGACCCACTCCCACACCTGCCGGGAGCGGTACGCCGGCTCGTCCGCCAGCACCTCGGTGATCAGGTCGAGATCCATCGCGACACGGTAGCGCTGCATCTCTAGATTGTCGGGCGTGATCGATCTCCGCTCCGACACCAAGACGAAGCCGTCGCAGGCAATGCGCGAGGCGATGGCGAACGCCGACGTCGGCGACGAGCAGGACCGCGAGGACCCGACCGTCCTCGAGCTCGAGCGCCGCGGTGCGCAACTGCTCGGGCAGGAGGAGGCCGTGTACCTTCCGACGGCCACGATGGGCAACCAGATCGCGCTCCTGATCCTCGGTGAGCGCGCGACCGAGGTTGTCGTCGAGGAGACCGCGCACATCGTCGTCTCCGAGCTCGGCGGCGCTGCGGCGCACGCCGGGCTCCAGGTGCATGGGGTTCGTGGCGACCGCGGACGGATCTCGTCGGAGCAGATCCGCGAGACGATGCATGAGGACGGCAGCTTTCACACTCCACGCACCTCGGTCGTCGCGCTCGAGAACACGCACAACAACGCCGGCGGCACGGTCTGGCCGCTCGACGAGCTGCGCGAGGTCACAGCGACCGCGCGCGAGCTCGGGGTGAAGCTTCACCTGGACGGCGCGCGCCTGATGAACGCCGCCGTCGCGTCGAGCGTGACCGCCGCCGAGCTGGGGTCGCTCTTCGACACGGTGACGCTGTGCCTCTCCAAAGGCCTCGGCTGCCCGCTGGGCGCGCTGATCGCCGGCTCGTCGGAGCTGATGCACCGCGCTCGCATGGAGAAGCACCGCATGGGCGGCGCGATGCGCCAGGCGGGGATCATCGCAGCGGCCGGCGTCTACGCGCTCGACCACAACGTCGAGCGGCTCGCCGAGGATCACGCACGCGCACGCCGCCTGGGGGAGGCGTGGGCCGAACAGGGCCTGCCGGTCGACCTCGAGCGCGTGCAGACGAACTTCGTTCACCTGGAGGTGAGCGCACTGTCGCTCGGCGAGTGGGAGGCGGTCGGCCTGGTGGGCGACGCCGGCGTTGCGATCTCGCGAACGATGCGGCC